>NC_014217.1:4129686-4447354 GCF_000092925.1 Ancylobacter novellus DSM 506 | reverse complement strand
GCGGCGGGGCAGCGCCCGAATGCGGGCGGCCTCCCGGCGCGTCCCGATGTCGGCCGTCCCGATGCCGCGCAGCGCCCTGCGGCAGGCCGCCCCTCGACCCCGGCGCAGCCGCCGCGGAGCGCCGCGGCAAAGCCAGGCGCCAAACCCGCCGCCAAACCAGCCCAGAGGCCCAAGTCCCCCGCCGCCAGCCGCCCGGCGCCGAAGGCCCCGCCCCGCCCGACGGCCTTCAGCGACGTGCGCGCCGGCGGCAATGCGCACGGCTATTCCCAGCGCGGCGCCACGAGCCGCAAGTCGGTCTCGCGGCCGCCCGTGCCCCGTGGAGGCGGGCGGCCCGGCGGCGGTGGCGGACGCAGGCGCTGAGGAGGAGATCATGGCGACATCCCGCATAATGCGTCTGGCGACCGCCCTTGCCTTCGGCACGGGGCTCCTGACGATCCCCGCGGCGGCGCAGGAGAAGTTCCCCTCGCCGGAGGCCGCCGCTTCCGCCTTGGTCGAGGCGGCACGCCAACCCGGGCCCGCCGCGCTGGAGCGCGTCTTCGGTCCCGGCGGGCGCGAGCTGCTGGCGTCCGGCGACGAGGAGACCGACCGCTTCCGCCGCGAGGTGTTCCTCAATCTCGCCGCCGGCTGGGTCGATGTCGCCGATGGGGATGACGGGCGGAAGGTGCTGGTCTTCGGCAAGGTCCGCTGGCGCTTCCCGATCCCGCTGAAGGAGACCGGCGGCGCCTGGACCTTCGATCTCGCCGCCGGCCGGCAGGAGATCATCGACCGGGCGGTAGGCCGCAACGAGCTGACGGCGATCGGCGCCTGCGCCGACTATGTCGCCGCGCAGAACGAATATTTCGCCTCGCTGCATGACGACGAGCCGGTCCGGCAATATGCGCGGCGCTTCATCAGCACGCCCGGACGCCATGACGGGCTCTACTGGCCGCCCGCGACGCCGGACGACCGCAGCCCGCTCGGCGAGCGCATCGCGGCGGCGGCGCTGCAGCGCGACGCCGGCGGCAAGCCGCAACCCTATGAAGGCTATTTCTACCGCATCCTCACCCGGCAGGGGCCGAACGCCCCCGGCGGCGCCTATGACTATCTGGTCAAGGGCCGGCTGCTCGGCGGCTTCGCCATGCTCGCCTATCCCGAGAGCTGGGGGAAGACAGGCGTGATGACCTTCCTGTGCGACCAGCGCGGACAGGTCTACGAGATCAATCTCGGACCGGAGACGCCCGCCATCGCCGCCGGCATGACCGCCTTCGATCCGGGACCGGACTGGAAACCCGTCATGCCGTGAGCGTGGTCCACGGGGGTTCCTATTTCCTGCCCCAGGTCAGGAACAGGCCGACATCGCCCGGCATGCCCTTGGGCCAGTCGACGATCATCGCGGTCAGGCCGAAGCCCGCCGGCTTCAGCCGGTCGCGCCACAGCTCGTAAGCCTGCCGCGGCCGGCCGGTCAGCGTGTCCGGCCAGCCCTCGACCGTGTTGTTGATGGCTCGCCCATGGTCGGTGCACAGGCTGTTGGGGAAGCGCATCACCATCAGCTCGGTCTCCCCGCGTTCGGCCGCCGAGCGCAGCTTCACCAGAAGGTTCTGGGTGATCTCCTCCAGCCTCGCCGGCGTCAGCTCGATCGGCGCCGCCAGCGTCTTGGCCAGTTCCTCGCGCGCCCGGTCGGCCTTCTCCACCGCCTCCACCATCTCCTTGGCGTGCGCCGTGGCGACCTTGTCCATGTAGCTGCGCAGGTCCTCCGCCGACATGAAGCTCTCATCGCCCAGCGGGCGCTGATGCGGCGCGGATATCTGGTCGGTGTCGCTCATCGTCAGGCTCCATGCCAAGGAGAGGTAGATTCGGGATGCAGGGCGGGATGGTGCTCGGCCGGGCGCTCGCCCGATGCCGCAGGCCCGACCGCGGGAGGAAACCTCGGATCGCCCCGACATCTGCGCCCATGACGGGCGGCGCGGAAGGCCTGCGGGGTAACATACGGTAAGATACTTCAGGCCGGATGGGCTTGCTGGTGTCCTGTGCCCGTTCAGCGCGCCGGTCGCGCCGGGCGGTCTCGAGGCCGAGTGGCCCCGGGGATTGCGCGCGGCCCGAAGGACCGGCGCCCAGAGGGGCGCCTTCACCATGTCCGATGCAACCGCTCATATCCCGCTCGGCGGCGTCTCCTCGCCGGCGACACCTGCCGCCGGCAAGCTCACGCTGCTGCCACTCGTCGCCCTCGTCGTCGGCTCGATGATCGGCGGCGGCGTCTTCAACCTGCCGAGCGACATGTCGCGGGGTGCTTCGCCGCTGGCGATCATCATCGGCTGGCTGGTCACCGGCGTGGGCATGCTCACCCTCGCCTTCGTCTATCAGGGCCTGTCGCTGCGCAAGCCGAACCTCGACAACGGGCCCTATGCCTACGCCAAGGCGGGCTTCGGCGACTTCATCGGCTTCAACAGTGCCTGGGGCTACTGGATCAGCGCCTTCCTCGGCAACGTGGCCTATGCGGTGGCGATCTTCTCCGCGCTGTCCTATTTCGCGCCGGTCTTCGGCGACGGCAACAATGTGATCTCGATCGTCGGCGCCTCGCTGGCGCTGTGGGGCATCCACGGGCTGATTCTCAAGGGGGTGAAGGAGGCGGCCTTCGTCAACGCCATCACCACCGTGGCCAAGCTGGTGCCGATCCTGGTGTTCATCCTGGTCGCCATCGTCGCCTTCAACTTCGACCTGTTCCTCTCCGCCTTCCGCAACATGGGCGCGGGACTGGGCGAGGGAGGCGCGGGGCTCGGCAGCCTGCTCGATCAGGTGAAGAGCACCATGCTGGTCACGCTGTGGGTGTTCATCGGCATCGAGGGGGCGAGCGTCTATTCCGCCCGTGCCGCCAAGCGCTCGGATGTCGGGCGCGCCACGGTGATCGGCTTCGTCGGGGCGCTGGCGGTCTATGTGCTGGTGTCGCTGCTCGCCGTCGGCATCATGAACCAGCCCGAACTCGCCGGGCAGAAGGTGCCCTCCATGGCGGGCGTGCTGGAGTACGTCGTCGGCCCCTGGGGCGCCGGGCTGATCAATCTCGGCCTCATCATCTCCGTCGGTGGCGCCTTCCTGAGCTGGACGCTACTGAGCGCGGAAATCCCCTATACCTGCGGCAAGGACGGCACCTTCCCGCGCTGGTTCTCGGTCGAGAACAGCCGCGGCACGCCGGTCAACTCGCTCTGGGTGACGAACCTGTGCGTGCAGGCCTTCCTGGTGCTGACCTATTTCTCCAAGGACGCCTACAATTTCTTCTACTTCATCGCCTCGGTGGCGATCCTGCCGCCCTATGTCTTCTCCGGCGGCTATGCGCTGAAGCTCGCCTTGACCGGCGAGAGCTACAAGGGCGAGGACAAGCAGCGCCGGCGCGATCTGATCGTCGGCCTCGTCGCCACGCTCTACGGGCTGTGGCTCGTCTATGCCGCCGGCCTGCAATACCTCCTGATGGCGACCCTGCTCTTCCTGCCCGGGCTCGTCATCTACGCCATCGCCTGCCGGCAGCGCGGGGTGCGGGCCTATACCGGCAGCGACCTCATCATCGCCGCCGTCATGGTCGGCCTCGCCGTGCTCGCCTTCTACCTGATCTGGACCGGCGCCATCAGCCCGCTCTGAGGAGGCGTATCATGCCCAGCTCAAGCGGTGCGGGGAAAGGCAGGCTGGGTCTCGCCGCCTGCACCGCCCTCGTCGTCGGCAACATGATCGGCTCCGGCGTGTTCCTGCTGCCGGCCTCGCTGGCGCCCTACGGGCCGATGGCGCTCGCCGGCTGGATCGTCACGGCCATCGGCGCCATCGCCCTCGCCATCGTGTTCGGCCGGCTGGCCCGGCTGGTACCGAAGACCGGCGGTCCCTATGCCTATACGCGCGCCGGCTTCGGCGAGTTCGCCGGCTTCCTCATCGCCTGGGGCTACTGGATCGCGCTGTGGGCCGGCAATGCCGGCGTCGCCGTCGCCTTCACCGGCTATGTCGGCCACTTCGTTCCCGGCGCGGCGAGCGGCCTGCCCGGCCTCGCCGTCGGGCTGGCGGCGCTGTGGACGCTGACGCTGGTCAACATAAGGGGCGTCGGCACCGCCGGCCTGGTGCAGGTGGCGACCACGGTGCTGAAGCTATTGCCGCTGCTCGCACTCGTCGTCGCCGGGCTGACCGTGGTCGACACCAGCCACTTCGTGCCGTTCAACCCGAGCGGGCTCGATCCGTTCGCCGCCATCGCCGCCTGCTCGGCGCTGACGCTCTGGGCCTTCCTCGGGCTGGAATCGGCCACCGTGCCGGCGGGCGACGTGGTCAATCCCGGCCGCACCATCCCGCTGGCGACGGTGTTCGGCACCAGCTTCGCCGCGGGGCTCTATATCCTCGTCACTATCGTCGCCTTCGGCACCGTGCCGCTCGCCTCGCTCGGCTCCTCCACGGCGCCGCTGGCGCTGGTGGCCGAGCATCTGTGGGGGCCGGCCGGCGGCTTCCTGGTGGCGGCGGGGGCGATCGTCTCGACCTTCGGCACGCTGAACGGCTTCACGCTGCTCTCCGGCCAGGTGCCCTACGGCGCCGCGCGCGACGGCGCCTTTCCCGCCTTCCTCGGCGAAGCCTCGCCCTCGGGTGCGCCGGTCAACGCGCTGATCGTCTCCAGCCTGCTCTCCAGCATCCTGATCGCGATGAACCTCAGCCGCGAGCTGGTGGAGCAGTTCACCTTCATCATCCTGCTGGCGACCCTGACCAGCCTCGTCCCCTACATCTTCTGCGCGCTGGTCGAGCTCGTGCTCTACGCCACCGATCCGATCCACTACCGGCCGCCGCCCCGCCTCGGCGGTCTGGTGGCGCTCGCGACGATCGCCTTCCTGTTCTCCATCGGCGCGATCTACGGCGCCGGGGCGGAGGTCGTGTTCTGGGGCTTCCTGTTGCTGATGAGCGGCCTGCCGGTCTTCGTCTGGATCAAGCGCCACAACCTCAACGCCCGCGCCGCCGCGGCGCCGCGGCATCCCACCCCTGTGAGCCCGTCCTTCAAGGAGACGCACTGATGTCGTTCAACCTCAGAAACCGCTCGCTCCTGACCGTGCAGGACTACACGCAGCGCGAGTTCCAGTTCCTGCTCGACCTCGCGCGCGACCTGAAGCGGGCGAAGTATTCCGGCACCGAGCAGCCGCATCTGAAGGGCCGCGAAGTGGTGCTGATCTTCGAGAAGACCAGCACTCGCACCCGCTGCGCCTTCGAGGTGGCCTGCCACGACCAGGGCGCCAACGTGACCTATCTCGATCCGGCCGGTTCGCAGATCGGGCACAAGGAATCCTTCAAGGACACCGCCCGCGTGCTCGGGCGCATGTTCGACGCCATCGAGTATCGCGGCGCCTCGCAGACCGGCGTCGAGCAGCTCGCCAAATATGCCGGCGTGCCGGTCTATAACGGCCTCACCGACGAGTACCATCCGACCCAGATGCTCGCCGACGTGATGACCATGCGCGAGCACTCGGACAAGCCGGTGCACGAGATCAAATACGCCTATGTCGGCGACACCCGCTCCAACATGGGCCATTCGCTGATGATCGCCGGCTGCCTGATGGGCATGGATGTGCGCATCGCCGGCCCGAAGAAGCTCTGGCCCTCCGACGAGTTCGTCACCATCGCCCGCGACCTCGAGAAGCGCTACGGCGCCAAGCTCACCATCACCGACGACCCGAAGGCGGCGGTGAAGGGAGCCGACTTCATCCATACCGATGTCTGGGTCTCGATGGGCGAGCCCAAGGAGGTGTGGAAGGAGCGCATCAAGCTGCTCAAGCCGTTCCAGGTGAACGCGGCGCTGATGAAGGCGAGCGGCAATCCGCGCGTGAAATTCATGCACTGCCTGCCGGCCTTCCACGACACCGAGACCACGGTCGGCAAGGACATCGCCGACAAGTTCGGCATCCATGACGGGCTCGAGGTCACCGACGAGGTGTTCGAGAGCGAGGCCAATGTCGCCTTCGAGCAGGCGGAGAACCGGCTGCACACCATCAAGGCGCTGCTCGTCGCCACGCTCGGGGAGTAGGGACGATGCTCGTCGTCACTGCGCTGGGCGGCAATGCGCTGCTGCGCCGGGGCCAGGCGCTCACGGCCGAGAACCAGCGCGAGAATGTCGCCGTCGCCGCCCGCTCGCTGGCGCCGGTGGCGATGGAGCACCAGCTCGTCGTCGGCCATGGCAACGGCCCGCAGGTCGGCCTGCTGGCCCTCCAGGGCGCCTCCTATGGCAAGGTCGAGACCTATCCCTTCGACGTGCTCGGCGCCGAGACCGAGGGGATGATCGGCTACATGATCGAGCAGGAGCTGGGCAATCTCCTGCCCTTCGAGCGCCCGCTCGCCACGCTGCTGACCATGGTCGAGGTCGACCCGGCCGATCCGGCCTTCGGCAACCCGACCAAGTTCATCGGCCCGATCTACACGCGCGATGACGCCGACCGCATCGCCGCCGAGAAGGGATGGACCTTCAAGGCGGACGGAGACGCCTTCCGCCGCGTCGTGCCCTCGCCCATGCCGAAGCGCATCTTCGAACTGCGCCCGATCCGCTGGCTGCTGGAGCAGAACACCGTGGTGATCGCCGCCGGCGGCGGCGGCATCCCCACCATGTACGAACCGGGCGAGGCGCCGGACGGGCGGCGGCGCCTCGTCGGCGTCGAATGCGTCATCGACAAGGACCTCGCCACCGAGCTGCTGGCCCGCGAGCTCGGCGCCGACCTGCTCGCCATCCTCACCGATGTCGACGCCATCTATGTGGACTGGGGGACGCCCAGCCAGAAGGCGATCCGCCGCGCCTCGCCGCAGGCGCTCGCCGCGCTCTCCTTCCCCGCCGGCTCCATGGGTCCCAAGGTCGAGGCGGCGTGCCGCTTCGCCATCGCCACCGGCAAGCGCGCCTGCATCGGCTCGCTGAAGGACCTCACCGGCATGATCGCCGGCACCGCCGGCACCACCGTCACCACCGAGGCGGACGGCATCGCCTTCGCCGACAGCGCCTCCCAGGGAGCATCGTCATGAGGCAGTTTGGAGTTCACTCGGAAGCCGGCGTGCTGCGGACCGTGATGGTCTGCCGTCCGGGCCTCGCCCATAAGCGGCTCACCCCCGGCAATTGCCGCGAGCTGCTGTTCGACGACGTGCTCTGGGTGCAGGAAGCGCAGAAGGAGCACTTCAACTTCTGCAACAAGATGCGGGAGGTCGGCGTCGAGGTGCTCGAATTCCACGACCTGCTGGCCCGCGTGCTGGAGATCAAGGAGGCGCGCGACTGGGTGCTCGACCGGCGCATCACCGCCAACCATGTCGGCTCCGGCATGCTGAAAGAGCTGCGCCAGTGGCTCGACGAATTGCCGCCGATGAAGCTCGCCGAGCACCTCGTCGGCGGCATCGCCCGCTTCGAGCTGCCCTTCGAGCCGCAGGGCATGTTCGGCCGCTATCTGGAGCCGACCGGCTTCGTCATCCCGCCAGTGCCCAACACCATCTTCACCCGCGACAATTCCTGCTGGATCTATGGCGGGGTGACTGTGAACCCGATGTACTGGCCGGCGCGGCGGCCGGAGACGCTCCTCGTCACCGCCATCTACAAGTTCCACCCGGAATTCCGCAACGGCGACTTCAAGGTGTGGTGGGGCAATCCGGACGAGGATTTCGGCCCCTCGACGCTGGAGGGCGGCGACGTCATGCCGGTCGGCAACGGCACCGTCTTCATCGGCATGGGCGAGCGCACCACGCCGCAGGCGGTCGGCCAGCTCGCCCGCGCGCTGTTCCTCGGCGAGGCGGCGACCCGCGTCGTCGCCTGCCAGATGCCGAAGTCGCGCGCGGCGATGCATCTCGACACGGTGTTCACCATGTGCGACCGCGACCTCGCCAACGTGTTCCTCGACGTGTGCCAGCAGATCACCTGCTACAGCCTCAGGCCCGGCGACAATGAGGAGGACGTCGACTACACGGTCGAGGACCGCCCCTTCCTGACCGAGGACGGCACCGGCGTCGCGGCCGAGGCGCTCGGCCTCCAGCATCTGCGGATCGTCACCACCGGCGGCGACAGCTACGAGCAGGAGCGCGAGCAATGGGACGACGGCAACAATGTCGTCGCCCTCGCGCCCGGCGTGGTGGTCGGCTACGAGCGCAACTCCTACACCAACACCAAGCTGCGCAAGGCCGGCATCGAGGTCATCACCATCGAGGGCGACGAGCTCGGGCGCGGGCGCGGCGGCGGGCACTGCATGACCTGCCCGATCCTGCGCGACCCGATTCAGTAGGCGCGGGCGTCGTGCAGGCGCGCCGGCACCTCGAAGCCGGCCTCCGCGGCGTCGGCGATGATCTTGGCGCGGTCGGCGGCGTTGAAGTTGCGCTTGTTGAGCTCAACCTCGAACTGCGCGAAGAAGGCGGGCCGCATCTTCAGGAAGGTCGCGCGGCTCGCCGCGGCCTCCTCGGCGCGGCCGTTGCGCGCATAGATCAGCGTCGCCACGAAATGGTAGATCGGGAAGCGCTGCAGGTCGGCGCGCCGTATCAGCACCAGCGCGCGGGCGTCATCGCCGTCGAGATAGGCGCCGAGCGCCAGCAGGCCGGAATAGAGGCCCGTGGTGCCCGGATTGCGCGCCAGCGCCTCCTCCATCATCGCCATGCCGCGGGCATGCTCGCCCGCCTGCATCAGCCGGCTGCCATATTCGCCCAGCAGCTCGGTGTCGTCGGGATTGAGGCGGTAGGCCTGCTCGCCATATTGCAGCGCCGCCTGCGGCTCGCGGTTGAAGAAGCGCGCGGTCATCATCGCTTGCAGGGCGCGCACATTGGCCGGATCCAATTGGATGGCGCGCTGCGCCGCCTCGATGGCGCGTCCCACCGGCGGAGGGCGCGCGACCGGGTTGAAGCCGAAGCGGTCCTCGTCGAGATAGGCATAGGACAGCATCGCCCAGGCGGTGGCGTTGCCCGGCGTCGTGGCGACGCCGCGCCGCAGGCAGGCGCGGACCTTGGCGTGCAGCTCCGCGCTCAGTACGCTCCTGTACTCGTAGAATTGCAGCGCGCACTGGTAGCTGTCGGACATCTGCGGCGGCGACCGGTCGTCGCGCGCGCGCTCGACCGATCGGAACAGCACGCCATAGGGCTGCGCCACGGCGGTGGCGACGCGCGAGGCGATGTCCTCTTCGAGGGTGATGGTGTCCGGCGCCTTCGGGTCGATGTCGTAGATGTCCGACCACAGCATGGTGCCGCTGGTGCGCTCGACCAGCCGGGCGGTGACGCGCAGGCGCGTATCGTCGGCCCGGACGCTGCCGTCGAGCAGATAGCGCGCCGCCGGCCATCGTGCCGGGTCGGACGGACCGGCGCCCTCGGGAGCGACCACCGTGACCTCGCGGAAGCGCACGAGACGGGCCACGAGCTCGTCCGAGATCGCCGCGGCCCGCAGGGCGATGTCCTTGCCGCCGAGATCGGCGAAGGGCAGCACGAGGATGGACGGCTGCGCCGCGGCGGCTGCCGAAGCGGCGCTCTCCGCCCGTTCGAGGCGGGTGCCGAGCCAGACCAGCGCGAACAGGCAAGCGATCACCGCGCCCGTCACCGCCCAGCGCCAGTGCTGGCGGTCGCCCTCCGCCGCTCCCGGCGGAGCGGCCGGCGCGGGGAGCGGAACGGTCGCCTCGGGCTCGCCGCGCAGGGACACCTGGGCACGATAGAAGAAGTGGGGGACGTAGCCGCCCTTGGGGATCTCGATGCCGATGGCGTCGTCGCGGCCCGTGGCGAGGTAGTAGTGTTCGAGCTCGCGCCGCAGGCGCCCGGCCTCGATGCGCACGACCGGATCGAGCTGCGGATCGAAGGTCCCGTCGCGCCCGAACACCTCGATGCCGATGGAATAGGCCTTGATGCGCTCCTGCCGGCCTTCCAGAGTCTCCTCGACGACATAGGCGAGGAAATCGGCGAGGCGGCTGGAGCGTCTGAGCTCGGGGCTCGCCAGAATGCGTTCCAGCTGACGCTGCACGTCGGCGGTGACCGGCTCGGCCGGCTTTTCCTCGTCCCCGCTGCGCGACGTGCCTCCAGCGAACGCACTCATAATACGCCCCATCACGCTCCAACCTAGCCAACCGAGGCAGGATAGCGGCGAAGTATGAGATCGGATTGCGTTGAATCAAGCAGCAGCACTGCACGATGACTTCAGCCGTCCAAGTCCCCGCTTCGCGGACCTGCCTCGACATCGGCATTCCCCTGCGTCATTCTCCGGATAATCGCGCATTGGGGGACGACGATGCGGTGCTTGACGTTGGCAGTCGCGCTGGTCGCCATCGGAAGCCTGGAGGCATCCGCTCAAAGCGATCCGCCCAAAAGGCGTTTCGACCTCACATCCGGGATCGTCTTCACCTGCAGTCCGGCAACGGGAATAGACTGGACGGGCAAGGCGTGTGGCGAACTGACGAGCGAATTCAGGAAACGGGCCGAGCTGGCCGGGCTGAAGTTCACCGAGGTTCTCATCACGGCGGATTTCAAGACGAAGAGGTTTCCCGTCGCCAACGGCTTCGACCAGGACAAGGCGATCCGCGTGTTCTGGTTCATGCATGCGCCGTCCGGCCCGGCCGGCGAGGTCAGCGCCAAGCTCATGAGCAACGTCGTGTTCGAGCCAACGCCGGCCGAGATACCCAATGTCGTTCCGGGACAGCGGATACCGATAAACTTCTATACCCAGTCGGTGGCCCTCGACCCCGGCGCGCGCCATTCGGACGCGCAGCCCTATCTGAAGCAGATCACCGACGCCTTCTTCAAGTCCGGCGAGATGGTAATCCAGAAATAGCGGCCCGCCGGAGCGGCGTCTCCTTCCGCAGATCCGTCCATTCCTGAGCCGGTCCGCTGCCGTTACGGCGCGGCTCAGTCGCGCGCGGGTGCGATGACCGCCATCATGCGCGGACCGGTCGCGACCGGCACGCGCCGGCTGCAACTCGGCGTCGGCTGGAGCAGCTCGACGATGCACAGGCTGTCGTCGGCCCAGTTGGCGACGATCAGGCGGTCGCCGGCGATGACGGCGCCTTCGGGGTACTCGCCGACCTTCATCTCGACGACGATCTTGCGCGTGGCGCGGTCGAGCAGCGCGAGCTTGCCGCTCTGCTGGCTGGTCACCGCGATGCGGGCGCCGTCCGCCGTCACCGCGACGCCGTAGGGCATCAGCCCGATGCGGATGCGCGCGACCTCCTTCATCGCCTCGGTATCGACGATCGACAGGTCGTTGCTCTGCACATTGGCGACGTAGAGCTCCCTGCCGTCCGGCGAGAGCGCCAGCGCGAAGGGCGCCCGTCCCGTGGGAATGATGGCGACGCGCTGCATCGTGGCGATGTCGACCACGCTCACCTGGTTGCTCTCGCGGTCGGCGACATAGGCGCGGCCGGAGCGACCGTCGACCACGAGGCCGGCGGGCGATCTGCCGATGGCGGCGCGGCCCGTCTGCCGTCCGGTCGCGGCGTCGATGCGGATGAGCGCGTCGGCGCTCCAGTCGCTGACCAGCAGCGCGCGGCCCCCGTCGATAACGGCGATGCCGAAGGGTTCCTTGCCGACAGTGAAGCTCTCCCCGGCACGCCGTGCCGCCACATCGACGGGCGTGACGAGGCCGAGATCGGGATGGGTGACGAAGAGCCGGCGCCCGTCCGGCGTCGCCGCCACGGCGGCGGGCACGCGCGGCAGCCGGATCTCGTCGACGACGCGGCCCACCTCCGCATCGACGAGCGAGAGAATGCCCGCCTGCTGCGACACTACCGCAATGAACGGCGGCGCCTCGCCGGCCGCGGCCGGACCGGCGATCAGGGCGAGCGCGGCGAGCAGGCCGCGCAGGCGCGCCCTCACGAGCCGCCCGCCTTGGCCTTCAGCCCTTCCAGCCCCTGCTTGATGAAGTCGGTCATGGCGGCGATGGCCGCCTCGTCGTTCAGATTGTCCGGCGGGAAATTGCTGGTGTCGGCGCGGTAGAAGCGCGCGCTCCAGGCGACCTCGCTGCCGCTGCCCGCGGGCTTCACCTCGATGGTGGCGGTGTAGAAGCTGACGGGAAGCGCGTCGGCGTTCTCCTTCAGCAGGCGGTAGGAGATGCGTTTCGCTCCGGCGTCGACCTCGTCGAGCCCCTCGGTGATCTCGCCCTTCTCCAACGTGAGCACGCGCTCGGCGCCGGCCGCGTCGCCACCGGTGGCAGCCACCTTTGTCACCAGTTTGTGCCACTGGCCGATGCCACCAAAACTGGAGACGAGCTTCCACACCGTGTCGGGCGTGGCGGGGATCGCGAGGGTCTCGTCCGCCCGCTGCGGCGTCGGGCCGTGCGCGGGCAAAGTCGCGGGAAAAAGGAGCAGGACGAGCGCGATCACGAGACGTTCAAGCATCATGTTTTCCTTCATTGGACGGGAAGCCGGTCCGGGCGCCGGGAGGAAACGGCGCCGAGGCCGAAGAGGACGCAGAGGCAGAACAGCGCCAGCGCCGCCGGCACCGCCGCGGTGTCGATGCGGGTGACCACCGGCCGGGCGCTTGTGTCGGCCTCGACCGCGGCGATCAGCGCCGGCGCGCCGTCGAGCGGGGCGAAGCCAAGCCCGGTCTGGGTGGCGAGCGCACGCAGATGCTCCTCGCGCATGGCGCTGAGATGCTCGGTGCCGGTCGCCGGCTCGCCGCCCCACGGCGCGTTGCGCGGGTTCCAGCCGGCGCGCGAGGGCGCGTCCTCGGGAGGCGGGCCGGAGCGGTTCTCCTGCGGTACGTCCTGCTCGCCGTAGAAGCCGACCTCGCGGCCGTCCTGGTCGAATTTCGGGATAGGCGAAGGATCGGTGCGGCCGACGCCGACGAGCAGGCCCGCCACCTCGCCCGGCTTGCCGTCGAAGGCCGGCAGCCGTCCGCCCGCCAAGGGCGGGGCTTCCTGGCCGTCGGTCATGAAGACGAGGTCGGATTTCAGCCCGGCTGCCATGGCGAGGGCGGAATGGACGCCACTGGTGACATAGCTGTCACCCTCCCACGCCATGCGCCAGTCGAGCCCGTCGATGGCGCCGTCGATGGCCGCGAAGTTCCCGCACACCTCCGCCGGCTCGAAGAGCATAAAACTGCGCCGTTCGGTGAAGATGCCGAGGCCGAGGCGCGACTGGCAGGGCAGGCCGGCGAGCAGGCCGCGCGTCGCCTGCTTGGCCGCGGCGAGGCGCGTCTGCGGTGCGCCACCGGTGGCGTAGTCGCGCACATTCATGCTGCCGGTGACATCGATGACGAGCAGGATGTCGCGCGCCGGCCGGGTGAGGGCGACGCGCGGCGCGAGCAGCGCGGCGAGCAGCGCGAGGAGCGCCGCGAGCAGCAGCCAGAAGCGCCAGTCGCGGGCGGGGACGAGCGGGGCGCCCGCCGTCGCCACCCTCGCCACCCTATTCATGGCAGCCCCCGCGGCAGGCCGGGCAGGTCGGTCCAGAGCTTCTTCGCGGCCTCGGGCGGAAGCTCTTCGCCCTCGACGTCGAGCTGAGGGAAGTCGCGCACCAGCCGCATGGCGACGTCGAGATTGTACTTGGCGTCCCAGAAGCCGGGATCGAGCGTGAGGGCCCGGCGGTAATTATCCTTGGCGAGCCGCACCAGCGGGATCGCCGGGTCGATCTTGTTGGAGCCGAGATGATCGATGGCGAGCCGCAGCCGGGCGTTGGCCATGTCGTACAGTGCGGCCACGGCGAGCCGCCGATCGCCACCGGCGGCAAGACGGTTGAGCAGCGGCTGCGCCTCGTCGAGCCGGTCGCGCACGGTCAGGAAATGCAGCCGCGCGAAGAGCAGCGCCGGCGGATCCTCCGGGCTCACGGCAACGTCGTGACCGGAGCCGAGCGAGGCGATCAGTGCATTGTCGTTGCGATCGATGAGAAGGCGCGCGGCGAACCAGCTCGCGGTGATCAGGCTCACCACCAGCACGGCCGTGCTCGCGATGACGACGAGGCGCCCGGCGTTCATGCCGCCCTCCGTGCCGGCGCGGCCTCGGCGGCCGGTGCGCGCGTCCTGCGCGCGGGCGCCAGACGGCGCTCGGCCAGCTTGGCGGCGAGCAGCAGCGCGACCGCGAAGCCCGCGACCGCGAAGGCCGGACGGGCTAGGTCCTGGCGCGGCACCCGCTCGACATAGCGGATGGGGCGCGTCTCCTGCCGGTCGATCTCGGCGATAGCGTCGGCCACCGCCTGCGGGCTCGTCGCCTCGAAGGCGCGATAGGGCAGGCCGAGACCCTGCAGAAAGAGGTGGAGATGCCGCTCGGGATTGGCCTGTGGTGTGTCCTCGCCCGGCGGCACCTCGAAGATGCCGGGCGAGCCGCGCGAGCGCAGGAACAGCCAATAGAGATGCACCGGCGTGCGGGCCGCGGCGTCGCGCAGCGCGTCCTGCACCCGCCGGTCGATCAGCGCCGCGCCGTCGGACACCAGCAGCACCGCGCGCGAGGTCTCGTCGGTATCATCGGCGAAATAGGAGAAGGCGAGCGCCAGGCCACGGCCGACATCGGTGAAGGCGAGGCCCGGCCGGTCGATGGCGTCGATGGCCGCGTCCACCACTTCGTGATGGTCGGTGAGCGGCAGCACCGGCATGGGCGAGGTGGAGAAGGCGGCGACACCGATGCGGTCATGCGGGCGGCGGGCGACGAACTCGGCCAGCAGGCGCTTGGCGGCGGCGGATTTGGATTCCTGATCGCCCGTGGGCGCGCGATCGGCGAAGCTGTTGTCCATGCTGGAGGAGCGGTCGAACAGCAGCACCAGATGCGCGCCGGTACCCTCGCGCTCGACGCTCTGCTCGCGACGATGCAGCCCGGCGAGACCGAGCACCAAAGCGAGGATGGCGAGGCATCCGGCAAGCCGCAGCGCGACCGCGACCGCGCGGGAGAACGGATCGACCGGCACCAGCGCCGCCGAAGGAATGCCGCGCCGGACGAAGGGGGTGGCGAGCAAGGGCAGGAGGGCGAGCGCCAACAGGGCCAGCACAAGCGGGTGGTCCACGCCCCAGTCCTGCGTCAGCCCGTCGAGGATGGCGCTCGCCCCGTTCATGGCCCACCTCGCTCGACGGCGCGCAGGCGGCGCGAGATGGCGACGAGCTCGAGCGGTGGCAGCTCGCGTTGGGCGCCCTGCGGATCGTCGCCGAAGAAGGCACGGCGCGAGGCGGCGAAGAGCCGCCGCACCTCGGCCTCCGCCGCGCGGAAGGCGGGATGCGCCTCGAAGAAGGCCGGCAGGTCCTCGGCGAACACGCCCCGGCCGGCGGTGGCGTCGAAGGCGCGGTGGAGGGCGAGCAGCGCGCCGCGATAGGACGGAGCATCCGGCGCCGAGGTCAGCGGCGCGGAGATGGCGCGAGCCGCCCGGGCGAAGGGGCGCGAACGCCGCCGGCCGAGGGGTCCCCACCCCTTCTGCCAGGCGAGGGCGAGGAAGGCGGCAAGCGCGAGCGCCAGCGCGGCCATCAGGCGCCGCAGGGTGGCGGCGGTCGGGAGCGGCTGCGGCGCGATGTCGGGGCGCAGCGCCATGGCCTGGCCGGGCGCCGTTGAGATGATCTCGCGCAGCGGCGACATGAGGAAAGACCACGCGGGCACATTCACCGTGACCCTCCGCTCGCCGTCGATGGCGGAGAGCACGACGCCGGGAATGGCGAGCCGGCGCGGCTCCAGCGGGGCGTAGAAGGTCTGGTAGACGAGGTCGAGCGTGTAGCGCCGCACCCCATCCTCGATGCCATGGTCCTTCAGCCGCACGTCGCGAAGGTCGAGCCAGTAGTCGAGCGGGCGCGGCGACGGCAGCGAGGCGGGATCGAGCACATAGGGCGCGTCGAGGGCGATCTCGGCGGTGAGCGCGAGGGCGTCACCGATGACATAGCCGAAGGGGCGCGGGGCGTAGAGGTCGACGGAGCGGAGCTGCGCCAGTGCCGGGCACGACGTCAGCATCGCGGCGGCGAGAAAAAGCAGCCCCATGCGCGCCCGCAGCCCCATTCACCCCTCCATCAGGCGGCGTGCGAGCGCCTCGACGTCGAGCGCGTCCTTGAGGTCGATGGCGCGCAGGCCGCGCAGAACGAAAAGCGTCTCCAGCGCCTGCCGCCGCGCGCGCGCCTCGCGCCGCCAGCGTTCGCGCAGCGACGGGCGCATGAAGACGAGCCGCGCGGCGCCGGTCTCCAGGTCGCCGACCTCGACCAGGCCCCAGCGCGGCAGCCGTTCCTCGACCGAGCTGTCGCGCACCACCACCGGCACCACCTCGTGTCGCCACAGCGCGTCGAGCAGGCTTTCCAGCTCCGCGGCCGGCATGAGGAAATCGGAGATGAGGAAGACGAGGCTGCACCGATGCGGCAGGCGCTCGGCCGCCTCCATGAGGCCGGCCGTTCCCCTGCCCTGCGGCTGCACGGCGTCGAGGCGCCGGCGCACCTCCTCCTCCAGCCCGCGCCGACGCGCGAGGGGGAGGCTCGCCTCCTCGCGCAGATACGCGTCGCAGCCGAACAGCGCGAAGCTGTCGCCGGCACGCATGGCCGAGAGCGCCAGCAGCGCGCAGAGATCGGCGACGCGGCCGGCGACGGCGTCGCCGAAGCGCATGGAGCCGGAGAGGTCCACGAGCGCGGCGACCGGCACCGCCCGGCGCGGCGCGAACTGGCGTACATGCAATTTGCCATGGGGATCGCGCAGCGAGACCCGAAGGTCGATGCGGCGCGGATCGGGCAGGCGCAGCAACGAGACGTGGCGGCGGAACTCGCCCTCCGCGCCCTCCCCATGGCCGGGATGCGCCCCAGGGAAGATGCCCTCCGGCCGCCAGCGCAGCCGGTAGGGGATCGGCTGGAGGGGCTCGTCGCCCGGCTTGCCGCTCATGGCGCCGGCACCCGCGCGAAGACGCCGGCGATCAGTGCACCGACGATGCGCTCGCGGCGCAGCTCGTAGACCGGATCGATGAAGATGCGGTGCGCCATGACCTCCGGGAACACGGCGCGCAGATCCTCCGGCACCACCATGTCGCGGCCTTCCAGCCAGGCGCGTACGCGCGCGGCACGCACGAGGTAGGACATGCCGCGCGGGCTGGCGCCGCCCTGGACGAGGCGGGCGGTGTCCACGCCCTCGATCTCGATGCCGAGGGTCGCCGGATTGCGGATGGCTTCCCAGAGGGCGAGCGTATAGGCCTCCAGCGCCGGGCTGGAGCGCACGCCGGACTGGATCGCCCGCGCCACCGTCTCCAGCGCCTCGGGGTCGATGACGCCGCTCTCGACCTCCATCAGCAGCGTATCGACATTGTGGAAGCGCGGATCGAAGACGAGGCTGCGCCGCGCTTCCGTCTCCGCGGGCATGCCGACCTGCACCTCCATGAGGAAGCGGTCGCGGGCGGCGGCGGGCAGCTCGAAGGTCTCCTCGCGCTCGACGCGGTTGCGGTCGGCGAAGACCTGCACATGCGGAAAATGATATTCGCGGTTGAAGGCGGAGACCGAGCGCTCGGCCATCAGCCGCAGCAGCAGCGAATGCACCTGCGGCCGGGCGCGGTTGATCTCGTTGAAGAAGAAGACGGAGAGCTGCTCGCCCTGGCGCAGCAGCGGGCCGGGATCGATGCGCGGCCTGCCGTCCTCGCCGAGATGGGCGTGGTAGATCAGGTCCGCCGGCATCAGGTCGATGGTGCCCTCGATGCGCTCGAAGGCGCCGCCTATGGCACGGGCCAGCGCCCGCAGCAGCGTGGTCTTGCCGACGCCGACATCGCCTTCCAGCAGCACATGGCCGCGGGCGAAGGTGGCGATGGCGAGGAGGCGGATGACGCGCTCCTGCCCCAGCACCACCTTGCCGATTTCATGTTCGAAGCGCAGCGCATGGCCCCGCCAGTCGGACAGGACGGAATCGGTGTCGCGGACGATGCGCATGCGGGAAGCCTTTCAAGCAGGCGGGCGACCATGGCGGGGTATGCCGTGAGCGGCGCCCCAAAAGGGCGCGGCCCACGCCGGCAGGAGGACCCGCCGGGCGTCGGCCGCGCCAGTTGCCCACAGACCGGGCGGCTAAGCCCGGAGGATCGCGGGGCGGACAGGAGAATGGCGTCCGCCCGCAAGTGGGTTCTTGAAAGCAAGGCTTTTACGAAGGCCGGTCAGTTCGCCGAGATCTTGCTGACGTCGTAGACGAAGCTGCCGGTCTTCTTGAAATTCTCCACGCGCTTGGCGTTGCGCGCTTCCATCTCCTTGATCGACTGCGACTGCTTGTTCAGCTCCGCAGGATTGTGCTTGGGGTCGTATTTCGAGCCGGCGACCTTGTCCGGGTAGCCGGGCTTGGGCTCCCAGCAATTGCCCGGCGCCTTGCAGTTGGTGCCGTCATAGGCGCTGGCGCCGCCGGCAAGAGCGAGGGCGAGAGCCCCGGCGCCGGCAAGGGAGAAGGCGAACTTCACGCTGCGGTCGATGATGCTCATGTCAGGTCTCCTCGTCGTTTCCACCCGTGTTGAGCCGGCGTGGTTCAGCCCGCCGGTCCGCCGCACGCCGCCGTCAGCTCCTCGGCTGGCTCGATGTGCTTGGCGTTCGCATTGAAGGGCGTGAATTTGCTGCGCTGTTCCGGCGTCAGCCAGGTCGCGCCCTTCGGATCGTCCTTGTAGAGGTGCCGCACCCAGGACATGACGAGCAGCATCTCGTTCATGTTCAGCGCGCCGTACATCGGGCCCATCTGGCCCTGCGCGCCGCCGAAGATCGTCTCGAACAGGCCCTGGTCGGTCTCGTTCTTCGGATAGGTCCAGTAGGAATCGTTCAGTCCCGGCCCGATCTTCCCCTCGGCATAGTGGCCGTGGCAGCCCGAGCACATGGACAGGAACAGCTCGTGGCCCTTGGCGAGGCAGGCCGGGTTCTCGTTGTAGATGTTCACTCCCGTCTCGAGGAACGTCTTCACCGCCTTGGTGTCGCGGCCCTCCTCCGGCGCCTCGGCGAGGTCGAGCGGCTGGCCGGTCACGGTGTTGGTCAGCATGATCGCGGCGCGGGCACCGAGATCCGTGAAACCAACCCCCGCCACACCGGCTCCGAGAGCGCCGGCCAGCAGCAGGACGGCGGCCTTCCTGGTCAGAACAGTCTTCTTCATCGAAACTCTTCACGTAGTGCCGGAGCTGGCGGGATCGGGAGCGGCGCCGGCACCGCGAAGGGCGCCGGCGGGCGGCAGGGTCTCAGGTGTTGGGATCGAGCAGCGGGATGCCTTCCTGCTTCAGGATCTCTTCGATCTGCGGCCGCGCCTTCTCCAGCGCCGTGTTGATCTCGGCGAGCAGGCCGGGATCGTTCTTGCGCACGCCGATCGCCTGGTCGTAGTGCATGTGGATCGGCTCGCCGTTCGGCTGGTCGATGTCCTTCGAGATGACGGTCATGCGCAGGGGCGTCGAGGACGTCTTCACATAGCGCGCGACCTCGGGGGCGAAGGCGATGCCGACATCGGCCTCGCCGCCCGCCACCTCGGTGACGATCCGGTCGCCGGGCACCTGGACCCACTGGTTGCGGCGCGACTTGAAGTTGACCAGCGAGTACATGTAGGCCGCGTTGTCCTCGAAGCGGCCGATGCGTTTCAGCATCGTCTCGGCCGGCGAGTAGAAGCGGACGGCGAAGCGCGTCTGGTCCTTGATCTGCTGGTCGTCCCAGGCGCTCGCGGTGATGTTGCGGTCGGCCTTGGTCACCAGCACGTAGCCCGTGCGGTAATAGGGCTTGGAAGTGAGCACGCGCTCGTCGCCGACGTCGACGCCCATCACCACGTCGCAGTTGTTCTGGTCGAGCTGGTCGCGGACCAGATAGATGCCGGGCTTGTCGTTGCGCACGAAGACCGGCTTGCGGCCCATGGCCTGCGCCAGCACCACCGCGACGCGGTCCTCGAAGCCGGAGGAATCGGCGGCGGAGAAGGGCGCCTCCACCGTCGAGGCGCAGATGCGCAGCTCGTCCGGGTTCCGACTGGCGGCCTTGTCCTTCTCGACGGTGGCCGCCGACGCGGTGCTCAAAAGGACGAGGCCCGGAAAAGCGAGGCCCGCAGCCAGAACGGCGAGACGGCTGACGGCGTGAAGCTTGGACATGATCGATCCTCCTGACGGAGCCGGCGGCCGGTTGCGCGCCTGTGCCGGAATGGATGAGGGCGAGCCGGCCGCCCGGAGCGCGGGGAGGAGCGCGACGGGCGGCCGGGGAAAGGGCGCGATCAGCCGCCGCTCTGGATCACGTTGGTGGAGTACTCGCCGACATTCGGGTCGTCATAGGGACCGTCGCCGTTGAGCGAGAACACCATCACGCCGCCACCCATCTGGGTGTAGTGCTGGAGCTGCTTGAAGGCGCCCACCGAGCCCAGGCCGGCGGTCGGGTCGTTGAGGTCGAACACCAGGCCGACACCCGGCCAGCCGCCGACGCCGTAATAGATGGCGACGTACTGCTTGCCCTTGTGGGTGTAGGTCATCGGGTGGCCGATCACGCCCGACGGCAGCTTGAACTTCCAGAGCAGTTCGCCGGTGTCGCTGTCGCGGGCCTTGATGAAGCCGTCCAGCGTTCCGTAGAACATCACGCCGCCGGCGGTGGCGAGCGTGCCGCCCCAGGCCGAGAAGCGCTCCATCACCTGCCACTTGTACTTGTTGTTGATGGCGTCATAGGCCTTGACCTGACCGAGCCCCTCATAGGTCTGGCGGTCGCCCTTCGGGCCCGGATACATCCACAGGGTCGCGCCGACGAAGAACTGGCCGGCACGGTAGGGAAGCATGAAGGGCTCCCAGTCCATGCAGATGTGGTTGATGCCCATGAAGAAGGACTTGCGCTCCGGATCGTAGGAGTCGTGGCCCTGATTGTGGTAGCCCATTGCCGAGGGGCAGATGTCGCGGCCCTTGTGGTCCATGCGGGTCGCGTATTCGGGATCGCGCTGCGGCAGGCCGGTCTTGAGGTCGACCTGCTTCACCCAGTTGACCGTATCGTCGATCTTGTCGGCCGAGATCAGGTCGCCATTCTCGCGGTCGAGCGTGTAGACGATGCCGTTGCGGTCCGGATGGGTGAGGAGCTTCCTCATCTTGCCGGTCTTGTCCTGCTGCTCGGAGAGCATCATGACGTTGACGCCGGCATAGTCCCATTCGTCATGCGGGGTCTTCTGGTAGCCGAACTTGGCCTCGCCCGTGTCGATGTCGCGGCCCCAGATGGTCATGGTCCACTTGTTGTCGCCCGGACGCATGGTCTCGTTCCACGGCGCCGGGTTGCCCGAACCGTAGTAGAAGAGGTTGGTGCCCGGGTCGAAGGCGTACCAGCCCCAGTTGGTGCCGCCGCCGATCTTCCACGCCTCGCCTTCCCAGGTCGCCTGGCCGAGGCCCTTCTGACCGTAATGCGGGTTGGCGCTGTTGAAGTCGGCGCCCAGCATCACCTGATCGTCGGGGCCGGTCGCGTAGGCGCGCCACTTCTGGGCGCCGGTGGCGATGTCGTAGGCGGTGACGTAGCCGCGCACGCCGAGCTCGGCGCCCGAGGAGCCGATCAGCACCGTGTCCTTGACCACGTAAGGCGCGATGGTGAGCGTCGAGCCGACCTTGATGTCGGAGTTCTCGAGCTTCCAGTATTCCTCGCCGGTCTTGGCGTTGAGGGCGACGACATGGCCGTCGAGCTGCGTCTTGATGATCAGCGGACCGACCGTGCCGTTGCCCGGCCAGTAGGCGAGGCCGCGGTTGACGACGTCGCAGCAGGCGACGGCGCGGGCCGTCGGGTTCTGCTTCGGCTTGTGCTGCCACAGGATCTTGCCCGGGTCGTCCAGCCCGACCGCGAAGGTCGTGTTGGGGAAGGGCGAGTGGATGTACATCACGTTGTCGACGACGAGGGGCGTGCCCTCGTGTCCGCTCAGCACGCCGGTGGAGAACGACCAGGCAGGACGCAATTGCTTGACGTTCTGCTTGGTGATCTGGTTGGCCTCACTGTAGTTGTTGGCGCTGTAGTTCTTGCCGGTCATCGGCCAGTTGTCGGTGTTCTTCGACAGCTCGACGAGCTTGTCGTTCGCCACCGCCGGCGCCGTGGCGCCGAGGCTGACCGCGGCCGCCAGTGCGGCGACGACGGTGAGCGCGGACGCCGAAGAGTGCAATCGGCTCATTGGACTTACCTCGCGTTTCCTATTCCCAGGCCGTTCCGCATCCCCGACCGGCTCGCGCCGGAAGAAGGCGGACTTCTTCGCTTCCCTCCGCACTCCCGCTCGCGGGGCATGCGCCGAAAGCTTTATTTCAAGTGCGGAGTGGAATTCTTATGATTCATTCAGAATGTTATTATTTGTCCGATTATTGTTTGCTGCGAAGACAATCCATGTCTCTAGGCAAGATGGAAATTCTTGCCGGGAACTTTTTCCCATCCACGGGGAGAATGCTTGAAGGAAAGCCGGAAGCCTTGTCCCAGGCGAAGAAAAGTGATTTTCTTACAGAGCCTTGGAAGGAGGGTCGCGACGGGTGTTTCGCCACCGGCAGGTTCTGCCGGACACCGTCGGCAGACTTCTTTCGAGCAAAGGCCGTCTCGGCCGACCCGCGCTCATAAGAAGTTCATAAGTATAGATGAACGTCGTTTCGCTTCCTCTCGCGCGTGCCCTGTTCGGCGCCGTCCTCGCCTTCGCCCTCGCCGGCTGCCCGGACGAGGGCGAGCGGGAAAAGCGCGAGCGGGTGGCGGCGCCGGCGAGCGACGCCATCGCCCGCAAGACCTGGCTGCAGCCGACCGACGGGACGGCGCCCGACGTCTGGCTGGCGAGCCGCGCGGCAGGTGCCGACGTGGCGCCGACCGACCCGGCCGTCGCGCCCTGGCACGCGCTGCTCGCGGATGCGGACGAGCGCTTCGGCGAGACCGACCGCATGATCGCCAACCGCGCCGTGCAGCTCGAGACCATGCTGGGCGAGATCGACGTCCGGGAAGGCGTGCGCGAGATCGTCACCGGCTTCGCCGCCCTTGCCCCGAAGGGATCGCGCAGCGGTTTCAGCGACCTGTGCCAGCACTATTTCAACCTGCGCAGCCAGGGTTCTTCGCGCGAGGCGGCCCTGGCGACGCTGCGCGCCGAACCGCACCGCGCGGCGGCGACCACGGCGCCGGAGGGAGGCACGCCATGAGCGCCTTCGTGCGCGAGCCCGGCTTCAGCTTCTGGCGCGGGCGCTCGCTGCGCTGGCAGGTGATGGCGGCGGTGATCGCGGTCAATCTCTGCGCGGCGCTGGTGGCGCTTTCGGTGATCATCGCCAATGCCCGCCGCGCCACTGAGGTGGAGATCCTCTCCTCGCTCGCCGTCGCCGAGCGCTTCGTCGAGGAGACGGTCGAGCGGCTGGATGCGCAGGGCGGCGGCTCGCTCGCCCAGTTGCCTCTGCACATCAGCGGGATGAGGCATGTGCGCATCCGCATCGAGGACGCGAACGGCAAGGTGGTCGACATCGCGCCGGCCGGCGACGAGGGGGAGCATGGCGAGACCGAGGTGCCCGGCTGGTTCACGGCCCTCGTCACGGTGGCCCGGGCGGAGCGCGACATTCCCGTGGTCGAGAACGGCCGGACCATCGGCCGGGTACGGGTGGCGGGCGAAGCCTCCGACGAGATCGCCGAAGTGTGGCAGGACACCTCCACCCTCGCTTTGCTGGCGCTCACGGTGAACATCGCCATCCTCGCCGCGCTCTACGTCGTGCTCGGGCGGCTGCTCATGCCGTTGCGCACGCTCTCCGCCGGCATGTCGGAGCTGGAGGCCGGCCGATTCGAGCATCGCCTGCCGGTGCCGGGGGTGCAGGAGCTCGCGGTGATCGCCGAACGCTTCAACGCGCTGGGCGCCGCCTTGAAAGTGGCGCGCGACGACAATGGGCGGCTTAACGAACGCCTCATCCGGGTGCAGGACGACGAGCGCCGGCAGATCGCCTCCGACCTGCATGACGAGCTCGGCCCCTGTGTCTTCGGGCTGCGCGCGAATCTCGAATCGGTCGACCGGCTGTCGGCCCGTGTCGAGCCGGACCTCGCCCAGCGGCTCGGCGAGCGCACGGCGACCATGGTCGAGATCCTCGACCGCATCCAGGGCCTCAATCGCCGGCTGCTGCGCAAGATCCGGCCGATGGCGCTCGGCCATGTGCCGCTGGTGGCGGTGATCGCCGACCTCGTCGCCGATTTCGAGAGCCACTCGCCGGGCCGGCGCATCCGCCTCGCCACCGAGGGGCTGGCCGAGCGCTATGGCGACAGCATCGACATCACCGTCTATCGCTGCGTCCAGGAAACCGTGACCAATGCGCTGCGCCATGGCGACGCCGAGAACATCGCCATCGTGCTCACCGCCGACCGCGGCGCCGGCCGGCTGAGCCTCGTGATCGAGGATGACGGTTCCGGGATGCGGTCCGGTGCGGCGCCCGGCTTCGGCCTCATCGGCATCGAGGAGCGCATCGGCGCGCTCGGCGGCAGCTGGCGCATCCGGCCTGCCACGCCGCACGGGACGCGCGTCGAGATATCCATCCCGGCCACCGCGGAAACCGGCGGCCGCCCCACCGTGACGAGAGAGGCTGCCACGACATGACGAGCGTGCTGGTGATCGACGACCACCCGATCGTGCTGCAGGGCTGCCGCCGTCTTCTGGAGGATGCAGGGGTCGAGAAGGTGCTGGAGGCGAGCACGCTGCTCACCGGCTACCGGCTGTTCCGCCGCGAGAAGCCCGACGTGGTCATCGTCGACCTCTCGCTGCAGGGCAACGGCCTGAGCGGCCTCATGCTGGTGCAGCGGCTGCGGGCGCAGAGCGCGCATACGCCGATCCTCGTCTTCTCCATGCATGGCGACCCGGTGATCGCCAGCCGTGCGCTGGAGGCGGGCGCCAATGGCTATGTGCTGAAGGACACCTCCTCCAGCGTGCTCATGGAGGCATTCGAGCGGGTGCGGCGCGGCCAGCCCTATATGAGCCACGACCTCGCCATGCAGGTCGCCCTGCTCGGCACGCGCAAAGCGACGCCGCTCGCCGACATCACCCCGCGCGAGTTGCAGACGCTGTCGCTGCTGGCCGAGGGCAAGGACTACACCAACATCGCCGCCGAACTCGGAGTCAGCTACAAGACGGTGGCCAATACCTGCTCGGCGCTGAAGTCCAAGCTCGGCGCCAACAGCCTGCCCGAGCTGGTACGCCGCTCGATCCAGTACCTCTCGACCTCACCGGTGAGCGCGGTAGGCCGCAGCCCGACAGGGCGGCTGTCCTAGCCTTATCGAGGGCCATACCGGCCTGTGCTGGCATAGGCGACCGCGATCGAGCGCGGCGCGCATCCCTGCGCGTTCCGGGCCTGCCGATCGTTTTCCCGGCTATTGCAAGATTGCCCGGCGACGGCGGAACGCCCGCCGGGCGGCACCGTTGTTGTGGCGTCCCTCCTCTCGAAGGTATCCGCCTCCATGCGCAAGGTGCTGCCCGGTTCGGCCTTTCCTCTCGGCGTCACGGTCGACGGGAGGGGGACGAACTTCGCGCTGTTCTCCGACAACGCCTCCGGCGTGACGCTCTGCCTGTTCGACCGCTACGGCGAGACCGAGCTGGAGCGCATCGACCTGCATGAATGCACCAACGGCGTCTGGCACTGCTATCTGCCCGGGGTCGGGCGCGGCCAGGTCTATGGCTGGCGCGTCCACGGCCCCTGGGCGCCGGAAGCCGGCCACCGCTTCAACCCCAGCAAGCTGCTGCTCGACCCCTATGCCCGCATGCTGGTGGGCGACATCAAATGGGACGACGCGCTCTACGGCTACACGATCGGCACCGGCGACGACGCCGACCTGACGATGGATGAGCGCGACAGTGCCCCCTTCATGCCCAAGGCGCGCGTGGTTGCCGGCACGCCGCTTACCGCCACCCAGCACCCGCGCATTCCCTGGCCGAAGACCGTTGTCTATGAGGGCCATGTGCGGGGGCTCACCATGCGCCACCCGCTCATCCCGGAGCAGATCCGCGGCACCTTCACCGCGCTCGGCCAGCCCGAATTCGTCGACTACCTCGTCAAGCTCGGCATCACCGCGCTGGAGCTGCTCCCCGTCCACGCCTTCGCGCAGGACCGCCACCTCGTCGACCGCGGCCTATCCAATTACTGGGGCTACAACACGCTCTCCTTCTTCGCGCCAGAGCCGCGCTATCTCGGCGAGGACGGGCTCGACGCCATCGGCGAGGCGGTCGACCACCTGCATCAGGCCGGCATCGAGATCATCCTCGACGTGGTCTACAACCACACCTGCGAGGGCAACCATCTCGGGCCAACGCTGTCCTTCAAGGGCATCGACAACGCCTCCTATTACCGGCTGCTGCCCGGCAACGGGCGCTACTACGATGACATGACCGGCTGCGGCAACGCGCTGAACACCGACCATCCGCGGGTGCTGCAGATGGTGATGGACTCACTTCGCATGTGGGCCTCGGTCTACGGCATAGACGGCTTCCGCTTCGATCTCGCCACCACGCTCGGGCGCCGTCCCACCGGCTTCGATCCCGGCCATGCCTTCTTCAACGCCATCCTTCAGGACCCGACGCTGGGCGGGCTGAAGCTCATCGCCGAGCCGTGGGACGTCGGCCCCGGCGGCTACCAGCTCGGGGCCTTCCCGCCCGGCTTCTCGGAATGGAACGGCGACTATCGCGACAAGGTACGCGAGTTCTGGTGCGGCTCGGAAGGGCTGCTCGGCAGCTTCGCCACCCGCTTCGCCGCCTCGCAGGACATCTTCTCGGAAGGCCGCCGCCGGCCCTGGTCGAGCGTGAACTTCATCACCGCCCATGACGGCTTCACCCTGCACGACCTCGTCACCTACAACGACAAGCACAATGAGGCGAATGGCGAGGAAAATCGCGACGGCCACGACGACAACAAGAGCTGGAACTGCGGCGTCGAGGGTGAGACGGACGATGAAGGCATCAACGCGCTGCGCCGCCGGCAGAAGCGCAACCTGATCGCCACGCTTTTCCTCTCCCAGGGCGTGCCGATGCTGCTCGCCGGCGACGAGCGCTCCAACTCGCAGGGCGGCAACAACAACGCCTATTGCCAGGACAACGAGATCGGCTGGGTCGACTGGTCGAACGAGGACAGCGAATTGCCGGACTTCGTCGCCCGGCTGGCGGAGCTGCGCAAGACGCACTCCTCGCTCTCCCGGCCGGAATTCCTCACCGGCTCGCGCAACGAGATGGGCCAGCCGGACGTCGTCTGGTTCAACACCGGCGGCGAGCGCATGCGCGAGGAGGACTGGGCCAACCCGCATTCCAAATGCCTGACCGTGCGCCTCGCCCCGGTGCTGCCGGATGAGCCTTCGCTGCTCATCATGCTGAACGCCTCGCATGTCGATGTGCGCTTCATCGCCCCGCCGGTGCGCTCCGGCCGCTGGGTGGCGATCCTCGCCACCGGTGGCGACCTCGAAGGCGCCAAGCTCGGCGCCCGCGCCCGCTTCACCCTGCCGGCGCGCACCCTCGTCGTGTGGGAGTGGCGCGCATGACGAGCCCCGCGCATCGCTTCGGTCCCGAACTCACGGCGCAGGGCGCGCGCTTCCGGTTGTTCGCGCCGGACGCGCGGGCCGTCGAGCTGGAGATCGAGGGCGGTGGGCGGCACGTCAGGCAGCGGGGCGACGACGGTTTCTTTGCCGTCGAAGTATCTGATGCCGCGCCCGGCACGCGCTACCGTTTCAACATCGACGGGCGGGCCGTGCCCGACCCGGCCTCGCGCATGCAGGCGGAGGATGCGGACGGCTGGAGCGTGCTCACCGCGCCGCCCGCCGCCCTGCCCCGCCCGTGGTCACGGCCGTGGCACGAGGCGGTGATCGCCGAGGTGCATGTCGGCACGGCGACGCCGGAGGGCACCTTCCGCTCGCTCGTCGATCGGCTCGACCATTATCGCGACGCCGGCTTCACCGTGATCGAGCTGATGCCGGTCGCCGATTTCCCCGGCGCGCGGAACTGGGGCTATGACGGCGTACTGCTCTACGCCCCCGACCGCGCCTATGGCACGCCGGACGACCTGCGCGCGCTGATCGACGCCGCCCATGAGCGCGGCCTCGGGATGATGCTCGACGTCGTCTACAACCATTTCGGGCCGAGCGGGAACTACCTGCCGCTCTATGCCAGCGCCTTCTTCCGGCAGAACCTAACGACGCCGTGGGGGCCGGCAATCGATCTCGAGAACGAGACGGTGCGCGCCTTCTTCACCGGGAACGCCGCCTATTGGCTCGCCGATTTCGGCTTCGACGGGCTGCGCTTCGACGCCGTGCATGCGCTGGCGACCAAGGGCGCGGAGACCTTCCTGCACGAGATCGCAGAGGCCTGCCGGGCGGTGCGGCCCGACGCCTTCCTGGTACTGGAGAACCATGACAATGTGGCCGGCTGGATGACGCGCGGCGAGCGCCTCTTCACCGCCCAGTGGAACGACGACTGGCACCACGCTTTGCATGTGCTCGCGACCGGCGAGCGGGCCGGCTATTACGCGCCCTATGCCGACGATGCGGTCGCGGCGGCCGGCCGGGCGCTTTCGGAAGGTTTCGTCTTCCAGGGCGAGCCCTATCCCGACGCGGACGGTCCCCCGCGCGGCGCGCCCTCCGGCGAGCTGCCGCCGGACGCCTTCGTCAGCTTCGTGCAGAACCATGACCATATCGGCAACCGGCCGCTCGGCGACCGGCTCGCGGCCTCGCTCGCGCCGGAGCGGCTCGCCTTCCTGCGCTTCGTGCTCATGCTCTCGCCGGAGATCCCCCTGTTGTTCATGGGCGAGGAGGCGCTGCTGCGCACGCCCTTCCCCTTCTTCTGCGACCTCAAAGGCGAGTTCGCCGAAGCGGTGCGAAAGGGCCGCCGCTCGGAATTCGCCGACTTCTTCGACGCGCATGGCGAGGCGAGCTTCCCCGATCCTCTGGCCGAGGCGACCTTCATCTTTGCCAAGCTGAAGCCGGAGGACTTCGCCACGCCGCAGGCGCGCGCCGAGCTCGACGCCTTCCGCCGCCTCGTCGAACAGCGCAGCAAGCTGGTCTGGCCGCTGACAGGAAGCCACTATCTCGGCGCCGAGCACACCCGCGCGCAGGACGCGCTACGGATCGCCTGGCGCTTTCAGGCCGGCACGCTGGTGATGGCGCTCAATGCCGGCACGCAGGCCGTGACGCTCGACCCGCCGACCGGGATCGCCGGCATGCCGGCCGCCGCCAGCATCGGTGCGGTGACACATGAGGCGGATGGACGACTTGCGCTCGGCCCCTTCGCCGCCGCGGTGTGGAGCCTCGCTTCCGCATGAGCCCCGATCTCCGCGCCACCTACCGGCTGCAATTCCACAAGGGCTTCACCTTCGCGGATGCCGAGGCGCTGGTGCCCTATCTGGCGGAGCTTGGCATCAGCCATCTCTACGCCTCGCCGATCACCCTCGCCGTGCAGGGCTCGACCCATGGCTACGACGTCGCCGACCCGACGCGGGTCAATCCGGAGCTCGGCGGCGAAGAGGGCTTCGAGCGCCTCGCCGCGCGCCTCGCGGAGCACGGCATGGGCGTGCTGCTCGACATCGTGCCGAACCACATGGCCGCCTCCAGCCGCAATCCGTTCTGGACGGAGATGCTGGAGCGCGGACCGGACTGCCCGGCCGCCAAGCTGTTCGACGTGTTCTGGGAACAGGGGCGGCTGCTGCTGCCCGTGCTCGGCGATCCCTTGCAGGCGACGTTGGAGGCTGGGCAGCTCTCGCTGCGCGCCGAGGAGAGCGGGCGCGTTGTCCTCGCCTATGCCGACCATGCCTTCCCGTTGCGTCCGGAAAGCGGCGCCGAGCTGCGCGCGGCTGCTGGCCTGAGCGACGCGCCTGCGCCGCTCGATGCCGAGGCCCGCGCAAAGCTGGACGCCGCCTTCGCCTCCGCCGATCTCGCCGCCATCCTCGACGCCCAGCACTGGCGGCTCGGCTGGTGGCGCATGGCGGCGCACGACCTGAATTATCGCCGCTTCTTCAACATCACCGATCTCGCCGGCGTGCGCGTCGAGGACCCGGAGGTGTTCGAGATCGTCCACCGCCTCCCGCTCGACCTCATGCGGCGCGGCCTGGTCCACGGCCTGCGCATCGACCACATAGACGGCCTCGTCGACCCCGCCGGCTATTGCGCGCGGCTGCGCGCACTGGTCGGACCGGACGTGCCGCTGGTGGTCGAGAAGATATTGGAGCCCGGCGAGAGGCTGCGCGACTGGCCGATCGACGGCACCACCGGCTATGAGCGGCTCAACGACATCAACGGCCTTTTCGTCGACGCGGACGGCTACCGCGCGCTGGAGGAGGACCTGCGCGCCCGCCACCTGCTCACCGATACGCCGGCTAAGCGCCTCGCTGACGCCAAGCGGCAGGTGCTCTCGACCAGCCTCGCCGCCGAGGTCGAGGCGCTGACCCGGCTCGCCCGCGACGGGCTCGACGCGGACATCGCCCGCGGCGACCTCACCGAGGCCGCGATCAGGCAGGCGGTGGTGGCGCTCATCGTCCACTGCCCGGTCTACCGCTCCTACGCGACATGGGACGGCCATGCGCCGGAGGACGAGGCGATCTGGGACGTTATCCGCGAGGCCATGGCGGCCGCCGAGGACCCACTGACCAATGCCGCCGGTGCGGTGCTGCTGGAGCGGCTGCGGCAGCCACACATCGACAGCGACCGGCAGTTCCGCCTGCGCTTCCAGCAACTCAGCGGCCCGGCCATGGCCAAGGGCTTCGAGGATACGGAGCTTTACCGCGTGCCGGTGCTGCTCTGCGTCAACGAGGTCGGCGGCAGCCTTGAGCATCCCTCGCGCGGCGTCGACGAGATCCACGCGCTCAACGCCGCCCGCGCCGCGACACAGGCCCGCGACCTCACCCCCCTCGCCACCCATGACACCAAGCGCGGGCCGGACACCCGCGCCCGCCTCGCGGCGCTGAGCTTCTGGCCCGACGACTGGCTCGGCTTTCTCGACGAGACGCGCGGGGCCTGTGCCGCGCTGGCGCGGCAGGAGGCGGGCCTCGCCCTGCCCGACCCGCTCGATCAGGTGATAATCCTGCAGACGCTGGTTTCCGCCTGGCCGATCTCGCAGGAACGCATCGCCGCCTATCTCACCAAGGCGCTGCGCGAGGCCAAGCGGCACACTGATTGGGAGACCCCGAACGAAGCCTATGAGCAGGCGGCACAGGCATTCGCAACGGCCATCGTCACGGCGCCGGAGGGCGAACCCGTCCTCGCGGCGATCGAGCGGCTGGTGGATCGGCTGGCGCCAGCGGCGCGCCTCGTCGGCCTCGCCCAAACCGTGCTCCAGCTCACGCTGCCGGGCACACCGGACATCTATCAGGGCACCGAGTTCCGCGACTTCTCGCTGGTCGATCCCGACAATCGCCGTCCGGTCGACTGGGACGCGCGCCGCGCCGCGCTGGAGGGAGCCGGCACACTCGCGCCGGAGGACCGGGAGAAGTTCGACGTCACCCGTCGCCTGTTGGCGCTTCGCCGCACCCATCCGGCGCTGACCCGCGGCGGCTACACCCCGCTGCGCCTCGCCCCCTCGCCCTGGCGCTGGTTCGGCTTCGAGCGGCGGACGGACGGCACCGCGGTGCGCGTCGTCGTCCCGACGCGGGTGCCGGATCCGGCTCACGGCGCGCCCCACCTGTCGTTCCGCGACGGCTGGGGCGACGAGGAATGGCGCGACCTCGCCGGCGCGCCGATCCGCTCCCCCGGCAGGTCGCTATCCGAACAATGGTCCCTCCTCGTCGCCGTTGCTGGTGATGTCTCGCCCGATCTGTCCGCCTGACCATTGCCGCCGGCGGCTTGGGCCGCCAAAGTCGGCACGGTGCTGCCGGTGGTGAACCTCTGAGCGGCTTTGCGAAGAGGAGAGAGATCATGACGGCCCCAAGCGGCAACTGGCGCACCGACGGCGCGCGGCTGTGGGACAGCCTGATGGCGATGGCGCAGATCGGTCCGGGCGTGCGCGGCGGCAACAACCGCCAGACCCTGACCGATTCCGACCGCGAGGGCCGGCTGCTGTTCAAGAGCTGGTGCGAGTCGGCAGGAATGAGCGTCGGCGTCGACGCCATGGGCACCATGTACGCCCGCCGCGAGGGCACCGATCCCACCGCGCTACCGGTGCTGGTCGGCTCGCATCTCGATACCCAGCCGACGGGCGGCAAGTTCGACGGGGTGCTCGGCGTGCTCGGTGCGCTGGAGGTGGTGCGCACGCTGAACGATCTCAGCATCCGCACGAAGCATCCGATCGAGGTGGTGAACTGGACCAATGAGGAGGGTGCCCGCTTCGCCCCCGCCATGGTCGCCTCCGCCGTCTATGCCGGGGTGATGAGCCTTGATGACGCCTATGCGGTGCGCGACGCCGAGGGCAAGACGCTCGGCGCCGAGCTGGAGCGCATCGGCTTCAAGGGCGAGGAAGAGGTCGGCGCGCGCAAGGCGCACGCCTATTTCGAGCTGCATATCGAGCAGGGGCCGATACTGGAGGCCGAGGGCGTCGACATCGGCGTCGTCACCCATGGCCAGGGCACGCGCTGGCTGGAGGTGACGCTGACCGGGCGCGACGCGCATACCGGCTCGACGCCGATGCCGCGCCGGCTGAATGCCGGGCTCGGCGCCGCCCGCATCATGGAACTGGTGGACCGGATCGCCTGGGCGCATGCGCCGATGGCGGTGGGCGCCGTGGGCCATATCGAGGTCTACCCGAACTCGCGCAACATCATCGCCGGCAAGGCCGTCTTCACTATCGACATCCGCCATCCCGAGCTCGCCGCCCTCGACGCCATGGCAGCGGAGGTGCGCGCCGGAGCGGCAGAGATCGCCGAAAAGATGGGCCTCGGCATCGCCATCGCCGAGGTCAATTCCTTCGATCCCGTCGCCTTCGATCCGACGTTGGTCGGGCGCGTGCGCGCGGCGGCGCAGGCGCTCGGCTACTCCCATCGCGACATCGTCTCCGGTGCTGGGCACGATGCTTGCTGGGTGAACAAGGTCGCGCCGGCGGCGATGATCTTCTGCCCCTGCGTGGACGGGCTGAGCCACAATGAGGACGAGGCCATCACCCCGGAATGGGCCAAGGCCGGCGCCGACGTGCTGCTGCACGCGGTGCTCGCCACCGCCGAGATCGCCTGAACCGTAGGGAGAGAGCCATGTCCATCGTCATCAAGGGCGGCACCGTCGTCGCTGCCGACCGCTCCTATGAGGCGGACGTGCTCATCGAGGGCGAGAGGATCGCCGCCATCGGACCCTACCTCTCCGGCGACACCGTGCTCGACGCCGCCGGCACCTGTGTCATGCCCGGCGGCATCGACCCGCACACCCATCTGGAGATGCCCTTCATGGGCACCACCACAGCGGAGACCTGGGAGAGCGGCACCTTTGCCGCGCTGTCGGGCGGCACCACCATGGTGGTGGACTTCGTCATCCCGGAGGGTGACGACCTGATCGGCGCCCTCGACGCCTGGGAGGCACGCGCAAAGAGGCAGGCGAGCTCGGACTATTCCTTCCACATGTGCATCACCGGCTGGTCGGAGGCGACCTTCGACGCCATGGAGCTGGTGGTCGCGCGCGGCGTGAACAGCTTCAAGCATTTCATGGCCTATAAGGGTGCGCTGATGGTCGACGACGACCAGATGTTCGCCTCCTTCCAGCGCTGCGCCGCGCTCGGCGCGCTGCCGCTCGTGCATGCGGAGAACGGCGACATCGTCGCGGCCTTACAGCAGAAGTTTCTCGCCGAGGGCATTCGCGGACCGGAGGCGCATGCCTATTCCCGTCCGCCGGAGGTGGAGGGCGAGGCGGTCAACCGCGCCATCATGATCGCCGACGCCGCCGGCGTGCCGGTCTACATCGTCCACGTCTCCTGCGAGCAGGCGCACGAAGCCATCCGCCGCGCCCGCCAGAAGGGCATGCGGGTCTATGGCGAGCCGCTGGCCCAGCACCTCGCCCTCGACGAGGGCGAATATGCCCATCCCGACTGGGACCACGCGGCGCAGCGGGTGATGTCGCCGCCCTTCCGCGACAAGTTGCATCAGGACAGCCTGTGGGCGGGGCTCTCTTCCGGCTCGCTGCAGGTCGTGGCGACCGACCATTGCGCCTTCACCACGGCGCAGAAGCGCATGGGCCTGACCGACTTCACCAAGATCCCCAACGGCACCGGCGGGCTGGAGGACCGGCTGCCGGTGCTCTGGACCAAGGGCGTGGAGACCGGCCGGCTGACCCCGAACGAGTTCGTGGCGGTGACCTCGACCAACATCGCCCGCATCCTCAACATCTATCCGAAGAAGGGCGCCATCGCGCCGGGGGCGGATGCCGACATCGTCGTGCTCGACCCGAAGGCGGGCAAGACCATCCGCGCCAGTGCGCAGAAATCGGCCATCGACTACAACGTGTTCGAGGGCGTCGAGGTGCGCGGCCTGCCGCGCTTCACCCTCTCGCGCGGCGAGGTGGTGTATTCGGCCGGCGGCAACGCGACGCCGCGCCCGGGCCGCGGCCGCTTCGTCTCCCGCCCCGCCTTCCCGGCGGCGAACCGCGCGCTCTCCACCTGGAAGGCGCTGGTGGCCCCGCGCGCGGTGGAGCGCGACCCGGCGCATATGCCCATCGGCGTGTAGGCCGGCCCAGCGCTGACCAGCGCGCATACGCGCTGCTTAGATTCTAGGCTGGCCTATAAGGCGAGCAGACAAAACAAGCTTCGTCTCTTGGCGATACTTCCCGTCCGTTGAGCGGCCTTACCTTCTCCGCTGCGTCGCGCGCGATCGACGCTGTGCATGCAAGGAGAAGGTGCGTTCATGCCTGCCAATCCGTTTCATCTCGCCTGGTTTCTTCAGGGCTCCAGCATCCAGGCGTGGGGCGAGCCCTGGACCGGCAACATCGCGCAGGAATGGATGACGGCGGACATGTTCCTCGACCTCGTGCGGTCGATGGAGCGGGCCTGTTTCGACTACATCCTCATCGAGGATTCCATCTATGTCGGCCAGAACTGGCAGAATTCGCGCGACATCTTCCTGAAGGGCGGCATCTGCGTGCCCAGGCAGGAACCCTCGGTGGTCGCCAGCATCATGGCGGCGGCGACCAAGCGGCTCGGCATCGTACCGACGCTCTCCACCTTCGCCTACCACCCGTATTTGACCGCCCGCATCGTCTCCTCGCTCGACCAGATCTCGGGCGGGCGCGCCGGCTGGAACATGGTGACCGGCTCCTCCGACCTCTCCGCGCAGAACTTCGGCATGGACAAGCTGCCGGAGCACGACCAGCGCTACGTGATGGCCGAGGAGTACATCGACATCGTCAAGGGCCTGTGGGGCTCGTGGGAGCCCGGCGCCATCCTCGACGACCGCGAGAACGGCATTCTCATCGACCCGGCCAAGGTCCACACCATCGACTACAAGGGCCAGTACTACGCCTCGCGCGGCCCGCTGAACTCCGGACCCTGCCCGCAGGGCCAGCCGGTGATCGCGCAGGCCGGCGGCTCCAAGAGCGGGCGCAAGATCGCCGCCACACACGCCGACACCATCGTCGCCGCGCCGAACGGCGTCGCCAATATGAAGCAGTACCGCGACGACATCCGCGCCCAGATGGCCGCGATGGGCCGCGACCCGGACAGCTGCAAGATCCTGTTCCTGCTCTCGCCGGTCGTCGCCGAGACCGAGGAGCAGGCAAAATGGGCCGCCGAGCAGCGCCGCGTGCAGGCCGCCGCCAATCTCGACGCCCGCATGGCGCGCTTCGGCTGGAGCACCAATCTCGATCTGTCCGACCTCGACCTCGACACGCCGGTGAGCGAGCTGGTGCTCACCACCAACGGCCACCAGTCGAGCCTCTCGCAATTCCTTACCCGCGCCGGCGACAAGCCGCTGCGCCAGGCGATGGTAGACCATGTGAGCGTCGGCTACTGCGTCGACATGGTCGGCACGCCGGACAGCGTCGCGTCCCAGATGGACGAGGTGATGCAGGAGGTCGGCGGCGACGGCTTCCTGCTCGTGCTGTCCGACGTCAGCCGCCGCTCGGTCGCCACCATCATGGATGGGCTGGTGCCGGTCTTGCAGCGGCGTGGCCTTACCCGCCGTGCCTACGCGCACGAACAGCTGCGCGACAACCTGCTCGAGTTCTGACCGCTGCGCTCCCGCACTCCCACCCTTGAAGACAGGACGATGCCGATGAACCCCACCCAGCCGCGTCTCCCGCCTCGATCCTTCCGCGCCGGCGCCGCCGCGCTCGGCTTCCTGCTGCTCGGTGCCGGCCTCTCCACGGCCTCCGCCGAGAAGCTCAAGCTCGGCAATGAAGGCGTCTACCCGCCCTTCTCCATGGTGGATTCCTCCGGGAACCTCACCGGCATGGAGCCGGAGCTCGCCCGCGAGATGTGCAAGCGCATCGGCGCCGACTGCGAGATTGTGGTCATGGATTTCAAGGCGCTGATCCCGTCCATGCTGCAGGGCAAGTTCGACGGCATCGTCACCCAGATCTCGCCCACGCCCGAGCGCATGGACAAGGCGCTCTTCGCCACGCCCATCGTCTACAACCCGGCCACCTTCGTGGTGAAGAAGGGCAGCAACTACACGCTCACCAAGGAAGGCGTCACCGGCAAGGGACTGCGGATCGCGCTGCAGCGCGGCGCCTCCATGGTGCCCTACATCCACAAGCACTTCGGCAAGGACACCTTCGTCGAGGTCTATTACGACAACCCCGACCAGATGAAGCTCGACCTGCTGGCCGGCCGCCTCGACCTCGTCTTCGACTCCAAGATCAACTGGACGCTGGAGCTGATCGCCAAGCCCGAAGGCAAGGACTACGAGCTCGCCGGCGGCGACCACTGGCTCGGCGACCCCTCCATTCCCGAGGCCGAGCGCGGCTATAGCTGGATCTTCCCGAAGAAGAGCGAGGCGCTGGTCAAGCGCGTCAATGGCGCGCTCGCCGAGATGATCAAGGACTGCACCTACACCACCATCCGCAAGAAGTACGTGCCGGTCGCCACGCTCTCGGCGGAAGCGGCCTGCGAGAAGACCAACTGATCGCGGCCGCGAGGGAGCCCCGGCGATGACGAACCTCTCCCCCGCCGATCTGGCCGGCTATCTGCGCCAGCTCGGCGAGGGAGCCCTCATCACGCTGGAGCTCTTCCTCGCGAGCTTCGCCTTCGCCTTCGTCTTCGGCGTGCTGATCGGCGTGGCGACGCTTTCGCGCAACCGCCTCCTACAGGCGGCATGGCGGGTCTATGCCTCGATCTTCATGGGCGTGCCGACGCTGCTCGTCATCTTCCTCGTTTTCTATGGCGGCAGCGCCATGCTGGCGGCGGTGCTGGGCGAACTCGGCTCGGAGATCGACATCTCGCCCTTCGGCGCCGGCGTCACCGCGCTCGCCGTCGTCTATGCGGCCTATATCGCCGAATTGGTGCGCGGGGCTATCGAGAACCTGCCCAAGGGCCAGTTCGAGGGCGCCCGCGCGCTCGCCATCCCGCCCATCATCATGTGGGGCAAGGTGATCCTGCCGCAGGTGATGCGGCTCGCTCTGCCGGGCCTCGTCAATGTGTGGAGCTTCATGCTGAAGGAGACGCCGCTGGTCTCGCTCGCCGGCCTGCAGGACCTCGTCGCCGCCTCCAAGATCGCCGCGGGGGCGACCAAGGAGCCCTTCGTCTTCTTCATCGCCACCGCGCTGGTGTTCATCGCCTTCAGCGCCGCGACGCTCAAGCTCGCCACCATTCTGGAAATTCGGCTCGATCGCGGCCTGCGCCGCACGCCGGCCGCCGGCACGGCCCGGGCCGACGCATGAACGGGCTCCCCATCGATCCCGCCCTCGCCTGGGAGAGCCTGCCGGCGCTGCTGGACGGGCTGAAGGTGACGATGATCATCACCGCGATCCCACTGGTGCTCGGGCTCGCGCTCGCCTTCCCCATCTGCTTCGCCCGCATGTCGGAGCGGCGCTTGCCGGCCCTGCTGGCGGAGATCTTCGTCGTCTTCTTCCGCGGTGCGCCGCTCTTGATCCTGCTCTATCTCGTCTATTACGGCCTCGGCCAGATCGCCGCGCTGCGCGAGGGACCGCTGTGGATCCTGTTCGGCTCGCCCTTCGGCTGCGCCATCGTCGCGCTCGCCCTCAACCATGCCGCCTACATGACCGAGGTGCTGCGCGGCAGCCTGATGGCGGTGCCGGGCGGCATCGTCGAGGCGAGCGAGGCACTCGGCATCAGCAGGCGCAACGTCTTCATCTGGGTGCGGATGCCGCTGGCGATCCGCTACGGCCTCAAGGCCTATCAGAACGAGGTGATCAGCTTCATCAAGGGTACCGCCATCGTCTCGGTGGTAACGATCACCGACCTGACCGCCGTCGCCAACACCATCTTCGAGCAGACCTACGACCCGTTCACGCCGATCCTGTGCGCGGCGGCGTTCTACTGGGCCTTCGTGAACCTGATCCGCGTCGGCTTCACCCTGTGGGGCCGCTGGCTCAACCGCCACAATGCCGAGGAGGTCGAGGTGACGATCGCTGCGCCGACACGCGGAGCGGCGCTCAGCCGGCTCGCGGGCCTGATGAGGGTGGCGCCATGAACGCGCACCCGCATGACCAGAGGGCCATGGGCGAGGCGGCCGCGCCGGCCATCCTCCTCTCAGGGCTCACCAAGCTTTATGGCAGCCATCGCGCGCTGAACGGCGTCGACCTCGAGGTGCGACGCGGCGAGAAGATCGTCATCTGCGGCCCTTCCGGCTCGGGCAAGTCGACGCTGATCCGCTGCATCAACGCGCTGGAGCGCCACGATGGCGGGCGCATCGTCGTCAATGGCATCGAGCTGACCACCGACGAGGGCACCGTGCAGGACATCCGCCAGGAAGTCGGCATGGTGTTCCAGCACTTCAACCTGTTCCCGCACCTCACGGCGCTGGAGAACTGCATGCTGGCGCCGCAGCTCAATCGCGGGCTGACCAAGCCGCAGGCCGAGAAGCTCGCCATGCTCTATCTGGAGCGGGTGCACCTCGCCGACCATGTGCGCAAATATCCCTCGCGCCTGTCCGGCGGCCAGCAGCAGCGCGTCGCCATCGCCCGCGCGTTGTGCATGGAGCCGCGCATCCTGCTGTTCGACGAGCCGACCTCGGCGCTCGACCCGGAGATGGTGAACGAGGTGCTCGGCGTGATGGAGGAACTGGCGGCGAGCGGCGTCACCATGCTCTGCGTCACCCATGAGATGGGCTTCGCCCGCCGCGTCGCCGACCGCTGCGTGTTCATGGACCATGGCGAGATCGTCGAGAGCGGCGATGCCGCCACCTTCTTCGAGGCGCCGAAGAGCGAGCGCCTGCGCGGTTTCCTCGCCCAGATCCTGCGCTGAGGCGCTCAGGCCGCTGGCGCGGCGAGGCCGGCAATGGTTTTGCCGCGGAAGAACACCAGCGGCTCGCCGGTGCCGGCCGCCTTGGCGCCCATCACCGTGCCGATGATGATGGAGATGCTGCCGCGCTCCACCACCTGGTCCACCACGCAGTCGAACACGCCGAGCGCGTCGTTGAGCACCGGCGCGCCGGTGGCGAGCGTGCCCCACTCGCCCTCGACGAAGCGCGCCGCGCCGGAGAGGCCGGCCTTGCCGGAGAAGGCGTCGGCGACATGGCCGGCGGTGGCGGGCAGGAAGTTCACCGCGAAGTGCTTGGAAGCGAGGATCGGCCCGAGCGCACTGGTCTTGGCGTCGACCGAGACCAGCATGGTCGGCGGATCGGCGGTGACATGCGCCGCCGACAGGCCGAGGAAGCCGGCCGGTCCCTCGTCGCCCGAGGCGGTCACCACCGTCATGCCGGTGGCGCGCTCGCCCAGCGTGCGCCAGAAGGTCTTCATGTCGATCGGGGCGGGCGTCTCGGTGTCGGTCATAGGCCGGGTCACTCCAGTCGGAACAATAGGATTCGGGCGCGTTCAGGTCAGATGGTGGAACCTGCGGCCGAAATAGACCAGCCCCTCGCTGGAGCCGGCCTCCTGCAGGCCGAGCACCTCGCAGAACACCACGTCATGGGTGCCGACGGCGGCGATCTGCGTCACCCGGCAGTCGAAGGCGACGGTGGCCTCGGCGAGCACCGGCGCGCCGGTGACCAGCGTGGTCCAGCCGGCGGCGGCGAAGCGCTCGTCCATGGTCTTCATCCCGCCGGCAAACGCCATGGAGAGCGCCTCGTGATGCGGACCGGCCAGCGTGTTGACGCAGAGCACGCGGCTCGACGTGATCGCCTGGTGCGACTGGTTGGAGCGGTTCACGCAGACCAGCAGCGTCGGCGGACTATCGGTCACCGAGCACACCGCCGAGGCGGTGAAGCCGTAGCGTCCCTCCTCGCCGAGGCTGGTGATGATGTTCACCGCCGCCGGCAGCTTGGACATACCGGCGCGGTAGAGGTCGCGGCTGACGGCGGCCGGCAGGGGCTCTCCGGCCAGCGCCTTGGCGGCGGCACGCGGATCGGTCGCGCTCATTTGTCCTCCGATCGACAGGAAAGGGACAGGGATCAGAACTCGCGCAGCATCTCGCGCAGGGTCGCTCCCTCGGTGTAGCGGCTGCGGGCGAGGCCGCGGCGCTGCAGCGCCGGCACCAGCCCCTCGCAGATCTCGTTGATGTATTGCCGGCTGATGTTCGTGGTGAACGGGCGGGTGATCAGGAAGCCGTCGCCCCCGACCTCGGCCATCACCTCGCCCATGCGCTCGGCCACCTGGTCCGGCGTGCCGACGAGCCCGTCGAGCCCGCGCGAAAGCTGGTCGGCGCAGAGCCGGCGCAGCGTCTTGCCCGAGCCCGACTGCTGGAAGGCGTCGAGCGAGCCCTGCTCGCCATTGGTGGTGAGGTGGGGCAGCGGGGCGTCGAGGTCGAATGTCGAGAAGTCGATGTCGGTGATGGCGGCGACCAGCGCCAGCGTCTTCTCGTAATAGTCCGGCGCCTCGATGATCCGCGCCGCCTTGGCCTTCGCCTCCTCCTCGGTCTCGCCGAGGATAGGCGCCACCACGAACAGCACCTTGATCTCGTCCGGGTCGCGCCCACCCGCCGCCGCCCGCGCGCGCACGTCGTCGCGATAGGCCTTCAGCCCGGCGACGCCCATGGACGGGGCGATGATGCTGTCGGCGGTTAGGGCAGCGAATTCGCGCCCGCGCGGCGAGCCGCCCGCCTGCACGAAGGCGGGCCGGCCCTGCGGGGAGGGCGCGCAGTTCAGCGGGCCGCGGCTGCTGTAATAGGTGCCCTTGAAGTTGATCGGGTTGATCTTGGTGTGGTCGGCATAGGTGCCCGTCGAGAGGTCGCGCACCACCGCGTCCGGCTCCCAGCTCGACCAGAGCTGCTTGACGAGCTGGACGTACTCGTCGGCCATGTCGTAGCGCAGCTGGCGCGGCGGCAGCTTCTCCATGCCGAAATTCTGCGCCGCGAGGTCCTCGCCGGTGGTGACGATGTTCCAGCCGAAGCGCCCGTTGCAGATGTTGTCGAGCGTCGAGCACAGCCGCGCCAGCATGAAGGGCGGGTAGGCCATGGTGGAGAAGGTCGCCACCACGCCGAGATTGGTGGTGTTGGCGCCGATCAGCGCCGCCATGGGCGACGGATCGGCCTTGGGGCCCATGATGTTGTGCTTGAGGTACGTCTCGGTCGAGCCGCCATAGGCCTCCGAGATCATCAGCGTGTCTTCCAGCATGATGTAGTCGAAGCAGGCGCGCTCCATCGCCTGCGCCATGTCGATGTAGAACTTGCCGTCCCAGGGATTGCCGCCGCCGCCGGTGAACGGTCGCGTCCACTCGTCGACGGCGAAGTTGGTGAACCATCCGAGGTGGAATGGCCGTGCACCCATGAAGCTGCCTCGATGCGCCTGCTCTGACCCTCATTGCAGCTAAGGCCGGGAAACGCGCCGCGACCATCACCAAAACCCCAAGCGATGTTGGCGCCGAAGGCCGATGCCGCATTGGGCATGGGCTGCCTCGTTGCTGAATTCTTGTTCAATTAGCTTCCCTGATGAAAGCACACGCATAATCGATCCTGCTGCAATATCAGCAGGATACGGGCCGCTTCGTTGCGGCGCACAATTTGCAGAGACCCGCCGACCCCGGGGGCGAGGAGTGCATCACGACATCAGAAAGGGCCGGCAATGTCGAACATCAGCCAGATCTACGACGTCGACCTGAAGCTGCTACGCTGCTTCTGCACCATCGTGGAGGAGAAGAGCTTCACGGCGGCGCAGGCGGTGCTCAACCTCTCGCAGTCCACCTTGAGCGAGAACCTGAAGTCGCTGGAGATCCGGCTCGGCACGCGGCTGTGCCGGCGCGGCCCGAAAGGGTTCAAGCTGTTCCGCGAGGGCGAGGCGGTCTACCAGGCCGCCAAGGAGCTGTTCGCCTCGGTCGAGACCTTCAAGCAGAAGGCCTCGAACATCAACCAGAGCACCGCCTACGAACTGTCCATCGGCATTCAGGACGGCATCGTCGAGAACCCTTCCGCCCGTATCCACGACGCCATCCGGCGCTTCTCGGAATATTACCCGAACGTGCGCTTCCGCATGGAGGTGATGCTCGGCTTCCAGCTCACCGGCCGCGTCGCCGACGGCATCGTGCATGTCGGCATCGGGCTGGTGAACGACCAGTTCCCGCAGCTGACCTACGAGCACCTGTTCGACGAGCAGGGCTACATGTTCTGCAGCGACCGGCACCCGCTCTTCGCCGTGCCCGATGACGAGCTCACCATCGGCGACATCGAATCGGCCGCCTACTGCAACCGGGGGCATCTCGAATATTACCACCCCGAGCGCACCCGCCACGGCATCACCTGCGGCGATATCGGGCTCGGCATCCAGTCGCAGCTCGCGCTCATCCTGTCGGGGCGGAACATCGGCTATGTGCTCGACCACACGGCCGAGCCGCTCATCGCCGCCGGTTCGCTGCGCGCCTTGCGGCCGGATCTGGTGCGCATCGTCAATCCGGTGACGGCGATGATGGGACCCGGCGTGGTCGACTTCAAGCTCGCCCGCCGCTTCGTCGACTGCCTGATCGACGTCCATATGGAGCTCGGCCAGGGCCGGGTGCTGCCGCGGCCGGCCTTCGCCACGAGCTGCGGCACGCTCGTGGAACGCGACGGCGTGTGCAGCGTGCTGGCCTCGGCGAGGGTCGCCGCGCCGGAGTCGCCCAAGCGCGCCCACGCCGCAGGCCCGGCCTACGGCGCCGCCTGAGCGACAAGGAGCTCAGCTCCCCGCCGGCACGTAGAGACAGATCGTCCCCGCCGCCGGGAAGCCGCTATAGGAGCAGCGGTGCAGCGTCCCGTCGCCCGACGGTTTCACGCGCCGGTCCGAGAACGGGATCATCTCGCGGGTCGCCGGGATGAAGTAGCCGCCCAGCGTCGTTTCCACCTCGCCCGGCGCGGCGGGGTGGCAGTCCTTGCTGTCGCAGCAGGCGGCCGAATAGGACCAGCCGCTTGGCGCATTGTGCGCGGCGGCCGGCAGGCAAAGGACGGCGAGCGCCATAGCGCCCGAAAGGGTGCGCAGCAACGGCATCATTACTGTTGTAGGGCGGCGAAAAGCGGCGACCAGTAGCGGCACATGGAACGGTGGAGGGGCTGCATTCACGCGCAGTGCGACGGTTTCCCCCGCATCGCCGGATCAAAGGCTTGACCGATACATCGCCGGCCTCCAAGCAGGGGCGATGAAACGATCCCTGTCCTCATGACCGCCTCCCCTTCCGAAATCGTCGCCGCCACGGCCGCACGCGGCCGGCGGATCGAGACGCCCCTGTCCGGCCGCCCGCTGGTGTGGCACGCCTTCGGCGAAGGCCGTCCGCTCGTGCTGCTGCATGGCGGCTACGGCTCCTGGACGCACTGGATCCGCAATGTCGAGCCGCTTGCCCGCACCCGGCTGGTGCTGGTGCCGGACATGCCCGGCTTCGGCGATTCCGGCGATCCCGAGGACATGTTCACGGCGCAGAGCGTCACCGCGCCCGTGCTGGCGGGGCTCGAGGCGATCATCGGCCCGGCGACGCCCTTCGACATCGCCGCCTTCTCCTTCGGCGGTTCGGTTGCAGGCCTCATCGCCGCGTCGCAGGGCAAGCGCGTGGGGCATGTGGTGCTGGTCGGCAGCGGCGGACTGCGCCTGCCGCGGGCACCTCAGGTCGAGCTCCGCAACATCAGCCTGCTCAAGGACCCCGCCGCAATCATGGAGGCGCACCGGGCCAATCTCGGCATCTTCATGTTCCACCGGCCTGCGAGCGTCGACGAGCTCTCCGTGCATCTGCAAGCGGCGAACGTCGCCCGCGCCCGGGTGAAGAGCCGCCGCATCTCGCGCATGGGCGTGCTGCACGATGCGCTGCCGCAGATCAGCGCTCGTCTCGTCGGCATCTGGGGCGAGGAGGACGTGATCAGCAAGGGCCATCTGGACGAGCGCGAGGCGCTGCTGAAGTCCCATGACCCGGAGGCCCGCTTCCACCGGCTGGCGGGCGCCGGCCATTGGGTGCAGTACGAGAACGCCGACGAGGTCAACGCGATACTGGCGACGGAGCTCAGCCTCGGCTAGAGCCGCGGCGGGCCGCCGGCATGCGGCCCTGCTCGCGCAGCAGGCCGGCGGAATGGCGCACCAATTCGGCGATCTCAACCAGTTGCTTGGCCAGCGGGCTGGTCCGGCGCCAGATCATGCCGATGGTGCGCGAGGGCTCCTGACCGCGGAAATGCACCACCGAGACCGAGGCCGAGCGCGTCTCCACCGCCACCGCCATCTCCGGGATCAGCGTCACGCCGATGCCGGCATCGACCATCTGCACCAGCGTGGAGAGCGAGCTGGCGTCGAGCAGGTCGCGCGGCGGCGAGGGGCGCGTGTTCATGCTGCAGAAGGACAGCGCCTGTTCGCGGAAGCAGTGGCCCTCTTCCAGCAGCAGCAGCCGCATCTCGCGCAGCGCATCCGGCTCGGGCACCGGCTTGCCCTCGTCCTCGCCCGGCCGCACGAGGACGAAGCTCTCCTTGAACAGGGTGGTCTCGGCGAGTGACGGCTCCGACACCGGCAGGGCGACGATGGCGGCGTCGAGCCGTCCCTCCTCCAGTTCCTGGATGAGGCGCGGGGTCAGCGTCTCCCGCACATGGATGTCGAGCCCGCCATAGGTGCGGGTGAGGTCGCCGATCAGCGTCGGCAGCAGATAGGGCGCCACCGTCGGGATGACACCGAGCCTCAGCCGCCCCACCAGCCGGTCGCGCGAGGCGCGCACGAGGTCGCCCAGCTCGTCTACCGAGCGCAATATGCCGCCGATGCGCAGCGCCACCTCTTCGCCGAAGCTGGTGAGCCGCACCTGCCGCGCGCTGCGGTCGAACAATTCAGTGCCGAGTTCCTCCTCCAGCTCCTTGATCTGCATCGACAGCGCCGGCTGCGAGATACCGCACGCCTCGGCCGCGCGGCCGAAATGGCCGTAGCGCGCCAGGGCCTCAAAATAGCGGAGCTGCTTGAGAGTGAGGTTCGTCATAAGGCGAACTTATCACACCAATCAGCAAATCCGAATTAATCTAATGAAAGCTATGTGGTACGACGCTGCGTGACCGGAACGCTGCCGATGTCACGACCGCCTCACGTCGTGAGGCTAGAGCGTGTCGCGGCATCCGCATCCTTCATCGCGCCGACCGCGGCCGGAACCTTCCATGCCGCCGGACGGCCGCCACCTGACGCAACGAGCCGCTATCGGAGACGAACATGGACGCGAAGACCGAACAGGGTGCGGGCAAGTGCCCGGTCGCCCACGGGACCGGGGGCACCACGAATCGCGACTGGTGGCCGAGCCAGCTGCGCGTCGACCTGCTGAGCCAGTACTCCTCCAAGTCCAACCCGCTGGACGCCTCGTTCAACTACCGCGAGGAGTTCGCCAAGCTCGACTATGAGGCGCTGAAGAACGATCTGCGCCAGCTGATGACCGACTCGCAGGAATGGTGGCCGGCCGATTTCGGCCATTACGGCCCGCTGTTCATCCGCATGGCCTGGCACAGCGCCGGCACCTACCGCCTCCCCGACGGGCGCGGCGGCGGCGGACGCGGGCAGCAGCGCTTCGCCCCGCTCAACAGCTGGCCGGACAATGTCAGCCTCGACAAGGCGCGCCGCCTTTTGTGGCCGATCAAGCAGAAATACGGCCAGAGGATCTCCTGGGCCGATCTCATGATCCTCACCGGCAACGTCGCGCTGGAGACCATGGGCTTCCGCACCTTCGGCTTCGCCGCCGGCCGCGAGGACACCTGGGAGCCGGACCAGGATGTCTACTGGGGCCGCGAGACGACCTGGCTGGGCGGTGACCTGCGCTACGCCCACGGTTCGGAAGGCGTGCACAAGCCGGCCGACGAAGGCGTGCTCGTCTCCGACGACAATGCCGACGGCGACGTGCATTCGCGCAACCTCGAGAACCCGCTCGCCGCGGTGCAGATGGGCCTGATCTACGTGAATCCGGAGGGCCCGGACGGCAACCCCGATCCCCTGCTCGCCGCCAAGGACATCCGCGACACCTTCGGCCGCATGGCGATGGACGACGAGGAGACGGTGGCGCTGATCGCCGGCGGCCACACCTTCGGCAAGACCCACGGCGCCGGCCCGTCCGAGAATGTCGGCCCCGAGCCGGAAGCCGCCGGTCTGGAGGCGCAGGGCCTCGGTTGGCACAACAGCTTCGGCACCGGCAAGGGCGGCGACACCATCACCAGCGGCCTCGAAGTCACCTGGACGCAGACGCCGGCGCAGTGGAGCAACTTCTTCTTCGAGAACCTCTTCAAGTTCGAATGGGTGCTGGAGAAGTCCCCGGCCGGTGCGCATCAGTGGGTCGCCAAGGACGCCGGCGAGGTGATCCCGGACGCGCATGACCCGTCGAAGAAGCGCCGGCCGACCATGCTGACGACCGACCTGTCGCTGCGCGTCGACCCGGTCTACGAGAAGATCTCGCGCCGCTTCCTGCAGAACCCGCAGGCCTTCGCCGACGCCTTCGCGCGCGCCTGGTTCAAGCTGACCCATCGCGATCTCGGCCCGCGCTCGCGCTATCTCGGCCCGGAAGTGCCGAAGGAAGAGCTGGTGTGGCAGGACAACGTGCCGGCCGTCGATCACCCGCTGATCGACGCGGCGGACGTCGCCACGCTGAAGGCGAAGGTGCTGGAATCCGGTCTCTCGGCCTCCGAGCTGGTCGGCACCGCCTGGGCCTCGGCCTCGACCTTCCGCGGCGGCGACAAGCGCGGCGGTGCCAATGGCGCGCGCGTGCGCCTCGCCCCGCAGAAGGACTGGGAAGTCAACGAGCCGGCGCAGCTCGCCAAGGTGCTGCACGTGCTGGAAGGCATCCAGTTCGAGTTCAACCGCGGCGCGGCCGGGGGCAAGAAGGTCTCGCTCGCCGACCTCATCGTTCTGGCCGGCAATGCCGGCGTGGAGCAGGCCGCCAAGGCCGCCGGCCATGACGTGACGGTGCCGTTCTCGCCGGGCCGCACCGACGCCTCGCAGGCGCAGACCGACATCCACGCCTTCGCGGTGATGGAGCCGGCGGCGGAGGGCTTCCGCAACTTCCAGACGCCCTCGCTCCGGGTGCCGGCCGAGGTGGCCCTGATCGACAAGGCCCAGCGCCTAACCCTGACCGCGCCGGAACTGACCGTGCTGGTCGGCGGCCTGCGTGCGATCGACATCAATGTCGACGGATCGCCGCACGGCATCTTCACCGACAAGCCGGGCGTGCTGACCAACGACTTCTTCGTCAACCTCCTGGATATGGGGACGGAGTGGAAGGCGGTGTCGGCGGACAGGAACCTGTATGAGGGCCGCGACCGCAAGAGCGGCGAGGTCAAGTGGACCGGCACCCGCGTCGACCTCGTCTTCGGCTCGAACTCGGTCCTGCGCGCGCTGGCCGAGGTCTATGCGGCCGCGGACGCCAAGGAGAAGTTCGTGAACGACTTCGTCGCGGCCTGGACCAAAGTGATGAACCTCGACCGCTTCGACGTCGCGGCGGCCTGACGACACTATTCCCGGTCGCCGCAGCCGCGGCGGCCGGGCCGTCCCCTTTCCGGCTCGGTGGGCCGGTGATCCGCTATTCGGCTCCCGACGCCTCGACGTCGTGGATCGCCGCGAAGGCCGCGCGAACGGCCTCCAGCACTTCTTCCGACAACGCCGGATCGCTCTTGGCGACCGCCCTCGAGACGGCGATGGCGCCGATCTCTGCCGCCGCGGCCGCGACCGCGAGACGGCGGCGCTCATCGGAGGGGATCGTCTTCTCAAGCGAAGCTTCCAGCAGTGCCGCCATCGCCTCGAAGGCGCCGGTGAAGCTGGCGCTGACGGCCTCGTCCTGCCGCCCCACCTCGCTGGCGGAAGCGGCCATCGGGCAACCCGCCTCCAGCATGTCGCGCATGCGCGGCGAGAGATAGCCCTCGAGATAGTCCTCGAAGGAGAGGCGACGCTCGCCCGCCCACTCGCGAATATCCGCCAAATTGCCGGCAAAGCCGTGCGAGAAGGCTTCGGCCGCCAGCGCATCTTTGGACGGGAAATGCGCGTAGAGCGCGCCATGGGTCAGTCCCGCCTCTTTGGCGATGTCCGCCACGCCAACGCCGTCGATGCCCCGCTGGCGGAACAGCCGGCTCGCCGCCTGCAGCAGCGCAGCCCGGTTCTCTGCAGCCTTCTCCTTCGACACACGCATCAATCGACCTCCCGAAGTTACCCGCCGAATTTAGTTGCAGTCGCCATCAATTTCACCTCTCCGTGCAGAAGCTGCGCCGGGGGCGTTCGCGCGCCCGACACCACAGCTTTTTCCGGCAGGGGGCTATGGCCGGCCGGCGGTGGCGGCTAAAAGTCTCGTACGGCTGCCCAGCACCGCCGGCTTCCGCTAGGCTGGTGCGCGCATTCGCGAAGATCCTACCGGCGAGACCGCATGACCGTCCCGAACGACGCCTTCGTCACCTTCGAGAAAGTCCGCAAGACCTATGACGGGCGGACGCTCGTGGTCTCCGACCTCGACCTCGAGATCCGCAAGGGCGAGTTCCTGACCATGCTCGGCCCCTCCGGCTCGGGCAAGACCACCTGCCTGATGATGCTCGCCGGCTTCGAGCACCCCACCTCCGGCCGCATCACGCTGGGCGGGCGCTCCATCGACGGCGTGCCGCCGCACAAGCGCGACATCGGCGTCGTGTTCCAGAACTACGCCCTGTTCCCGCATATGAGCGTGCTGGAGAACGTCGCCTTCCCCCTGAGTGTGCGGAAGGTCTCGGCGGCGGAAATCGACCAGCGGGCGCGCGCCGCGCTCGGCATGGTGCATCTCCAGCACCTCGCGGACCGCAAGCCCGGCCAGCTCTCCGGCGGCCAGCAGCAGCGCGTGGCGCTCGCCCGTGCGCTGGTCTTCGAGCCGGTGCTGATCCTGATGGACGAGCCGCTCGGCGCGCTCGACAAGCAGCTGCGCGAGGCGATGCAGTATGAGATCAAGCACCTGCACGAGCGGCTCGGGGTGACCATCGTCTACGTCACCCACGACCAGGGCGAGGCGCTGACCATGTCCGACCGCGTGGCGGTGTTCAACGAGGGCAAGATCCAGCAGCTCTCGACGCCGAAGGAGTTGTATGAGCGGCCGCAGAACGCCTTCGTCGCCAGCTTCATCGGCGAGAACAACGCGGTGCACGGCACGCTGAAGAGTGCCTCAAGCGACACCTGCGAGGTCGAGACCGCCGGCGGCACGCTGCGCTGTGAGCTCATCGGCGCGCGCACGCCGGGCGCGCGCAAGCTCGTCTCCATCCGCCCGGAGCGCGTGCGCATCGTCGACGGCGCGTCCACATCCGCCAATGTGATGCCCGCCCGGATCGAGGAAGTGATCTATCATGGCGACCATCTCAGGCTGCGCCTGTCGACGACGGGCGTCAGCGACTTCATCGCCAAGGTGCCGAATGCGGAGGGTGGCCGCGACTTCGTCGCCGGTCAGGAACTGAAGATCGGCTTCAACACCACGGATTGCCTCGCGCTCGACGCTCCGGCGCGGGCCTGAGCAGGGTCTCCAACGTGCCTATGAAAACAGAGGGAACGAAAATGAAAAGCACACTCGGACGACTGATCCTCGCCGCCGGCGTGACCGCCGGCTTCTCCCTCCTCGCCGGCGCGGCCAGCGCGCGCGACCTCACCGTGGTCGGCTGGGGCGGCGCGGCGCAGGCGGCGCAGAACAAGGCGATGTTCGAACCCTTCGTGAAGGACACCGGCACCAAGCTGGTGCAGGACAGCTGGAACGGCGGCATCGGCGTGCTGCGCACCAAGGCGCAGGGCGAATCCACCTGGGACGTGGTGCAGGTCGAGGCCGACGAGCTGGTGCTCGGCTGTGAGGAAGGCATCTACGCCAAGCTCGACTGGACCAAGCTCGGCAACAAGGACCAGTACCTGCCCGGCATGGCCGACGATTGCGGCGTCGGCACCTTCGTCTGGTCGACCGCGCTCGCCTATGACAAGGGCAAGCTCGGCGAGAACGGCCCGAAGAGCTGGGCCGACTTCTTCGACACCAAGAAGTTCCCGGGCAAGCGCTCGCTGCGCCGCGGCCCGCGCCAGTCGCTGGAATTCGCGCTGATGGCCGACGGCGTCAAGCCGGCCGACGTCTACAAGGTGCTGGGCACCAAGGAGGGCGTCGACCGCGCCTTCAAGAAGCTCGACACCATCAAGAAGGACATCGTCTGGTGGGAGGCCGGCTCGCAGCCGGTGCAGCTGCTGCAGTCGGGCGAGATCGCGATGACCAGCGTCTATAACGGCCGCATCTTCGCCGCCAACAACGCCGACAAGACCAACTTCGCCATCGCCTGGCCGGCGGGCTTCATCTACCAGGTCGACAGCTGGGTGATCCTCGCCAATTCGCCGAACAAGGATCAGGCGACGGACCTCCTGAAGTTCATCCAGACCTCGGCCCGCCAGCAGGAAGTCGCCAACGCGCTCGCCTACGGCCCGACGCTGAAGGATTCGACCGGCAACATCGCCCCCAACGTGCTGCCCTTCCTGCCGACCGCGCCGGGCGTGATCGAGCACGGCCTCGGCTTCGACGTCAGCTTCTGGGTCGACAACATCGAGGCGCTGAACGAGCGCTTCAACGCGTGGGCCGCGCAGTGAGCTGGGCGGCGCAGTGATCTGACGCTGCCGACCGCGATGGAGACGACGGCGACAAACGAGGCAAGGGCCCTGCGCGCATCGCTGCGCAGGGCTGAGCGCACGCGCACGCTGCGCGGGCTTGGGCTCGCTCTGCCGCTCATCCTCTTCACCCTGGTCTTCTTCGTGCTGCCCATCGCCGGCATGCTGCTGAAGGCGGTGCAGAACGGGCCAATGCCCGACATCCTGCCGCAGACTTCCGCGCTGCTGCGGCAGTGGCGGGCGGACGAGCAGCGCACGGTCCCCGACGAGGCGGTGTTCGCCGCCTTCGCCGGGGAGCTGCGCACCGCCTCGCAGAACCGCACCCTCCCCGAACTGGCGACGCGGCTGAACTTCGAGAATGCCGGCTACCGCTCGCTTCTCATGTCCACCGCCCGCCGGCTTCCCGAGACACCGGCCGGCACCTGGCGCGACACGCTCACCGGCCTCAACCCGCAATGGGGCGAGGTGGCGATCTGGGCGGCGCTCGGCCGCGCCTCGCCGCGCCTGACCGACAGCTTCCTGCTCGCCGCGCTCGACCACCGGCGCGACAACAACGACCACATCCAGCCCACCGATCCGAGCCGGGCGGTCTATGTCGCCTCGCTCACCCGCACGCTCGAGATCAGCGCCATCGTCACGCTCCTCTGCCTCGTGCTCGCCTATCCGCTCGCCTACCGGCTGGCGACGCTGCCCGAATCCACCGCCAACTTGCTGATGATCCTCGTGCTGCTGCCGTTCTGGACCTCGCTGCTGGTGCGCACCGCGAGCTGGCTGGTGATCCTCCAGCGCGAGGGGCCACTGAACGAAGCGCTGCAATGGCTCGGCCTCATCGACCAGCCGCTGCAGCTTGTGTTCAACCGGCCGGGCGTCGTCATCGCCATGACGCATGTGCTGCTGCCCTTCATGGTGCTGCCGATCTATTCGGTGATGAAGGGCATCCCGCCCAACTACATGCGGGCCGCGACCTCGCTCGGCGCGCCCTTCTTCACCGCGTTCCGGCGGGTCTATTTCCCGCTCTCGCTGCCGGGCGTCACCGCCGGCTGCCTGCTCGTCTTCATCCTCGCCATCGGCTACTACATCACGCCGCTTCTGATCGGCGGCGCCAACGACCAGATGGTCAGCGCGCTCATCGCCTTCCTCACCCTGCAGACGCTGAACTGGGGCCTGGCGGCGGCGCTCGGCACGGTGCTGCTGGTGATCACCATCGCCCTCTATTTCGTCTACACGCGCGTCGTCGGCACCGACGGCATGAAGCTCGGCTGACGCCATGGGAGAGCGGATCCGCGGCATACTTCTGTGGAGCGTGAGCATGGCGGTGCTCGCCTTCCTCGTGCTGCCGCTCCTGGTGATCGTGCCGATCTCCTTCTCCTCGGCGAGCTTCCTCAGCCTGCCGATACCCGGCTTCTCGCTGCGCTGGTACGAGGAGCTGCTGACCAGCCCCGCCTGGGGAAGGGCGTTCCTCAACAGCCTGATCGTCGGCACCATCGCCACCACCATCGCCGTGGTGCTCGGCACGCTCGCCGCCGTCGGCCTGCACCGCAACGAGTTCCGCGGCAAGGCTCTGCTGATGGGGGTGCTGATCTCGCCGATGATCGTGCCGATCGTCATCGTCGCGCTGGGCAGCTACTTCTTCTACGCCCCGCTGGGACTGGCGAGCTCGTTGCTCGGCCTTGGCCTCGCCCATGCCGCGCTCGGTGCGCCCTTCGTACTGATTACGGTGAGCGCCACGCTGACCGGCTTCGACGCCAACCTCGCCCGCGCCGCCGCGAGCCTCGGCGCCTCGCCGCTCGCCGCCTTCCGGCGGGTGACGCTGCCGGTGATCGCGCCGGGCGTCATCTCCGGCGCGCTGTTCGCCTTCGTCACCTCCTTCGACGAGGTCGTGGTGGCGCTGTTCCTCACCGGCCCGCTCCAGCGCACGCTGCCGCGGCAGATGTTCGACGGCATACGCGAGAACATCAGCCCCACCATCCTCGCCGCCGCGACGCTGTTGATCGTGCTCGCCGTCGGGCTGCTGCTGACCGCCGAGCTGCTGCGCCGGCGGAGCCTGAGGCTGCGCGGCATAAGCTGACGTCGGCGGCACCGCCCGTCACAGCACGACGAGCGGCACCTTCCCACCATGTCAAAGCGAAACGCCCGCCTTAGATTAGGAATGGCGAGGAGGCAGGTCGACCACCAACTACCTGCCGGGCCATACTCGAAGCCGCGGGACCGGCACCTATGAGGGAGACTGCCTGATGAGCATCCGTCGTCTTCTCGCGAGCGTGGCGCTCGCCGCCGGCCTCGGCCTCGGCGCACCCGGCGCGGCCATGGCCGCCGACAGCGTCACCGTTGCCTCCAAGATCGACACCGAGGGCGCGGTGCTCGGCAACATCATCGCCCTGCTGCTGGAGCAGAACGGCCTGCATGTGAAGGAGCGGCTCTCGCTCGGGCCGACCAAGATCGTGCGCACCGCCCTGCTCGAGGGCGAGATCGACATCTATCCCGAATATACCGGCAATGCCGGCTTCTTCTTCAATGTCGACGGCGACCCGGCGTGGAAGAAGGCCGACACCGCCTATGCCAAGGCCAAGGAACTCGACGCGGCCAACAAGCTGGTCTGGCTGCAGCCGGCGCCGGCCAACAACACCTGGGCCATCGCCGTGCGCGGCGACGTCGCCAAGAAGAACAAGCTGGCGACGCTGGACGATTTCGGCAAATGGGTCGCCAGTGGCGGCGAGGTGAAGCTCGCCGGCTCGGCCGAGTTCGTCGAGAGCGCGGCGGCGCTGCCCGCCTTCCAGGAGGCCTATGGCTTCAAGCTCGGCCAGGGCCAGTTGCTGGTGCTCTCCGGCGGCGACACCGCAGCGACCATCAAGGCGGCGGCGGAAGGCACCTCCGGCGTCAACGCCGCCATGGTCTATGGCACTGATGGCGGCATTGCCGCGCTCGACCTCAAGGTGCTCGACGACACCAAGGGCGTGCAGGCGGTCTACCAGCCGGCCCCCGTGGTGCGCGCGGCGGTGCTGGAGGCGCATCCCGAGATCGCCACCATCCTGGCCCCGGCCTTCGCCGCGCTCGATCTGGAGACGCTGCAGGGCCTCAACGCCAAGGTGCAGATCGAAGGGCAGGACGCCCGCACGGTGGCCAAGGACTGGCTCACCGGGAAGGGCCTGCTGAAGTGACCCTGGCGGGCGACGCCGCCCTCGCCCCGGCGGTCGAGGCGTCGCCCGCCCGGCGCAAGGCGGCGGAGGCCCGCGCCAATCCGCTGCTGGTGCTCATCGTCACCGGCATGGTGGTGGCGCTGGGGAGCCTCGGCTTCGTCGCGGTGGCGCCGAACCGCATCCTCAGCGGCAAGGCGGTGGCGCTGTGGTCGGCCGTGGAGCCGGGCGTCGCCATCCTGATCGGAGCGCTGGTCGTGGCGCTCGGCGTCGCGGCGCTGATCCGATCCGGCATCTGGCGCGACCGGATCACCGCGATCGTCGCTGCTGCGCTGCTGATCGCCTGCGTCACCGCCGCCGGTCATGCCGGCAGTCTTGTTGCAGCCGATACCGGCCCGATCGCCCGCACCTCGCTGGGCGCCGCTTTCTGGATCGTAGCGGCCGGCTCCGCCTTCGCCCTCGCCGACGCGACCGGCCGCCTCGCCCCGCACCCGCTGGCGCAGGCCGCCATCGCCGCGGCCATGGTCAGCGTATTGGTTGCGCTGGCTTTTTCCGGCGTGCTGTCCGACCTCTCGCTCGCCCGCGAGCTCGCCAACCGCCGCGCGGCCTATGGCGCGGAAGTCGTTCGCCACATCGCGCTCGTCGGCGGCGCGCTCGCCGGGGCGCTGCCCATAGGCGGCCTGCTCGGCGTCATCGCGCTCCGAAAGCCGGGTTGGCGGAAGCCCTTGTTCGGCACGCTCAATCTCGTCCAGACCATCCCTTCCATCGCCATTTTCGGCCTGCTGATCGGACCGCTCAGCGCGCTCGCCGGCGCCGCGCCGTTCCTGCGCACGCTCGGCATTGGCGGCATCGGCGCCGCGCCGGCCATCATCGCCCTTACCCTGTATGGGCTCCTTCCGGTGGCCCGGGGCACCTTCGCCGGCCTCGCCTCGGTGCCGGAGCCCGTGATCGACGCCGCCCGCGGCATGGGGCTCGACGAGCGGCAGATCCTCTGGCGCGTCTCCGTCCCGCTCGCCTTGCCGATCCTCGTCGCCGCGCTGCGCGTCGTCGTGGTGCAGCTCACCGGCCTGACGGTGGTGGCAGCGCTCATCGGCGCCGGTGGTCTGGGCTCCTTCATCTTCCAGGGCCTCGGCCAGACCGCCACCGACCTGATCCTGCTCGGCGCGCTCTCCGCCATCGCCCTCGCCCTCATCGCCGACCTCGCGCTGCGCAGCCTTGGCGCCGTGCTGACCTCCGGGAGGCCCTCATGATCGTGCTCGACCGCCTGACAAAGCGCTTCGGCGCGACGACGGCCGTGGACCAGCTCAGCCTCACCGTCCCCACCGGCTCGATCTGCGCGCTGGTCGGCCCTTCCGGCTGCGGCAAGTCGACGACGCTGCGCCTGATCAACCGTCTCATCGAGCCGGATGGCGGGCGCGTGCTGATCGACGGCACCGACACGGCGAGCCTGCCGCCGGTCGCGCTGCGCCGGCGCATCGGCTACGTCATCCAGTCCATCGGCCTGTTTCCGCATTGGAGCATCGCCCGCAACATCTCCACCGTGCCGGAGCTGCTCGGCTGGCCGGAAGCGCGCATCGACGCTCGCGTCGACGAGCTGCTCGGCCTCGTCGGCCTCGATCCTGCCCTGTTCCGCAACCGCCGCCCGCACGAGCTCTCCGGTGGCCAGCAGCAGCGCGTCGGCGTCGCCCGCGCGCTCGCCGCCGATCCGGACCTCCTGCTCATGGATGAGCCCTTCGGCGCGCTCGATCCGGTGACACGCGATGGGCTGCAGGCGGCGCTGATCGACATCCAGGCGCGCACCGGCAAGACGGTGGTCATTGTCACCCATGACATCGACGAGGCCATCCGCCTCGCCTCGCTCATCGCCGTGCTCGACAAAGGCCGGCTGATCCAGCAGGGCGCACCGCGAGACCTGCTTAGCCGGCCGGTGACGCCCTTCATCGAGGCCTTCGTCGGCGGGCCGCGCCGTGGCCTGCGGCTCTTGCAGGTCACGCCGGTCGGCGAGCGCACCGACTATGACAATGTTACCGGGGGCGAGGCCATCGCCGCCGAAGCGACGCTCGACGTCGCGCTGGAGCGCATGGTGGCGGGCGCGATCGACCGTCTCCCCGTGCGTGACCGCACCGGGCGGCAGGGCACGCTTTCCCTCGCCGACGTGGTGGCGCCGGAGGGTGCATCATGAGCAGCCTCACCCGCCCCATCCCCACCGCTGGCGGCTTTGCCCATCTCGCCGGGCGCCCGGCCGTATGGGCCACGCTCGCCTTCGCCGCCGCGCTGGCGCTGCTGCCCTTCAGCGACGGCGTGTTCCACACCCTCTTCCCGGAACTGCAACGCCCGCTCTACACCCGCGCCAGCTTCCTCGACCTCGCGCTCTCCCATGCGGCGCTGGTCGGCGCGGCGAGCCTCGTGGTGGTGAGCGTCGGCATCGGCATCGGCATCTTCGTCACCCGCCCGGCCGGGCGCGACTTCGCCGGGCCGGTCGACACGCTCACGGCCGTCGGCCAGACCTTCCCGCCCACCGCCGTGCTCGCGCTCGCCGTGCCGGTCATCGGCTATGGCGGCGCGCCGACCATCGTCGCGCTCATCGCCTATGGCCTGCTGCCGGTGGTCAGCGCCACCATCGCCGGGCTGAACGCCGTGCCGGTGGCACCGGTGCAGGCGGCGGACGGCATCGGCCTCTCGCCCGCCGGGCGGCTGCTCAAGGTCGAACTGCCGCTCGCCGCGCCGGTGATCCTCTCGGGCGTGCGCACCTCGGTGATCCTCAACATCGGCACCGCCACCATCGGCTCGACCGTCGGCGCGCTCACCCTCGGTTCGCCGATCATCGAGGGCCTGTCGGGCTCCAACCCCGCCTATGTATTGCAGGGCGCGATCCTCGTCGGCCTGTTCGCCATCGCCACCGACCTGTGGTTCGACGAGCTGGAGCACACCCTGCGCTGAGCGGGTCACCGCACCCGACACATTGACGCCGGTCCGAGTATGGATGGGCAAGCGCCCGTTGAAGGCCATGCGTCGCACCTCGAAACTCGGCACCGACACGAGGTGGCCAATCCGTCCCGCGGACCGGCTTCCTCGTCGATGTGGGAATTCCGGGTGCCAGCATGAGTGAAGCCTTCAACCAGCCGCTGAGCGGCAACGACATGCCGCGCTTCGGTGGCATCGCCACCATGATGCGACTGCCGCACGCCTCCACCGCCGCCGGCCTCGACGCCTGTTTCGTCGGCGTGCCGCTCGACATCGGCACCGGCAACCGCAGCGGCACCCGTTTCGGGCCGCGGCAGATCCGCGCCGAATCCGTGCTGATCCGCCCCTACAACATGGCCACCCGCGCCGCGCCCTTCGATTCGCTCCAGGTCGCCGATGTCGGTGATATACCGACCAATCCCTACAGCCTCGCCAAGTCGGTCGACGCCATCGAGGCCGGCATCTCGGCCATCCTGTCCCATGGCTGCAAGCCGCTCTCGCTCGGCGGCGACCACACCATGGCGCTGCCGATCCTGCGCGCCATGGCGAAGAGGCACGGGCCGGTCGGGCTCATCCATGTCGACGCCCATGCCGACATCAACGACACCATGTCGGGCGAGAAGATCGCCCACGGCACGCCGTTCCGCCGCGCGGTGGAGGAGAAGCTGATCGATCCCAACCGCACCGTGCAGATCGGCCTGCGCGGCTCCGGCTACTCGGCCGATGAGTTCGACTGGCCGCGCAGCCAGGGATTCCGCGTCTTTCCCGCCTGCGATCTCTGGCACCGCTCGCTGGTGCCGCTGATGGACGAGGTGCGCGCGCATCTCGGCACCGGGCCGGTCTACATCACCTTCGACATCGATTCGCTCGACCCCGCCTTCGCGCAGGGCACCGGCACGCCGGAGATCGGCGGGCTCACTTCCATGCAGGCGCTGGAGATCATCCGCGGCTGCTGGGGGCTCGACATCGTCGGCTGCGACCTCGTAGAGGTGTCCCCACCCTATGATACATCCGGCAACACGGCGCTCACCGCGGCGAACCTCTTGTTCGAGCTGCTCTGCGTGCTGCCCGGCGTGCAGCGGAGGAACTGATTGATGGCCGGCCCCACCCTGCTTTTCGCCTCGAACATCGACGATCCCGCGCCGTGGCAGGCGCTGTTCGCCCGCGAGCGGCCGGATGTCGAGTTCCGCGTCTTCCCCGACCTCGGCGACCCGGCCGATATCACCCATGCCCTCGTCTGGCGCATCCCGGACGGCGTGCTGGCCTCGCTGCCGAACCTGCAGGCGGTGTTCTCGCTCGGCGCCGGCATCGACCAGATCATCCGCGATCCGGCCTTTCCGCGTGAAAAGCCGCTGTTCCGCCTCGTCGACGGCGGATTGCGCGAGCAGATGACCGAATATGCGCTCTACGGCGTGCTGAACTGGCACCGGCAGATGGACCGCTACCGCGCCCAGCAGGCGCAGCGCGAGTGGCGCATGCTGGAGGCGGTGCACCCTTCCCAGCGCACGGTCGGGGTGATGGGGCTCGGCGTTTTCGGCTCGGACATCGCGCTCAAGCTGGCACTGCTCGGCTTCGACGTCATCGGCTGGAGCCGCACGCCGAAGGAGCTTCCCGGCGTCGAGAGCTTCACCGGCGAGACGGGGCTCGACGAATTCCTCGGCCGTAGCGAGATATTGGTGAACATCCTCCCCCTGACCGACGAGACCCGCGGCATACTGAACGCGAAGCTGTTCGACCGCCTGCCGGGCGGCGGCGCGCTGGTGCATCTCGGGCGTGGCGGCCATCTCGTCGAAACCGACCTCGTCGCCGCGCTCGATGCCGGCAGGCTCGACTGGGCGATGCTCGACGTCTTCCCGACCGAGCCGCTGCCGGCGGAAAGCCCGCTCTGGAACCATCCGCGCGTGCTGGTGACGCCGCACATCGCCGCCCAGGCGGTGAGCGCGGCGGCGGAGAGCGCCATCCTCGGTAATTTCAACCGCTTCGAGCGCGGTGAGGAGCCGACCGGACGGGTCGACCTCTCGGTCGGCTACTGAACGCGAAAGAGGCGCCGCACGGCGCCTCTTCTTTGCCGGCTATCGACTGATCAGCTGCGCAGGTTCTCCCGCAGCGTCTTGCCCGTATAGTCCTTCCGCAGCACGCCACGTTCTTGCAGGATCGGCGAGACGCTGCGGGCGAAGCTCTCGAAAGTGCCGGGGAAGGCCGTCGGCGTCAGGATGAAGCCGTCACAGCCCTTCGCCTCGAAGAAGGTCTGAAGCTGGTCCGCGACGCTCTCCGGCGTGCCGACGACCTGCGGGCAGAGCTCGGAGGTGGCGAAGCGCTGCGCCGCCTGCCCGAGCGTCAGCCCGTCCGCCTGCGTCGCCTTCACCAATATGTCGAAGGAGCCGCGCGAGCCCTCCTCGAGCTGGATGTCGGAGAGCGGCTGGTCGGCCGGGTAGCGGGAGAGGTCGACGCCGAGATGGTAGGAGACCAGCGCCATGCCAAGCTCGGCGTCGACGAGGCTGTTGATATAGGCCTGCTTCTCACGGGCAATCGACTCCGTCTCGCCGATGATCGGGTCGACAGAGGTGAGGATGGCGCATTCCTCCGGCGCGCGTCCGTACTTGCCCATGCGGACCTTGATATCGGAGTAGAAAGCCTGCATGCCGCTGATGTCGTGCTGCAGGGTGAAGATGATCTCCGACCAGCGCGCGGCGAATTCGCGCCCGCGATCCGACGAACCGGCCTGCATGATGACGGGATGGCCCTGCGGCGAGCGCGGCACGGTGAGCGGCCCGGCGGTCTTGATCCAGCGGCCCTGATAGTTGACGGGGTGGACCTTGGACGGGTCGGCGAAGGTGCCGGCCTTCTTGTCCAGCACCAGCGCGCCGTCCTCCCACGAGTGCCATAGCCCGATGCAGGCCTCGACCACCTCGTCGGCGCGGTCGTAGCGCTCATTGCGGGCAGGCAGCCCGTCGAGGCCGAAATTATGCGCCTCCAGGCTACTCGACGAGGTGACGACGTTCCACGCCACCCGTCCGCCGGAGAGATGGTCGAGCGTCCCGAGCGTGCGGGCGATGTGGTAGGGGTTGAACAGCGAGGTCGAGATGGTCGCGCCGAGGCCGATATGCTGCGTCGCCCGCGCCATCAGGGTGAGCAGCGGCACCGGGTCGAGCAGGCCCATCTGCCCGCCCTTGCCGAGCATCGTGTCGTAGCTGCCATTGTAATAGTCGGAGATGCCCAGCACGTCGGCGAAGAACAGGCTGTCGAAGCGCCCCTGCTCCAGCACGCGGGCGACGTGCTCATAGGTCGCCGGATCGAGGAACGCGTTCTGCGTCTCCGGATGGCGCCACATGCCGTGATGGTGCGAGGTCGGCCCGGCGAACAGGAACGCGACGAGGTGCATCTGTCGTGTCATTGGATTTCCCGATGTGGCGCTAGCGGAACAGTCGTCCGCGCCCTTGCAATTTCGATGCGTTTCCGCTGCCGCGCAGCACGTCCCAGGCCAGGGCCTGGTTGCTGGTGACGACGGGTTTGCCGGTCGCCACCTCGATGGCCTCGACGACGTCGGCGGTGGCAAGACCGGTGCAGGAGATGAACAGCGCCTGCGCCTCCGGCGTGTCCACGAGGCACTGCTTGCCGGCTGCGATCAGGCATTGAGGTGTGACGCGGTTCATCTGCCGGTCGCCATCGAGCGCGAAGGTGGCGCGGCTGAGCACATCGACGCTCGCAGTTTCGAAGAAGCCGGAGATGAGGTTGCCGGCCGCCTCCAGATAGGGCGCCAGCAGCGCGATGCGCCGCACGCCGAGGACGTCGAGCGCTCTGGCGCCGGCCTCAATGGGCGTGTGGACCGGCAGGCCGGGACGGGCGCGGGTGACGGCGGCGTGGACGTTCTCGACGCCGATGGCGACGGTGCCGGAGGTGCAGCTGAAGGCGACGGCATCGAGCGGCGAGCCCGGCACGAGGCGCGCGGTCGCTTCCGTGAGATGGTCGCGCATCGCCGCCAGCGAGGCCGGCGTCACCACCTCGGCGATGGGCACGCGGCTGGTGAAGACGGACAGGCCTTCGACCGACGCCAGGAAGCGCTCGAAATCGCCCACGCCCACCCGGTCGGTGGCGAGCGCGATCATGCCGACGGAGAGGCCAGCCTCTCCTTCCGCGGCGAACTCAGCCGGCAGGCGCGACCAGCGCGCCGGCGCGGCGATATGGCGTTCAGCGACCATCCCGTCACCCCTCGAATAGCCATCGAGGATAGGCGGCAGGCCGCCGGCGACGAATGCATCAACGCAAATCTAAAGTTTGGCCGCGCGCGGACCAAAGCGTCAGTCGGGCAGGCCGATGGACGGGTCGACCATGGCGCCGGGGTTCATCACCCCGTGCGGGTCGAACAGGCCCTTGAGGCCGCGCAGGACGCGGTAGCGGCCGGGATCGGCATAATGCTGCAACAGGCCGCGCTTGAGCCTTCCGACGCCGTGCTCGGCGCTGAAGGTGCCGCCCATGCCGACCGCGATGTCGTAGAGCCTCGGCGCCAGCTCGCGGGTGACCCGGTCGGTGAAGGCGAGCCGGTCCTCGCCCGGCGGGACGAGGATGTTGTAGTGCAGGTTGCCGTCGCCGACATGGCCGTAGACCGAGAGCTCGAAGCTCGGGTCATAGGCCGCCACCGCCGCGCCGCCCTCTTTGAGGAAGTCGACCGTGCGGCCGAGCGGCACGGAAATGTCGTGCTTCACCGAGCCGCCGAAGCGCTTCTCGCCCTCGGGGATGGTCTCGCGGATGCGCCACATCTCCGCCCGCTGCGCCTCGGCCTGGGCGATGATGACGTCCTCGGCCCAGCCCTGCTCGACCACCTCGCCCATCGCGCCTTCCAGCACCTCCTCGATGGGCAGATGCTTCGAGGAGGAGGACAATTCGACCAGGATCACCCCGCCCGAGCCGCTCTTCAGCCTGCCGCCATCGGCTGCCACCAGAGCCAGGGAGCGCGCGGTGATGAACTCGAAGGAGGAGACGAGGTCGCTGGTCTCGCGCCGCACCAGCGCCAGCATCTCCGGCAGCGGCACGTCGGGCGCGAGCTCCACCCAGGCGGTGGCGCGCCGGGTGGGCATCGGGATCAGTTTGAGCACCGCCCCGGTGACGACGCCCAGCGTGCCCTCGGCGCCGATGAAATTCTGGCGGATGTCGTAGCCGGTGTTGTTCTTGCGCAGCTTGCGCATGTCGTTGACCAGCGTGCCGTCCGGCAGCACCACCTCCAGCCCGAGGACGAGGTCGCGCGTCATGCCGTAGCGCAGCACGGAGAGGCCGCCGGCATTGGTGCCGATGACGCCACCGATGCGGCAGGTGCCTTCCGAGCCGAGGCTGAGCGGCAGGTACAGTCCGGCGGCTTCCGCCGCCTCCTGCGCGTGCTTGAGGATCACGCCGGCATCGACCGAGAGCGTCGCGTCGAGCGCATCGACCGCACGCACCTTGTCGAGCCGCTCCAGGCTGAGCACGAACTGCTCGCCCGAGCCGTCCGGCGTGGCGCCCGCGCAATAGCTCGTATTGCCCGCCTGCGGCACGATCCCCACCCGATGCTCGCTGGCGAGGCGCATGATCGCCATCACCTGCTCGGTCGAGGACGGCCGCAGCACCGCCGGCGCCGCACCGCGCACGAGGTCGCGCTGGTCGACGAGATAGATCGCCAGCCGGTCCGGATCGGTCAGCACGCCGGCCTCGCCGAGGATTTCACGCAGGCGCGCCAGCATCGCAGTATCGGGCATATCAACTCTCCCCGACCGGCCGCCCATGGACGCGGCGGCTGGTCCGATGTTTGCTTTCATTCCTCCCCCGGGGCACGAACCGGCCGGCGGCGCGAGCGCCTTCGGCCCTCGCGATAGCGGAGGCGAACATGGTCAATATCGCGAATGTCGATCTCCGGCTGCTGCGCGTTTTCACCACGATCGTGGAATGCAACGGATTCTCCGCGGCGCAGGCCGAGTTGAACATCAGCCAGTCGACCATCTCCAACCATATGATCGCGCTTGAGGAGCGGCTGCGCTCCAAGCTGTGCCAGCGCGGGCGCAGCGGCTTCGAGCTCACCGACCACGGCCGCGTGGTCTATGAGGCGGCGCTGCGCCTGTTCGCGGCGCTGGACGAGTTCAGCTCCGAGACCGAATCGCTGCACGGCATGCTGACCGGAGGCTTGCGCATCGGCGTGGTCGACAACACCGTCACCGACCCGCATTCGCCGGTCGCGGAGGCGTTGCGGCGCTTCTCCAAGCGGCCGAACAACGTCAGCATCAAGCTGGTGGTGGACAGCCCGCCGGCCTTGCAGCGGCAGGTGGTCGACCGGCGCATCGACCTCGCCATCTTCGGCTTCGTGCCGCGCCTGCCGAACCTGCGCTACCAGAACCTCTACACCGAATCGAGCGCGCTCTATTGCGGCGAGGGCCACCCGCTCTTCGCCAGGGACGAGGCCGAGCTGAGCATCGACATGATCCGCGACCACGCCTTCGCCAGCCGCTCCTACTGGTGCAACCAGGACCTGGAGCGGGTCGGGCTGGCGAAGACCGCGGCCTCGGTGGAGCAGATGGAGGCGCAGCTCATGCTGGTGCTCTCCGGCGCCTATCTCGCCTTCCTGCCCATGCATTATGCACAGGGATGGGTCGAGAGCGGTCGGCTCAAGCCGATCCTGGTCGACGAGACCTCCTATGCGGTGCGCTTCCAGCTCGCCACCCGCAAGGGGGTGCACACCACGCCGACGCTGAAGGCCTTCATCCAGGATCTCTACGGCGCGGTGGGCGTCAACGGCCGCAAGAAGAACGAGCCTGAGCTGCCGGCTCTCGCCTCCTGGCAGCCGCGCCGCACCCGCCACGAGGCCGCGCTGGTGATGAACTGAGGCCGGCAAGGAGCGTCAGTCGAGATAGGCCTCGCGGACCCGCTCGTCATTGACGAGCTCCGCCGCGGCGCCGGAAAGCGTGATGGCGACGGACTTCAACGATGCATGCGTGGCCATTTCACACTCCCCAGGTGGTGATGGTCTATGGGGACACGCGATCGCAGCGCGAAACATCGCAAGCTGCAAATGTATCCTTGAAGGGAATTGGGGGTGAGCGCGGGAGCGGGGCGATCCCGCCTCTGCCCGCTTCCCGCCGGCTCGCTACTTGCCCGGCGACACCGTAAGCCCGGGGGCGAGGCCGGGCTCCAGCTGCTTCGCCGCATCCGACGGGGAATCCGCCGGCACCGGGACCCGCTCCGCCGGCGCCGGGCCGGACGTGGCGGCGATGCAGCCGGGCCGCGGCGGCTGCGGGCCGTAGAAGACCTCGGACAGGCGGCCGAGGATATCGGCGGGGATGCCGGCGAGCCCGGCCGGACGATCCGGCTGCGACGACACGATGCTCACCGTCGCCGTCAGGCCGGAGACCAGAGGCACGCCCGGCGGCACGTGATCAATGGCGACGCGCACCGGCACGCGCTGGGCGAGGCGTACCCAGGTATAGATCGGGTTGACGTTGGGCAGGCCCTGCGTGCCCGCCTCGGCATTGGACACGCTGATGCCGCGGGTGATGGTCTCGACATGGCCGGTGATCGGCGCGGAGTAGCCCATCAGCTTGGCTTCGGCGCGGTCGCCGACGCAGATCTTGGCCATCTTGGTCTCTTCGAAATAGCCATCGATCCAGAAGCTGTTCGAATCGATCACCGAGATGTTGGTGACTCCGGTCTGGGCGTAGTCGCCGACGCGCAGCAGGAGATTGGTGACATAGCCGTCGACCGGGCTCAGCACCTTAGTGCGCTTCAGGTTCACCTCGGCCTGGGCGAACTGCTGGCCCGCCGCGTCGAAAGCCGCCTTCGCCTGCGCGGCGTTGCCGGCGAAGACCTGCTGCTCCTCCGGGGTCGTGGCGATGGGCGAGAGGTTCTGCCGCCGCTGCGACTCGGCCTGCTTCACTTCGAGGTCGGCCGCGCGCTCGTCCATCTGGGCCTTCGCCGCGCGCTGGCTCACTTCGAAGTCGAAGGGATCGATGACGTAGAGCACGTCGCCGGCGTGGACGAACTGGTTGTCGGAGACCTTGACGTCGACGATCTGGCCGGAGACCTGCGGCGCGACATTCGCCACCTGCACGCGCACCGCGCCGTCGCGCGTCCACGGCGCCAGCACGTAATACTGCCAGGCGACGAGCGCCGTCGCGACGGCGACCATGGCGATGGCGAGGGTGAGCAGGTGCCGGCCGGCGGAGCGCAGAGAGCGCATAAGGCGGCTCGGGCCGGCGACCGGCGGCGCCGTCGCGAAGGCGGGCGCAAATCCCTCGGCCCCGACGCGCGCGACCGGCGCAGTGTCGGCCGTTTCGTCGACGACCGGATCGTCGCGCAGCAGAAGCTGCACCTGGGACTGACGTGCGTCCATGGCTGTACCCTCAAGCGAATTGGATGAGCAGGCTGAAGATCGTGACGTAGATTCCGAGCTCGGCGAGCGCGGGGTTGCTGACGAAGCGGCTGAAGCCGACCACGCGCAGCAGCGGGCGCAGCGCCAGAATGATGACGAGTGCGATCACCGCATAGGAGACAGCAGGCGAGATCAGCACGCCGCCGATGATGAGTTCCGAGAACATGGCGATCAGGGCTCCCTCTTCGCGACAGGATGGTCGGCGCACAGCCGCATCCGCGCGGCATGATCGAAGCAGGCAATGGCTTGCGTTACGGCCGGTTGATTCTGCGGGGCCGAACCGCCGGCCATCATCATCTCGCCGATGCGCGCCGCATCGCGGAACGCCGCTTCCTCGGGCGCGAGGCACGGGCCGGCACCCGTCTCCAGTGCGGCGAGGTCGCGGCGCGCGGATTTCGCCAGCCAGCGGATGCGGCGCTCGCCGGACAGCGGCGGCAGCACGATCTGGATAGCCGCCAGAAGGAGCGTCGCGAGCAGGAGAAAGAGGCAGGTGAACAGGAAGGCCTGCGGGTCGTAGCTCTGCGGATTGGTCGGCAGGAACAGCAGCACGATGAAGACGAGGTTGATCCGGCCGAAGCCGGCGAGCACCGGGTTGGGCCGGGTCATCAGCAGCGCCGAGCCCATGACGAAGGGGGCGAGGGCGAGCGCCAGCAGCGGAAAGGCGTCGACGCCGTCGAGCACGACGAATTCCAGCACGCCGGCGAGGAGGCAGGAGACCGGCGCGGCGATCACCGCGAGCCGGATAGTCACGGCCGGGTCGGGCATGGTGGCGCTCAGGCCGATCAGGATCGCCAGCAGCGCGAGCGCGGCATTGGCCGACGGCCAGCCGGCGATGACGAAGAACGCCGAGGCCAGCGCGAAATAGACGACCGCACGCAGGCCGTTCGCCAGGGCGATCCGGCGCGAGCGATAGACGGGTGCATGCCGTTCGTGGACGGGACGCTCGCCGGCGCGCAGGGCCGCGAGATTCCCGCGCACCTCGGCGTGCTTGCGCAGCAGTTCGTCGGTGAGCGTCGAGGCGCAGGGCGAGGCGGTCGGCTGTCCTTCCAGCGCGCGCGCCGTGGCGAACATGGCCACGAGGTTGACCATGGCGGCGCGTGCCGCCGCGCTGCGCGCCGGCCCGGCGCTCGATTCCGTGGCGAGGCCGGTGATGTCGGGGCGCAGGAGGGTGAGCTCGCGCAGGAGACCGGCAGCCATCGTCGCGGGCAGGGTCTCGCCACCCACCGAGCGCTCCGCATAGCCGGCGATGCGGCGGTGAAGGTCGCAGAGCTTGGCCAGGACCTGCGGGTAATAGTCGGGTGCCGCGGAGAGGTCGTTGACGAAGGCGACCGCGAGGATGCCAACGACGATGGCGGCACCGCGCCCGGTGGCGGCATCGAAGATGTCCTGCGGATCGTCAAGATGCTCGAGCGCGACGAGGGCCACGGTGATGACGCCGAGGCCCGCCATATAGGCGCGGTTGCCGTCGAGCAGCGCCGCCAGGTAAACGCAGGCCCCGATCCAAATGGCGAGGGCAGCCAGCAGCAGCACCTGCGTCTGCGTGAACAGGCCGACGATGGCGATGGAGGCGGCGCAGCCGATCACCGTGCCGAGCAGCCGGAATCCGGCCTTCTCCATTGTCTGGCCGCGCGTCGGGATGGCGAGGATCGCCACGGTGAGCGCAGAGGAGTACGGCGCGTCGAGCTCGAGCCAGAAGCTGGCATAAAGCGCGATGACGAGCGCCAGCCAGGTCCGGAGCGCGAAGGCCCAGGAACTGCCGGGGAACCCGGCGAAGGTGAGCGGCTGTGCGTCGGCGACGGCGGTCACGGCAGTCACTCGGGTTCGCGTGGCGTTGAAGCTGTCGGCTGCATGAGGATCATCAGGCCGCCCGGTGAGCGTCGCTGTGCAGCAGCAAGTTCAGTGCGCCGTAGGGACGGCCGTCAAACCTGCGATGAACGAGCGCGGCCCCAGACCCGCATGCGACGCATCGCACTCTTCATGCGATTGCGTTCGCGGCGATATTTGACGGTGAGGAAGCTGAAATCTTTTCAGAACGCGCTGACCTGTCGGCATTGCCCGCCGTGGCGCGGCGGCTCTATCGGCCGGCGCGTTCCCGGTTATGATCGGCCGGCCATTCCGGTGCCGCAGCAGGAGGGACGACAGCGATGGGCGATCATTCCGGCGATCATCCGCACGACCACTCCCATGATCACGCCGAGCGCTGGAAGCATGACGGCGTGCGGGTGATCAAGGGCGACAAGCTCGATGCCAACACGGCGCAGACGCCCGGCATGTTCCGGCAGGCGGCGATCAACCACGCCCGCGTCGGCGCGCAGAAGATCTGGGCCGGCACGGTGACCATCCAGCCGAACGCCAAGACCGGCGTGCATCATCACGGCGAATTGGAGAGCGTCATCTACGTGGTGCGCGGGCGCGCCCGCATGCGCTGGGGCGACCGGCTGGAATATGTCGCCGAGGCCGAAGCGGGCGACTTCATCTTCGTGCCGCCCTATGTGCCGCATCAGGAGATCAATGCCGATCCGGATCAGCCGCTCGACTGCGTGCTGGTGCGCTCGGACAATGAGGCGGTGGTGGTGAACATCACCGATGTCGACCCGGTGGAGAAGCCGGAGGAGGTCTACTGGGTCGATCCGATCCACAAGGCGCCGGAGGCCTGAACCAGCCCGGCCGCAGACGCGAAACGCCCGGCAGCGGTCCTGGACCGTGCCGGGCGTTCGATTCTCACAGGTGAGGCTGCGTCAGACGACCTTGACGTCGAGCGTGGCGACGCCCTCGACGCCGCCTTCCATGTGGTCGCCGCGCTGGATGGGGCCGACGCCCGCCGGCGTGCCGGACATGATGACGTCGCCCGCCTGCAGCTCGAACAGGCCCGACAGGTACTCGATCATCTCCGGCACCTTCCAGATCATCTGGTTGAGGTCGCCGACCTGGCGCTGCACGCCGTTGACGTTCAGCCACACCTTGCCCTGGTTCGGATGGCCGATCTTCGAGGCCGGCACCAGCGCCGAGCAGGGAGCGGAATCCTCGAAGGCCTTGCCGACTTCCCACGGACGGCCGAGCTTCTTGGCTTCGCCCTGCAGGTCGCGGCGGGTCATGTCGAGGCCGATGCCGTAGCCCCACACATGGTCGAGCGCCTTGTCGGCCGGGATGTTGCGGCCACCCTTGCCGAGCACGACCAGCATCTCGACCTCGTAATGCACGTCGCTGGACTTGTCGGGATAGGGGAAGGTGCCGTTGGTGATGACGTTGTCGGGGTTCTTCTGGAAGAAGAAGGGCGGCTCCTTGTTCGGGTCATGCCCCATCTCGATCGCGTGCTCGGCGTAGTTGCGGCCGACGCAGTAGATGCGGTGGATCGGGAACAGCTTGTCCGAGCCTTCGACGGGGAGCGTCGCGATGCCAGGAGGCGTGATCACATAGGCGGAATTGTCGATAGGCGCGTTCATCAGCGTACTCCTGCGTAATAGTCGACGCGTTTCTCTATGGATTCGATGACGGCGGACAGGCCCATCGCGGCGGCGAAGAGGATGATGGTCAGGGCCCAGAAGTTATCCATGTCGAAGTTGCGCGAGTAGAGCTCGAACAACTCGCCATAGCCGATGATCGAGACCAGCAACTGGCCGATCACCACGCCCTTCACGCCGCGCACCACGCCGAGGCGGATGCCCGCCAGGATCTCCGGCAGGGCGGCGAGAAGGATGATCTTGAAGTAGAGGGCGAAGCGTGAGGCGCCGTAGCTGCGGCCCATCTCGATCAGCGAGGCCGGCACGCCCTGGATGCCCGCCCGCGTGTCCAGCACGATGATCCAGACGGAGAACAGGAAGACGGTGACGACCACCGTCGTCTCGCCCATGCCGAACAGGATCATCAGCACCGGCACCAGCGCCGAGAGCGGCGCCGAGACGAAGATGTTGACCCAGATGCCGAGCAGGTTGTCGGCCGCGGCGAAGCGGCCCATCAGCACGCCGATGACGATGCCCGCGACGATCGCGAAGAACATGCCGAGCAGGAAGCTGTTCAGCGTGGTCAGCGCCGCCGCCTGCCAGGTGCCGGTCTGCACCAGCGCCACCGCGGCGACCACGACGTCGGAGAGCGGCGGGATGAGGAAGGTCGCCCCGGAGCGCCCGACCAGCTCCCAGACGGCGCACCAGACGATGAGCGAGGCCATCATCGGCACGCGGTAGCCGAAAAGGGTCATGATCGCGCTCCCTAGTCGACGTAGTGCTTGAGGCCCTGCCAGATCTCCTCGACCGTATCGAGGTAGCTCTGGTCACGGCGGATGGCGTCGGGCGAGGCCGAGCGGTCGATCTCCGGCTCGATGATCTGCGCCACGCGGCCGGGCCGGCGCGACAGGATCACGATGCGGTCGGAGCAGTAGACCGCCTCTTCGATCGAGTGGGTGACGAAGATGAAGGTCTTCTTCTCCTTCTCGACCAGCTCCAAGAGGTCCTCCTGGAACTTGCGGCGGTTCTGCTCGTCCACCGCCGAGAAGGGCTCGTCGAGGAGGAGCACATCGGCATTCACCGCGAAGGCGCGGGCGAGGCCGACGCGCTGGCGCATGCCGCCGGAGAGCTCGTGCGGGTACTTGCTCTCGAAGCCGGACAGCCCGACCTCGGCGATGTACTTCGCCGCGATCGCCTGCCGCTCGTCCTTGCCCATGCCCTTCAGCTCCAGGCCGAAGGCGACGTTGCGCATCACCGTCGCCCACGGCATCAGCGCGAAGTCCTGGAACACGAAGGCACGCTCGGGGCCGGGGCCGGTCACCGTCTTGCCGCCGACGCGGATCTCGCCCGAGGTCGAGGGGATGAGGCCGGCGATGATCTTCAGGAGCGTGGTCTTGCCGCAGCCGGACGGGCCGAGCAGCGTGGTGAGCTTGCCGGCGGGGAAGTCGAGGTCGATGGAGCGGAGCGCCTCGACCTCGTTGTACATCTTGCACACCGCGCGCACCTCGACGGCGACGTCGGATCCGGCGGGCTTGGCGGCAGCAGAAAGCGCCTCGGCCGTGATGTTGCGCATGGTCAGGACTTCCTCTTCTCGGGGCGCAGCACGCGAAGCTCGAAAGCCTCAAGCGCGGCGAGCGTCAGGGTGGATACGAGGATGATGGACACCACCGCGGCATACATCTCCGCGTAGTTCGCCACCGAGCGGTGATAGGTGATGAGGTCGCCGATGCCGGTCGGGGTGATCAGCAGCTCTGCAAGGATCACGCCGATGAAGCCGGCGGCGAGGCCGAGGCGCAGGCCGGCGAAGATGACCGGCGAGGCGTCGGGGATGATGATCTTGACGATCCGCTGCCACCACGTCCCCTGGAAGGAGTAGCACATGGCCACCAGCGAGGGATTGGCGTTGCGCACCGCCTTGTAGCCGTTGAGCGCGATCACCGGCAGCGCCAGCATGATCACCGCCAGCGTCTTCGAGACGAGGCCGATGCCGTACATGAAGGTGATGAGCGGGATCAGCGCCGCCATGGGCGCGGCCTGCAGCACGATGAACACCGGGGCGATGAGCCATTCGGCGAAGCGCGACAGGCCCATCACGATGCCGAGCCCGACGCCGATCACCGCCGAGATGGCGATGCCGATCACCAGCGGCTGCAGCGTCTCGGCATAGGCCGCGACGAAGGAGCCGTCGAGCGTCATGGTCACGAAGGCACGCAACGTCTCGAGGAAGGTCGGGAAGGCGAAGCTGATCGGAATGCGGCCGGCGATCTCCCAGGCAAGGAAGAACAGGCCGATGGAGGCGATCCGCCAGAGGGCGGTGCGGTGCCCCGACAGCTTCCTCCAGAAGGAGGAAGCCTCGGCGGGGCGAACGGCCCGCGAGGAGCCGTTCGCGTGAGCGGGAGCCGACATCAATCGGGCCTTCAGTTCGTGCCGACCTTGCCGAGCGCGCGGTTCAGCGGCTCGAGCGCCCAGAAATCCTCGACCTTGAGGCTCGCCGGCTCGCCGGTGAGCTGGCCGGAGAGGGTGTAGAAGGCGAAGTCGTCCTTGGCCGCCGCCGCGCCGCCGCCATTGAGCGGGAACGCCTTGCCCTCGGCGAGCTCGGTGAAATAGGGGGTGATCTCCGCCACCTGATCGGCCGGCAGGTCGGGAAGCAGCTTGTACTTGGTGCGCCACTCGGCGACGACCGCCGGGTTCTTGGTCACCTCACGCCAGGTGGTGAGGATCGACTCGACGATGATGTCGACGTCCTTGGCGTTCTTGTCGAGATAGTCCTGCCGGGCGAACAGCGCCTCGTCGGTGGCGTTCACGCCTTCCAGCGGAAGGATGATGAACTTGCCCGGCGCCTTCTCCTGCAGCAGGCGGCGGCCGGCGGCGTCGACGATGGTCGCCTTCACATTGCCCTGCAGCAGCGCGCCGGTGCGCACCTCGGAGCCGGGGATGTAGCTGATCTTGGAGAACTTGATGCCCTGCTTCTGCTCCATCAGCTTCATGATGGCCTCGGTGCCCGAGCCGCGCGAATGCACCGCGACTTCCTGGCCGTTGAGGTCCTTCCAGGTCTTGTAGAACTCGGCGTTGACCGCCGGATAGAATTTGAGGGTCGAGAGCTGGAGGAAGATGCGCACCGGCACCTTCACCTTCTGGATCAGCGCATAGGGACCGCCGACGCCGATGTCGGCCTGGCCGCTGACCACCGCCTGGGCGGCGATGTCCTCGGACTTCAGATAGGTCATCTCGATGTCGACGCCCTTCTGCTTGGCCAGCTCGAAGGCGGCGAGCAGGTGGAGATTCTCCACGCTGGCGATGTCGCCATAGGCGACGCGGACCTTCGCCTCGGCCTGCGGCGCGGCGATGAGCACAGCGCCGAGACCAATGGCGGCCGCGGCACCAGAAAGATTGCGGAATCCTGACGTGAGGCTCTTGAGCATTTTCCGACTCCCATGAGTGTCGAGTGGTTGAGTCCACTCCTGACCAACCCCGCGAGGTTGGATACCAATTGGAATTTGGTTTATATTGGCGGTCGCCGACGGTCAAGGCGCTTTCGCTTGACCTTGCGCTTTCTTGGCTCCATAGATTGAACCAATCTCCACTTTGGTTGACCCGAGTCGCCTATGCTAATGCCGCCTGCCGACGCGTATCCCGAGAAGAGCATCGTCACGCAGCTGCGCGCCTATCTGGCGCAAGCCGACCTGCCACAGGACGGGCGCATTCCGCCCGAACGCGACCTCGCGGTGGCGCTCGGCGTGTCGCGCACCGAGCTGCGCAAGGCGCTCGACGTGCTCGAAGCCGAAGGCCAGCTCTGGCGCCATGTCGGCAAGGGCACCTTCATGGGCAGCCGGCCGCTCGACACTTTCGCCGACATCGCGGCGCTCGCCCGCCGCAGCAACCCGGCCGAGGTGATGCGCGCGCGCCTCGTCATCGAGCCGGAGATCGCCCGCGCCGCCGCCTTCATGGCGACGCCGGCGGCGATCTCAGAGATGCGGCTGTGCCTCGCCCGCTCACGGCAGGCGGATACGTGGCGGCAATATGAGGGCTGGGACGCGCGGCTTCACCGCACCATTGCGGAAGCGACGCAGAACAGTCTGCTGCTAGGCCTGTTCGACACGCTGAACGCGGTGCGGCGCGCCGTCACCTGGGGCCGGCTGCGCACCGCGCCGGTGAAGCCCCTGCCGAGCCATCACAGCTTCGCCGAGCACGACGCCATCGTCGACGCCATCGAGCACCGCGACATGACCGGCGCCGCCTCGGCGATGCGGACGCATCTGCGCAGCGTCGAGCGCAAGCTGCTGGACAAGCAGGACGCCCGCGCCGACGAGGGGTGAGGCTGGCGTTTTCCTTGGCGCCACGATGGCCGAGAGAACGGCTGAGCTCCCTCTCCCCGACGGGGAGAGGGAAAGAAGCCTCGGGCGCTCCGGATAACGCCGTCAAAAGTCTCTCACAGCAGCGACTTGCGCAGCAGCATGTGGACTCCCTTGTTGCCGTCCACCATCTGCGTCACGCGCAGATTCCCCGCCAGCGAGCACAGCATATAGGCCTGGTTGCGCGAGAGGTTGGTGCGCTCGCAGACATGCTTGACCATCTCGCGCGTCGCCTGCTTGGCGGCGTCGTCGAGGTCCTCGTCGAGGCCGATCGACATCAGATGCGTCGCGCTCTCGGCGAAGGGCCAGCTCAGCTCCATGTCCTTGCGCAAGGTGAGGCGGAAAGTGCCGGTGACGCCGGTCTCGAGCGCCGTAATGCACACCTCGCCGTCGCCCTGGACGCCATGGCCGTCGCCGGCGAAAAACAGCGCGCCTTCGTTGAACACCGGCAGATAGAGCGTGGTGCCGGCGCGCAGCTCCTTATTGTCCATGTTGCCTCCGAAGGCGCGGGGGACGGGGGAGCCGCAGCGGCCCCAGGCCGGTGGCGGGGCGGTGGCAATGATGCCGAAGAACGGGTCGAGCGGAATCTCCGTGCCCCACGGCATGACGCAGACATTCTTGGCGTGGTCGACCACCGGATGGATGGTCTCGTAATCGGTGAATTCGTCCGGCAGCGTGCCGAGCAGCGGCAGGATGGAGACGAAGCCCCAGTCCTGGCGCACCTTCACGTCGAGAATGTCGACCTGCAGCACGTCCCCGGGCTTGGCGTCCTTCACATAGACCGGCCCGGTGATGAAATGCGGCCCCGGCCCCTGCGGCAGGGTGTCGAGCGCCAGCATGTAGTCGTCCGGCACCGGGAGCGTGTCCGGCAGCGTCTCCTTGCCGCCGGCGGGGAAGGAATGGAGCGTCACCACGTCGCCCGAGGCGACTTCGAGCACCGGCGGCGTCGTGCTGTCGAGATAGCCCCACACCATGTTTTCCGGCGTGGCGGGGATTTCAAAGCGGCGCGACATAGATAACTCCTGCATGCGGGTTCGAAGCTGTTCAGACGGCGATGAAGCGGGTGAGGTGATCGCGGCTCATCGCCTCGGCGCGGCCGCTCTCGACGACGGCGCCGCGCGAGAGGATGACGAAAGCGTCAGCGGTCTCGATGGCGAAGTCGAGATATTGCTCGACCAGCAGGATCGACAGCCGACCTTTGAGCGACCGCAGCACCTCGCCGATGGCGGCGACGATGTTGGGCTGGATGCCCTCGGTGGGCTCGTCGAGGATGAGCAGGCGCGGCCGGGTGACAAGGGCGCGGGCGATGGCGAGCTGCTGCTGCTGGCCGCCCGACAGCGCGCCGCCCGAGCGCTTCCACATCTCGCGCAGCACCGGGAAGAGCGCGACCGCCGCCTCCATCGCCGGCGTGCCATAGGTGCCGTGGGCGCGGGCGGCGGCCTCGATGTTCTCGCCCACCGTGAGCTCGGAGAAGATCTCGCGGCCCTGCGGCACATAGGCGACGCCCGCGCGGGAGCGGCGGTTCGGCGACCATGCGGTGGCGTCCTCGCCGTCGAGCAGCACCCTTCCCGAGGTCGGCGCGATCAGCCCCATGACGCATTTGAGCAGCGTCGTCTTACCGGCGCCGTTGCGGCCGAGCACCGCCATGCACTCGCCCGGCGCGATCTCCAGCCCGACATGGCGGAGCACCTGCGAGGAGCCGTAATGCTGATCGAGAGCCTCGATACGGAACTGCATGGTCAGCGCCCCAGATAGACCTCGATGACGCCGGCATCGGCGCGGACCTTGTCCATCGGCCCTTCGAACAGCGTGCGGCCTTCGTGCAGCACGGTGACGCGGTCGGCGATGCGCTCGACGAAATCCATGTCGTGCTCAACCACGACGATGGCGCGGTCCGGCCGGTTGAGCCGGCGCACAAGCGCCGCCGTCCGCTCGGTTTCCTCGTCGGTGAGGCCGGCGACCGGCTCGTCCAGCATCAGAACCTTCGGGTCGGAGGCTAGTACCATGCCGATCTCCAGCCATTGCTTCTGGCCGTGGCCGAGTTCGCCGGCGAGGCGGTCGGCATGCTCGGTGAGGCCAACCGTTTCCATCACCTCACTAATACGGTCCTCCAGCGCCGGCTCGTCGAGGCGGCGGCGGAATCCGGCATCGGCGCCGATGGCGATGTGCTGGCGCACGCTCAAACCCTCGAAAACACTGGGTTTCTGGAACTTGCGGCGGATGCCGGCGCGGGCGATGGCGGATTCGCTGCGGGTGGTGACATCAAAGGTGACATTTGCGCTGCCACCGGTGGCGTCGAAGATGACCCTGCCCTCCTTCGGCCGGGTGATGCCGGAGATGACGTCGAGCAGCGTCGTCTTGCCCGCCCCGTTCGGTCCGATCACCGCGCGCACCTCGCCATAGTCGATGGCGAGCGACAAATCGTCGATGGCGCGGAAGCTGCCGAAGCGGACGGTCAGGCCGTCGACGAGGAGAGCGGTCACCGCCATCAGCGCGCCTCCTCCAGCTCGGCCGCCATGCGCCGCGCGCCCATCGGGCGGACGAGCCTGAGCTTGGCGAGGTCGATCAGGCCGTTGGGGAAGACCAGCACCACCAGCACGATCAGGCCGGAGAGGATGAACGGCCAGACCTCCGGCGCGGCGAAGGACAGCCAGAACTTCACCGCGTTGACGAGGAGCGCGCCGATCACCGCGCCGACGAGATGGCCGCGCCCGCCGATCGCGACCCAGACGGCGATCTCCAGCGAGAGTTCGGGCGAGAGCACGCGCGGATTGATGATGCCGACCTGCGGCACGTAGAGCATGCCGGCAAGCATGGCGATGAGCGCCGACAGGCACCAGACGCCGAGCTTGAGCCGCAGCGTCTCGTAGCCGAGCGTGCGCAGGCGGGTCTCGTCGTCGCGGGTCGCCAGCATCAGCGCGCCGAAGCGGCTGCCGACGAGAAGACGGCAGCCGAGCAGCACCGCCGCCAGCACCAGCAGCGAGGCGACGGAGAGCGCGGTGATCATGCCGCTCGTGCCCATCGGCCAGCCGAAGGCGACGGCGAATCCGGTCATGCCGTTATTGCCGCCGAAGCCGGTGTCGTTGCGGAACATCAGCAGCATGGCGACGTAGACCAGCGCCTGGGTGATGATGGCGAAATAGACCCCGCCCACCCGCGAGCGGAACGACACATAGCCGAAGAGGCCGGCGATCAGCCCCGTCACCGCGATCGCGACAAAGAGCGCATAGGGGAAGAAATCGAAGCCGGCCCAGTAGAAGGGGAATTCCTTCCAGCCCATGAACTGGAGGAAGTCCGGCACCGTGCCCGTCACCTCGAAGGAGTGCTTGAGCAGGTACATGGCGATCACATAGCCGCCTATGGCGAAGAACAGGCCATGGCCGAGCGAGAGGATCCCCAAGTAACCCCAGATGAGATCGAGCGAGAGCGCCAGCACGGCGAAGGCGGCGAGCTGGCCGATGGCGTTGGTGAGGTAGCGCGACAGCCCGAAGGGCGTGCCGGCGAGCAGCGGCATCGCCACGGCGACGACGACGAGCGCGAGCACCAACGCGAGGAAGGGGCGGTCCTTGCCGATGGACGTCATTTGCGGCGCCCCTTCACGGCGAACAGCCCTTCGGGCCGCCATTGCAGGAAGCCGATGATCATCAGCAGCACGATGACCTTCGCGGCGACCGCGCCCCAGAGCGGCTCGATCAGCACGTTGATCTGGCCGATGCCCAAGGCTGCGACCACCGTGCCGGCGATGGTGCCGACGCCGCCGAGCACCACGACCATGAAGCTGTCGATGATGAAGTTCTGGCCCATTTGCGGGTTCACCGAATAGATCGGCGACAGCGCCAGCCCGGCGAGCCCGGCAAGGCCGGAGCCGAGGCCGAAGGCCATCATGTCGACGCGCCTTGTGGGGATGCCGATGCAGGCCGCCATGTCGCGGTTCTGCGTCACCGCGCGGATGTTGAGCCCGAGCGGGGTCTTGCGCACGACCAGCCACGTCAGCGCCAGCGTCACGACAGCGAAGAGAATCGCGAACATGCGGTTCCAGGTGAAGATGAAGTCGCCGATCACCGGCACGCCGCCGGTGACGTAGAAGGGCGTCTCGAACTGCAGATTCTGCGTGCCGAAGATGACGCGCACGAGATTGACCAGGAACAGGCTCACCGCCCAGGTGGCGAGCAGGCTCATCAGCGGCCGCTTGTAGAGATGGCGCAGCAGCGCCGCCTCCAGCGCGATGCCGATGGCCGCCGTGACGAGGAAGGCGGCGGGGATGGCGAGGATCAGGTACCAGTCGAGCAGGCCGGGGGCGACGCTGCGCAGGCCCTGCTGCACCAGCCAGGTGACATAGGCGCCGATCATGATCAGCTCGCCCTGGGCGAGGTTGATGACGCCCATCAGCCCGAAGATGATGGCGAGGCCGATGGCGGCCATGAACAGGATCGAGGCGAAGCTCAACCCGTTATAGAGCGTCGCCATCACGTCGCCGATGGCGATGCCGCGCTCGACCCTGGAGATGCCCGCGTCCACCGCCTGCCGGAAGCCGGCATCCGCGCCATAGGCGGGATCGTTCTTCAGCGCGGTGAGCTGGGTCAGGGTACGGCGGTTGGTGTTCTCGGCGACGCGGCCGATGGCGCGGATGCGCGCGGCGGGATCGGAGGCATTGAGCGCGGCGCTCTGGGCGAGGTTCTCGATCTGCGCCTTCAGCCCGGCATCGGCCTCGGCTTGCGCGGCCCGCTCCAGCAGGCCCTCGGGGATCAGCGCCGGGCGGCGCTCCAATATCTTCAGCGCCGCCGCGCGCTGGCCCGCGTTCGGCGCCGTTCGCAGGGCGAAGGCGGCGTCGGCGAGCTCGAAGACCGGGCGGTTCTTCAGGCTGAGCAGCGGCGAGCGCGGCGTGCCCTGCGCCTCGCGCGGCGCGCGAGTGACGGCATCGAGCCCGCCCTCGGTGAGAACGGCGCCGGCCTCGTCGCAGGCGAGCTTGCGGTCGATGGCGGCACGGGGCAGCGCGGCGGCCCAGGTGCGATCCGCGTCGTCCCCCGTTGCGGCGATGGAGGCGAGCGCCGTCCCCGCCTCGCCCATCTGCCCGGCATCGCCGCAGAGTTTCGCGACGAGCCCGGCGCGGTCGACCGGCGCCGCAACCGCCGCGATGGGCAGCGCCGCGAGCAGGCCGGCAATGAGAGGCAGGAACCAGTGCTTCATTCGGGAACTCAAGACGGCCGCCCTCTCGCGAGGACGGCCGCCCAAGGGGTCAGGGAAGGGTTCGCGCCGGCTCAGCCATAGGGGCTGAACGGCACGGGCTTCGGCGTGTCCTTGGACTGCCAGAGGATGTCGAAGCCCTGCTTGTCGTTGACCGAGCCGATGAACACGCCGCGCGAGACGTAGTTGTTCTCCCCGGTCATCGCGATCTTGTAGCCCGACGGGCAGTCGAAGGAGAGGCCGGCGAAGGCCTTGGAGACCTCCGGCACGTCGAAGGAGCCGGCCTTCTGCGCCGCCATCGCCCACAGATGCACGGCGTCATAGGCCGAGACCATCGGGTCGATGGAGACGTCCGGGCTGAACGGCACCTTCTTGGCCTTCACATAGTCGGCCCAGCTAGCGAGGAACTTCTTGTTGGCCTCGCCCTTGGCGTTCTGCAGATAGGCCCAGCAATTGAGGTGGCCGACGAGCTTGGAGGTGTCGAGGCCCTCGAGGTCGGCCTCCACCATGTCGAGGCCGAGCACCGGGATGTCGGTGGCGAGGATGCCCTGATTGGCGAATTCGCGCAGGAAGTCCGGGATCGAGTTGCCGACCACGGTCAGCACCACGATGGGCTGGCCGCCGCCCTCGTCGGCGAAGGCGCGGATCTGGTTCACCAGCGTCTGGAAGTTGGAGAAGCCGAAGGGGACGTATTCCTCCTTCCAGGCGCTCTCCGGAATGCCCTTGGACTTCCAGTAGCCCTTGAGCTGCTTGTTGATGGTGCGCGGCCACACATAGTCCGAGCCGAGCATGAAGAAGCGCTTGGCCGAGACGCCTTCCTCGCCCATCAGGTAGTCGACGGCGGGCAGCACCGAGCTCGCCGGCGGCGAGTTGACGTAGACGACGTTCTTGGAGTTCTCGTCGCCCTCGAAATGCAGCGGGTAGTAGAGCAGGCCGTTCTCCTGCTCGACCACCGGCAGCACGGTCTTGCGCGACACCGAGGTCCAGCAGCCGAACAGCGCCGCCACCTTCTCCTGCTGGAGCATCTGCTTGGCGGACTGGGCGTAGAGCGGCCAGTCGGAGGCGGGATCGGAGACCAGCACGTCGATGGTCGAACCGTTGACGCCGCCCTTGGCGTTGATCTCGTCGGCCGCCATCTTCACCACATAGTTCAGACGGCCTTCGAGATTGGCCATGGTGCCGGAGGAGGAGAACAGGCAGCCGAGCTTCACCGGGCCGGCGGCCCGAGCGTTGCGGAGGATGGCCGGCATGCCGATGGGAGATGCCAGCCCGGCGGCGGCGAGGCCGGTCGCCTGCATGAAGGAACGCCGCGAGAACTTGACCATGTGACGGACACCTCGATGTTCGGAAGATGCCGCGAATTCTGTTGAGCCCCCGCGCCGGCGCAACTTCATATAATGTTCAGCCCTGCCCAATGGCGCGGCACAAGGCACACAAGGCCGCCATTTCTGGCAGTATTGCCACTTGATGACAGAGGTCGCGGCCCGCCGCCGCTACGGCAGGGCGCGCTTGAAGGCGCCGCCTCGCCAAGCGCGGCCAAGGGCGGATGCCCCGCCCTGCTGCGGCGCAATAAATGCATTCACCTCGCGCGGTGATCGGCTATAGTATGCCCATATTAAGCGCATGCTCATCTGATGTGCGGCTGACGGCCGCCGCGCAGGGTGGGCGGCTTCGGAGATCCGAGGAGAGGTTCGACCGTCATCCGATCCGTCAACTTTCATGAGGACGATCCGATGCGACGTTCGCAGTTCACCGAGAGCGAGATCCTCCACCTGATCCAGGAGGCCAATGCCGGCGTGCCGGTCGACGAGATCTGCCGCACCGCCCAGGTCTCGCTGCGTACCTTCTACCGCTGGCGCCGTCGCTTCGGCGGCCTGAGCGCGCCGGCGGTGATGCAGATGAAGGAGCTGGAGGCGGAGAACCGCCGGCTGCGGGCGCTGGTCTCCAACCTGTCGCAGCGGCTGCACGAGCCGCAGGACGCCCCACTCCCCGGCGAGCTGCCGCACCGCGCCGACCGTCTCGCCGTGCGCGCCAGCGGGATGCAGCCGCAGCGCGCCTCGATGCTGGCGGCCGAGCGCTGCGGCGGCGCGCTGGTCGGCCGCTTCGCCTCGGTGCGGATCACGCGGTGAGCCCACCTGCCAAATTGTTGGGCGGGCTAAATGTCAAAACTGCCATAATGCGCCGTCCGGCGCGGGCCGAATAACCATGGCGCCGCCCGAGTAATCGCCACCGGCACGCAAAATACGCACGCCAAATGTCACCGCTGACATTTAGCGCCGGCGGGTCGTTCCTGCCGCCGGGGGCGGCAAACCGCTGCGTTCTATTTCGACTTGTGACGCGACGATGATGGGAATTCTCTAGCTTCCAGATTTCCGGGCCCCGGAGAGTGGAGAGCAACCCATGTCCAACAGCGTGCGCACCGGCCTCGACCGGCGTGGTTTCCTCAAGACATCGGCGCTGGCCGCCGGCGGCCTCGTCGCCGCTCCCTATGTGATCCGCCGTGCCTCGGCGGCGGCGCTGAAGACGGTCAATTTCAGCGAAGCCGTGCACAACCTCGGCTACATCAACCTCTATGTCGGCATGCATGACGGCATCTTCGAGAAGAACGGGCTGGACATGAAGGTCACCGCCGCCGGCGGCGACACCCAGACCTTCGCCGCGGTGCTCGGCGGCTCGGCCGACTTCGCCATCGGCGACGCCACCATGGCGCAGATCTCGCGCGAGAATGGCGGACCGGGCGTCGTCGTCGGCACGGTGGTGCAGCGCGCCCATTATTTCGGCGTGTCAAAGACCATGGAGCCCTTCACCGACCCGAAGGACCTCAAGGGCAAGAAGGTCGTCACAAGCCCCGAGCCCAACACCAACTTCTCCGTCACCAAGCGCATGGTGGAGAAGGCCGGCATGAAGCTCGGCACCGACGTCACCATCGTGCCGGTCAACCCCGGCACCGAGATCGGCGCCATGCTCGCCGGCCAGGCCGACATGGCGGTCGCCTACCAGCCGAGCGTCGCCGCCGCCGAAGCGCAGGGCTCCAAGGTGGTGTTCGACTTCTCCAACTATATCGGCCCGTTCTGCAACACCGGCATCATGGTGCTGCCCTCCACCATCGCCAAGGACCCGGCCATGGTGCAGGCGCTCGTCACCTCCTTCGAGGAAGCCTCGCGCAAGACCTATGCGGACCCCGCCTTCGCCAAGAAGGTGGCGCGGCTCGAATTCCCCGATCTGCCGGGCGAGGTGGTCGACAAGGCGATCGATGCCGAGCTGAAATACCTGATCCCGGCGCAGTCGGTGATCACCAAGCCGGACCAGTGGGCGAACCTGATGGACATGCAGGTCTATCTCGGCAACGCCAAGGGCACGATCAAGTTCGACGAGATCATCGACAATTCCTTCGCCGAGAAGGCCATCAAGCAGCTCGGGTGAGCGCGGTGGAGACCCCCGCCATCGCGGCAGGGGCGGTGGCGCCGGCTCGGGCCGGCGTTCCGCCCCTCACCGTCGAGCACGTCGCCAAGAGCTACGATTCGGACGGGCGCATCGTGCCCGTCATCGGCGACCTGTCGCTGACGCTGAACGAGGGCGAGATCGTCGCCATCGTCGGCCCGTCCGGCTGCGGCAAGACCACGCTCCTGAACACGCTGTGCGGGCTCATCTCCGCCGATGCCGGCCGCATACGCTGGCACGGGCGGGAGATTTCCGGCCAGCCGTCCGGCGTCGGCTACATGCTGCAGAAGGACCTGCTGCTGCCCTGGCGCACGGCGCTGCGCAACGTGATGCTGGGGCTGGAAATCCGCGGCGTCTCGCTGTCCGAAGCGGAGGAGCGCAGCCATGTCGTGCTCGACAAGCTCGGCCTGCACGGCTTCGACGAACACTATCCCTCGACGCTGTCCGGCGGCATGCGCCAGCGCGTGGCGCTCGCCCGCACGCTGGTCAACGAACCGGATGTGCTGCTCCTCGACGAGCCCTTCGCCGCGCTCGACTTCCAGACCAAGCTGCTGATCGAGAGCGACACCGCCAAGCTCGTGCGCGAGAGCGGGCGCTCGGTGCTGCTCATCACCCACGACATCGAGGAAGCCGTCTCCATCGCCGACCGGGTGATCGTGCTGTCGAAGCGGCCGACACGGGTGAAGGCGGTCTACGACATCGCGCTCGACAGCGACCGCACCGACATGATCGCCGCCCGCGAGAGCCACGGCTTCACCGATTACGTCCGGCGCATCTGGGCCGATCTCGACGTGGCGCGGAATTGAGGAGGCGGCACATGGACAGCTCCGCCGGCTATGGCGCGCCCCTCGCGGCAACCAGCAAGACCGAGGCCGCCCCCGCCCTGCTCGCCGCGCGCCGCCGCGCCCGGCTGCGGGCGACGCTGCTGGTCATTTTCACCCAGATCGCGCTGCTCGCCGCCTTCCTCGCCTTCTGGGAATACATGACCGTCTTCGACAAGCAGACGGCCTTCATGTTCGGCTCGCCCTCGGCCATCGCCGGCTTCCTGATGACCATGGCGGCCGATGGCAGCCTCTGGCGCGATAGCTACGTCACCGGCCTGGAGACGCTGCTGGGCTTCGCCGTCGGCAACGTCATCGGCACGCTGATCGGCCTGTCGCTCTGGTATTCGCGTTTCGTCTCGCGCGTCATCGAGCCCTTCGTCATCGCGCTCGGCTCGATCCCGATCATCGCCCTGGCGCCGATCATCATCATCTGGTTCGGCACCGGGCTGATGTCGAAGATCGCCATGTCGACGCTCTCCGTGGTGATCGTCGCGCTGGTCACCTCCTACAAGGGCGCGGTCGGCGTCGACGAGGACCAGATCAATTTGATGCGCACGCTCGGCGCCTCGAAGTTCCAGATCTTCCGCAAGCTGGTGGTGCCGGCTTCCCTCACCGATATCTTCGCGGGGCTGAAGCTCACCGTCGGCTTCGCGCTGATCGGCGCCATCGTCGGCGAATTCATGTCGTCCTCGGAAGGGCTCGGCCATGCCATCTTCAAGGCCGGCTCGCTCTACATCATCCCCAAGGTGTTCGCCGCGCTGGTGGCGACCATCGCGCTCGCGCTCATCCTCACCTTCCTCGTCGGCAAGGTCGAGAAGCTGCTCATGCCCTGGCGCCGCCTCGGCTGATATCCACAGTGCCCATCGGAGTGACCATGACCCAGCGTGTCAGCAAGGTCGGCAACATCAAATATGCGCTTTCGGCGAATGAGGCCTTCGTCGCCAGCGTCGAGCCGGGCGAGACCTTCGTCGTCGAATGCGCCATCAACGCCAATGACGGCACCATCCGCCATCTCGGCCAGCAGCTCACGCCGGACGACGTCACCTTTCCCTTCGTCAACGGCGCCACCGGCCCGATCGAGGTGAAGGGCGCCAAGGCCGGCGACATGCTGGTTCTGGAGATCCTCAAGATGGAGGTCGACACGCTCGGCTACACCGCGCTGTGGCCCGGCATCGGCATGTTCCCGGACTGGGTGCGGCAGAAGGAATTCGGCCTGCGCACCCATGTCGTCGAGGTGAAGGACGGCATCGTCCACTGGAGCGACAAGGTGAAGCTCCCGGTGCGCCCGATGATCGGCGTCGCCGGCGTCGCGCCGATCCACGGCGCGGTGCTGACCGTCGACAACGGCCCGCATGGCGGCAATCTCGACGTGCAGGAAGTGACCGAAGGCAACACCGTGATGTTCCGCATCAGCCATGACGGCGCGCATCTCTTCCTCGGCGACTGCCACGCGCTGCAGGGCGACGGCGAGGCCAACGGCATGGGCGCCATCGAGATCGCCGCGACGCTGACGGTGAAGGTGTCGCTGAAAGCGGCGCCGAAGCGCCTCAACCATCCGCGCATCGAGACGCCGACCCACATCTGCACGCTCGGCTGCGCGCGGCCGCTGGAGGACGCGATGCGCACCGCCTTCCAGGAGATGATCTACTGGCTGGAAGACGAGTACGGCATCCCCGCGCCCGAGGGCTACATGCTGCTCGGCCAGATCGCCGAGGCGCGCTGCACCCAGGTGGTGAACCCGAAATACACCTATATCTGCAAGGTCGATAAGAAGGTGCTGGCGCAGTTCGCCGGCTGACGACCCAACAGAGCGTCCCAAGACATGCGGCGTGAGGTTCGGCCTCACGCCGCCCTCGCTCTCCGCTCCACCACAAGCGGCAGCAAAGATGGCGTCATGGTGGCCGCAATCGTCCGCTCCATTGGCGGTGGCGCGACGAAGCTATGCAATGTTGCGGAATATACCGCAAGGTAAAGCCTTATCTCATAATATAAATACCACATATTACCTCGAATTCACGCCGACGTTACGGCGCTTCCCTCGAAACATTGTTTGGACCGGACGTTTACCGGCCAGTTCGACAATGGAGGGATCCATGAGAAAACCGAACCTTCTTACCACTACTGCCCTGCTCGCCGGCCTCGCCATGCCGGCAGTGGCCTATGCCCAGCAGGGTGCAGTCCCCGGCGCGATCGGCGGTGCGGCCGCCGGTGCCGCGGTGGGCGGTCCGGCCGGTGCCGTGGTCGGCGGTGTCGCCGGCGCGACGGTCGGTGCCGCGGCGACGCCCCCGGCCGAGGTACGCACCTATGTGATGAGGGAGAGCGTGCCGTCGGTGCGGGTGGAGGAACAGGTCGTCGTCGGCTCGGCGCTGCCGGCCACCGTCGAAATCCATCCGGTGCCGAAATATGAGCGCTACAGCTACGCCGTGGTCAACGACCAGCGCGTCATCGTCGACGCCGGCAGCCGCAAGGTCATCCAGGTCATCAACTGACGGATGACCGACTGACCTGACATCCGACAACCAGCCGACCGGCGCGACGTCCGCGTCCGCCGGGCCGGCCATGCAATGGAGAAACGCTCATGCGCAAGCTGATCATTCTCGCAACCGTGGCCCCCGTCGCGCTCTTCGCCGGCGGCGCCATGGGCCAGACTCCGCTGCCGCCGTCGAGTGGCGCCGCCCCGTCCACCGGCGGTGGCGCGGGCGGCATGCAGCCTTCGACCCCGCAGGCGACGCCGGACCGGCCGGACGCCACCGGCGGCGAGCTCGGCGGCACGCCGCAGGGCGGCAACACCGCCCAGGGCAACACGCAGATGCCGCCCGGCACCGGCAATGCGCCGCAGCGCAGCGCCCAGCAGCCCGACGCGCAGGTGCCCAAGGCCAACCGCAACGCCCAGGACACCCAGGGCAAGCAGCAGGACCGCATGCAGGGCCAGAACGCGCAGCGCAACGAGCCTGCGGCGACGCCGGGTACGGGCACGGCCGACTCCGGCGCCACCCGCGACAAGAGCTCCCAGACCACCACCAACACGACGAACACGACCAACAACACCAACGTCAACATCACCAGCGAGAAGCGCACGACGATCAAGCAGACCATCACCCAGACCGACGTCGAGCCGGTCCGCGACGTGAACTTCTCGGTGAGCGTGGGCGTGGCGATCCCGCAGACGGTGGAGCTGCACCCGCTGCCGCCGCGCGTGGTGGAGATCGTTCCGCAGTACCGGAACTATCGCTACTTCGTGCTGGCGGACGGGCGCATCGTCATCGTCCAGCCGAACACCTACACGATCGTCTACGTCGTCGCGTAACGCGGCCGACGCGGACGACAGGCTTCCCGTCTCTTGCGGGGACGGGAAGCCTTCCTGCGTCCGGTGCCCGGCCGGAGCGGCCCTCGCGGGCGAGGCGCCACCTTATTGATAGCCGGCAAACTGCAATCACGGAGAAATGGCGCCGGCGGATCACGCCGGCGCCATTCCGGTCACGCCGCCTTCAGCGCCTTGGCGTTGGCGACCTGGTCGGCGAGCTTGGTCAGCGTCTCGTCGGTCAGGGTCTCTTCCTTCAGCGTCGCGTCGAACAGCTTCACCGCGTCCTTCAGGCCCATCACCTGGGCCCAGCGCTTCAGCGTGCCGTAGCGGCTGATCTCGTAATGCTCGACCGCCTGGGCGGCGGCGGCGAGCCCGGCATCGAGGGCCGGCTGGCCCTTGAATTCCTCGAGGATCTCCTCGCCTTCCTCGATGATGCCGTCGATCGCCGGACAGGTCTTGCCCTGCGCCCGCTTGCCGATCATCTCGAACACCTGCTGCAGGCGCTCGATCTGGCCTTCGGTCTCGTCGCGGTGCTTCTCGAAGGCCGCCTTGACCTGCGGCGACTGCGCGCCGCGGGCCATTTTCGGCAGCGCCTTGAGGATCTTGCGCTCGGCGTAATAGATGTCCTTGAGGGTCTCGTGGAAAAGCGTGTCGAGTGTCTTCTCGGCCATGGCCGTCTCCTGCTGGCTTGTCTCCCCAAGCGAGCGAAGAACGAGATGGCGGGCGCTTCGTTCCGATCCGTCCGCTAAAGCGCGCGGGCTTCCGCCCGTTCGAGCAGCGCCTGCGTCGTCAGCGTCTCGATCTGCTGGGCGAAGCGGGTGCGGTAGAGCGTCAGCGCCGCCTCGTGCCCCTCGTCGGAGGAGGAGCAGACCGCGTCCTCGACCACGACCACGCGATAGCCGCGGTCGACCGCGTCCATCACACTCGCGAGCACGCACATGTCGGTCTCCGCGCCGGTGACGATGAGCGTCTCCGCGCCGTGGCCGTTGAGGACCTCCGCAAGCCGCGGCGCCGAGAAGGCGGAGAAGCGGCGCTTGTCGACGACGCGGGCGAAGCGCGCGAGGGGCTTCAATTCGTCGACCAGTTCGAGAAGGCTCGGGTCGAGCCGCTCCAGCGTGAGCGCCGACCAGCGCCGGTAATAGTCGCGCCAGGTGCCGATCTCGGTGCCGGGGTCGCGGGCGGGGATGAAGCGGGTGAACACGGTCCGCCCGGCGAACCTCTCCGCCACCGCGGCGATGTTCGGCAGGGAATTGACCATCCACGGCGTCGGCCATGGGCCGCCCGGCGAGAACAGCCGCTGCATGTCGAGGCACAGATGCACCGCGCGGCCCCGACAGCCGGTGTCGCCTCCCGCTCCGCCATCCATCACGCGCCGCCGCTACCTGACGCGCGAGCCGGAAAGTCCACCCATCGCGCCTTCGCGGTCGGCGACGGGGGAGGCGCGGCCGCGACGCTTCGGCGGCACCTCCAGCGTGCGCCGCACGGTCTCGATCTCGCTCGCCGGCTCGTACTCGCCGCCGTCGATCACCACGTTGGGATCGACCTCCAGCGCGTGCGGCAGCGGCGGCTTGCCGGCCGCGTCGTCGACGGCCGGCGCGCCATGCGTCTGCGTGTCCCCCATCGGCTCCGGCGGGGCCTCCGCGGCGTCGACGGGGCGGAAGCTGCCGCCTTCCCCGTCGAGCGTGGCTTCGGCGCGCAGCCAGTGCTCATGGGCGCGCCCGTCCGGGCGGCCCTCCTCCTCCCAGAATCTGTGCGCCTGCACGCGGATGCGGTCCTCGCGGTCGTCCATGGCTTCCTCCTGCATGTGTGTTGCGGAACAACGTGCCGACGCTCGCCCGTGTTCCTGAGCCCGAGGGAACGCCGCCCGATCGCCGACGTTGACGGGGCGGGCGCCTCTGCCCCCTGCCGGGTTCTACCCATGTCCGACACGACGACCGTTCGGCGGCTCGCGCGGCGCTTCGGCCTGCGCCTGGTGCGGCCCGCCGCGCTGACCATCCGCCGCAAGCGCCATGGCAGCGGCTTCGCCTACCGCCATGCCGACGGCACGCCCGTCACCGACCGCGAGACGCTGGACCGGCTGCGGCGCCTCGCCGTGCCGCCGGCCTATGAGAATGTCCGCTTCGCCACCGACGCGCGCGCGCATCTTCAGGCGGTCGGCGAGGACGCGGCCGGGCGGCTGCAATACCGCTACCATCCCGACTGGACCTGCGTGCGCGAGGCGGTGAAGGCGCAGCGCCTCGCCGGCCTCGCCGAGGCACTCCCCGTGATCTCGCGCGCGGTGCGGCGCTCGCTGCGGCGGCCCGAGCCGGACCGGCGGCTGGCGCTCGCCGCCGCGGTGCATCTGGTCTCGCTCACCGCCATCCGCGCCGGCAGCGACCAGTACGCCGCCGAGCACGGCACGCGCGGCGCCACCACGCTGCTGAAATCGCATCTGCGGATCGAGGGCGACACGATCGCGCTCAGCTTCAAGGGCAAGGGCGGCAAGGCGATCGCCAAGCAGGTGCGCGACGCGGCGCTGGCGCAGGCGCTGACGAGGCTGCGCGAACTGCCGGGCCGCCGGCTGTTCAAATACCGCAACGGCAAGGGCGCGATCCACGCCATCCGGGCCGGCGACGTGAACGCCTTCCTGAAGGAGGTCGGCCGCCGGCCGATCTCGCTCAAGGATTTCCGCACGCTCACCGCCTCGATGGGCGTGCTCGACCAGCTCGGCCGGCTTACCCCCGAGACCAGCGAGCGCGGGCGGCGCCGGCAGGTGAAGGCGGCCATCGCGCCGCTGGCGGAAGAACTCGCCAACACGCTCACCGTCTGCCGCACCTCCTATGTGCACGACACCGTCATCACCGCCTTCGAGGCGGGGCGGCTCGCCGAGATCACCGGCCGGACCCGCTCGGCGTCGGCCCGCGCGGCTCTGCTCTCGGAGCTGCTGCGCGAGGGCGGGCGCGGCGCCGGCGAGGCCGGCAGCACGGCCGCCGCGCCCATGCGCACCGGGCGGAAAGCGGTCATGGTGCCGGAACACATGGCCCGCGCAGCCGTTGATTTCTGACGATGGAGGGCAAGACGATGCAGACGGCTTCCAACGGCAGAACCGATCAGGCCAACACCGACATCTACCGCATCCAGGGCAGCGAGGCGGACTGGCACGTCGCCGTCAACGAGCAGCTCGGCATGGGCTATGCCAGCAAGGAGGCGGCCTTCGAGGCCGCGGTGGCGGCGGCTTCCAACGCCATTCGCGATGGCCACGAGGTGGTCATCATGGTACCCGGCGCCAAAGCTGGCGAGACCCTGCTCGGGACGGAGGACAGCGGCGGGCTCGACTGGGGTTCGCTGAGCTAGGCGCCAGCAGAGATGGGGCACGGGCGGGAGAGGACCCGCCCGTGCGCAAGGCTCACCTGTTCACGCCGCTCACTTGTTCACGTCGGTCCAGATGCGGGTGTAGAGCTCGCTCACTTCCGGCGCGCAGGTCTTGAGGAACTCGCCCGCCTTCTCGAACTGCGGCGGGATCACCAGTTCGGGCGCGTCCTTCATGTCGGCGGGCAGGAAGGCGTCGGAGCCCTTAATGCCGTTGGCATATTTCGCGAAGGCCGAGATCAGCGCCGCGTTTTCCGGCTCCATGATGAAGTTCATGAACAGCTTGGCGTTCTCGACGTTCTTGGCGTCCTTGAGGATGGTCACGCTGTCCATGAACACCGGGTAGCCTTCCTTCGGGTAGCCGAAGGCGATGTCCGGATTCTTCAGCCGGGCGCGCATGATCGCGCCGTTCCAGTAATAGACGCCGGCATAGTCGCCCGAGGGCAGCTTCTCGGTGACGGAATAGTCCATGGCCAGCCATTTCGGCTTCGCCTCGAGCAGCTTGTCGCGCACCTTCTTCAGAACGTCGCGATCGCTCGTGCACCAGTCGCCGCCGAAATATTTGATGGTGGCGAACAGGACGTCGCTCATCTCCGGCTCGACATTGATCTTGCCGACCAGCTCCTTGGGCGGGTCGAGGAAGATGGCCGAGGTGTTGATGTCGCCGCCATAGACCTTCTTGTTGACGCCGATGCCGCTCAGGCCCCACTGCCACGGCACCGAATAGTGCCGGCCCGGATCCCACGGCACGTTGACCCAGCGGTCCTCCACGTTCTTGAAGTTCTCCATCTGGTCGGGGCGCGCTTCCAGCAGCAGCCCTTCCTTGATCCAGATCGGCAGATAGTTGGCCGAGGGCACCACGATGTCGAAGCCATGGCCACCGGCGCGCACCTTGGCGAGCGCGGTGTCGTTCGAATCGTAGTCGGTGACGGTGACCTTGACCTTGTACTTGTCCTCGAACTTCTTGATCAGCTCGGGGCTGGTGTAGTCGCCCCAATTGTAGATGTTGAGCGCGCCTTCGGCCGCCGCGCTGCCAGCGAAACCGAGCGTGGCGAAGGCCACGATGGCGGCTGTCTTCTTCCAGTTCATGCTCACTCTCCGTAGGTTTTGTTGTTTCAGGCTTTCCGGCGGTTGATGAAGAAGAACACGGTCACCAGCAGCACCGAGAGCGCGAGGAAGGCGGTGGCGATCGCGTTGATCTCCGGCGTGACGGCGCGGCGAATCTGGCCGAGCATGTAGGTCGGCAGCGTGTCCTGCCCGCCCGACTTGACGAATTCGGTGATGACGACGTCGTCGAGCGAGATGACGAAGGCCAGCATGAAGCCGGCGATGATGCCGGGCCGCAGGAGCGGCAGCGTCACCCGGCGGAACGCCATCCAGGGCGTGGCGTAGAGGTCGGCGGCGGCGCGCTCCAGCGAGGAATCCATCCCCTCCAGCCGGGCGCGGATCGGCAAATAGGCGAAGGGGATGCAGAAGGCGGTGTGGGCGAGCACGAGGTAGCCGAGCCCGGAATAGCCGGTCCACACCTTCACGCGCGAGAACACGATCAGCAGCGCCACCGCGGTGACGATCTCCGGCACCATCAGCGGCTGGTTGATGAAGGCGTATTTGAAGCCGAGGCCGCGATAGGGCGCGGTGCGGGTCGTGGCGATGGCCGCCATGGTCGCCGCGACGGTGGCGATGCTGGCGGCGAGCACGGCGACGATGAAGGAACGCAGCGCCGCGTCCTGCACCGAACTGTTGCGCGCGGCGTCGGCGAACCAGCGCAGCGAGAAGCCGCCCCAGCTGGAGAGCGAGTCGCTGCCGTTGAAGGCGTAGACGACGAGGGTGACGATCGGCAGATAGAGCAGCGCGAAGGTGAACAGCGCGATGACACCGAAGCCCGGTTGCACGCGTATGTCGAAGCGTCGGGCGATACCCCACCTAGCCATGGCCGGCCCCCGAGCGCGCGGCGTTGCGCACATAGACCATGAGCGCCAGCATCACCACGGCCATGAGGGTGATCGACAGCGCCGCGCCGAGCGGCCAGTTGCGCCCCGAGCCGAATTGCAGCTCGATCAGGTTGCCGAGCATCAGGTTCTTGCCGCCGCCGAGCACGCGCGGGATGACATAGGCGCCGAGCGAGGGGATGAAGACGAGGATCGAGCCCGCCACGATGCCGGGCTTCACCAGCGGGATGATGATCCGCCGGAGCACGGCAAGGCGGCTGGCATAGAGGTCGTAGCCCGCCTCGACCAGCCGGAAGTCGAGCTTCTCCATGCTGGCATAGAGCGGCAGCACCATCAGCGGCAGGTAGACATAGACCATGCCGAACAGGATCGCCCAGTCGGTGTACATGATCTGCAGGGGCTGATCGATGATGCCGAGGGCGCGCAGGCCGGTGTTCAGCACGCCCTCGTTGCGGATCACCTGCTGCATGGCGAAGGTGCGGATCAGCAGGTTGGTCCAGAAGGGAATCGTGACCAGGAACACCCACATCTCGCGGGTGTGGCGCGGCCTTGTGGCGATGAAATAGGCGGTGGGGAAACCCAGCGCCAACGTCGCCAAGGTGGTGATCACCGAGAGCCGCACCGAGCGCCAGATGATCGACAGATGCGCGTCGGCGATCGACAGCGTGTCGTCGAAGATGTCGCGCTGGAAGAACACCGAGAACCAGCCGTCGAGCGAGAAGACCGGCTTCACGTCGCCATAGTCGCCCTTGGTCATGAAGGAATAGGCCAGCATGACGAAGAGCGGGCCGATGGCGGCGATGAAGATGATGATGAGCGCCGGCGCGGAGAGCAGCCAGCGCCCGCGTATGTCCCGGCGCCCGGCCTGCTTCGCGATCTCCGCCGCCGACGCCATGTTCAGTCCCTCAGCACTTGCGCGGCGTCGGAGGCGATCTCGATGCCGACGCGGTCGCCGACCTCGAAGCCGCAGGACTGGGTGCGGCGGTTCTGCTGGCGCACCATGAAGATGTCGCCGGCGTCCAGCCGGACATGGATATGCGTGTCGGTGCCGAAATAGACGACGTTCTCGACGGCGCCGGCGACCTGCCCGCCCGACGTCACCGCGCGGGCATGCTCGGGCCGCACCACGATGGTCGCCTCGCCCTTCGGCGAAACGCCTTCCGCGAGGGTGGCGACGATCTCGGCGCCCGACTTCAGCCGCACCCGCGCCAGCCCGTTCTCGATGCCGAGGACGGAAGCGGTGAGGAAATTGGTCTCGCCGATGAAGTCGGCGACGAAGCGGTCGGCCGGCTTGTCGTAGATGTCCCAGGGCGAGCCGACCTGCAGCACGCGGCCCTTCGACATGACCGCGATGCGGTCCGACATGGTGAGCGCCTCCTCCTGGTCATGGGTGACGAAGACGAAGGTGATGCCGGTCTCGTGCTGCATGCGCTTCAGTTCGATCTGCATCTCCTTGCGCAGCTTATAGTCGAGCGCGGAGAGCGGCTCGTCGAGCAGGAGCACCTTCGGCCCCGGCGCCAGCGCGCGGGCGAGCGCGACGCGCTGGGCCTGGCCGCCGGAGATTTGGTCGGTGCGGCGCTTCGCCAGCTCCTCCATCCGCACCAGCTTCAGCATGGCGGCGACGCGGGATTTGATCTCGGCCTTCGAGCGGCCGAGCATCTCCAGCCCGAAGGCGACGTTCTCCTCAACGGTGAGGTGCGGGAACAGTGCGTAGCTCTGGAACACGGTGTTCACCGGCCGCTTGAAGGGCGGCAGCCCGGCGATGTCCTCGCCATGCAGCAGGATGGCGCCTTCGGTCGGGTATTCGAAACCGGCGATCATCCGCAGCAGCGTGGTCTTGCCGCAGCCGGAGGGACCCAGCAGCGTGAAGAACTCGTTCTCGCGGATGGAAATCGACACGTCGTCGAGGGCGCGCAGCGCGCTCGGCCCCTCTCCGAACTCCTTGACGATGCCCCTGGCTTCGATCGCGACGCGCTTGTCCTCAGGACCGGAAGGCTCCGGCATTCTCAGCACCCGTTATCGTCGGTTGTCGCTCTCGTGAGGTAGCCTATGTGGCGCTCAGGCTTCCGGCAAGGCGATGATTTGCACGCCGACACGGGTGCAAGGCGCGGGCCATCCGGCCCCTCTCAGGGCGCGGCGGCGTAGCGCAGGGGCGGGCGCCGGTCGAACCAGGGCCGCGCCTCTTCCAGCCGCGCGCACAGGCCCATGAGCTTCTCGTCCTCGCCGAAGGGCGCGGCCAGATGGATGCCGACCGGCAGCCCGTCCGTGGTCCAGTGCAGCGGCAGCGAGGCCGCCGGCTGGCCGGAAGCGTTGAAGGCGGCGGTGAAGGGCGAATAGGCGAAGACCCGGCCCGGCCCCATGCGGTAGTCGACATAATCCTCGGTGCCGTGGGCGAAGCGGCCGATCTGCGCCGGCGGCTCGGCCAGCGTCGGCGTGAGGAAGATGTCGTAGCGCTGGAAGAAGGCCGCCATTTCGCGGCCATAGGCGTGCACCTTGTTGACGGCTTCGAGATAGTCGGCGCCGCTCACCGTGCGGGCATAGGCCATGGCGCCGCGGGCGATGCCTTCGATCTCGCCGGGCTCCAGCGGCCGGCCGCGCTTGCGTACCGCTGTCTCGACCGACAGCGCGCTGCCGCAGGCGACGATCTTCGTCCACGCCGCCATCATGCCGGACGTGTCGACCTCGGGCAGCGCCTCCTCGACGAAGTGGCCGAGCTCGGCGAGCAGCTTCGCGGCGTCCTCCACCGCGGCCCGGCATTCGGGATGCACCGGCGCGCCGGTCAACGACGTCGTGGCGAAGCCGATGCGCAGGCGCTTGTCGTGCCGGTCCATCGCCTGCCGGAACGAGCCCTCCAGCGGCGGCGCGACATAGGGCGCGCCGAGGTCCGGCCCCTGCGTGGCGTCGAGCAGCACGGCGGTGTCGCGCACCGAGCGGGTGAGGAAGCCGTCGATCGCCATTCCGGCCCAGCCCTCGCCGACATAGGGCCCGTCCGGCGTGCGGGCGCGCGTCGCCTTGAAGCCGAACAGGCCGCAGCTCGAGGCCGGTATGCGCACCGAGCCGCCGCCATCCGAACCGTGGGCGGCGGGGATGATACCGGCCGCCACGACCGCACCGGCGCCGCCGGAGGAGCCGCCCGGCGTATGATCGAGGTTCCACGGGTTGCGCGTCGGCCCGCCATAGACCGCGGCTTCCGTCACCGGGCCGATGCCCCCCTCCGGCGAGGCGGTGCGGCCGAAGGTGACGAGCCCCGCCGCCTTCAGCCGGGCATAGATGGCGGAATCCCTGGCGTAGCGCGTGCCGGCGAACAGCTTCGAACCGTTGTTGCAGGGGAAGTCGATGGCCTCGGCGCCGAGATCCTTGAGCAGGAACGGCACGCCGCGCAGCGGCCCTTCCGGCAGGCCCTCCTCGATCAGGCGGCGGGCGACCGGCTCGGCCAGCACGGTGACGGCGTTGAGCTGCGGGTTGAGCGCTTCGACCCGCGCCAGCGCCTCGTCGAGCAGTTCGCCCGGCGTCACCTCGCGGCGCTCGACCAGCTCCGCCAGCCCGACCGCGTCATAGGTCTCGTAGAGATCACGGATGCTCACGATGCCAACCCTCTAGATGATTCCCGCGCCGCGCAGCCGGTCGCGCTCCTGCGCCGACAGGCCGAGCACGCTTTCCAGCACGAACTCCGTGTCCTGCCCGAGCGTCGGCGGCGCCAGCGGGCCGCCAATCGGCGAATCGCTCAGCCGCAGCGGGCTGCGCACGCCTGGCGCGAGACCGCCGAGCGCGTGGGGGAGGTTCATCGCCAGTCCCCGCGCAATCGCCTGCGGCTCGGCGAAGGCCTGGGCGATGGTGTTGATCGGTCCGGCCGGAATGCCCGCCGCGTCCAGCATGGCGAGCCACTCGCCCGTCGTCTGGCGCTTGAGCGCGGCAGCGACGATGGGGATCAGCAGGTCGCGTTCCGCCACCCGCCCGGCATTGGTGGCGAAGCGCGCGTCGCCGGCGATATCCGGCAGATCGGCGATGCGGCAGAAGCGGGCGAACTGCGCATCGTTGCCGACCGCGAGGATGAGGTGCCCGTCGGCGGTCTCGAACGCCTGATAGGGCACGATGTTCGGGTGCGCGTTGCCGAGCCGCCGCGGCGCCGTGCCGCCGACGAGGAAGTTCAGCGCCTGGTTGGCGAGGCTCGCCATGGCGACGTCGAACAGGGCGACGTCGATATGCTGGCCACGGCCGGTGCGCTCGCGCTGCTGCAGCGCCGCCAGCACGGCGATCGCCGCGTTCAGCCCGGTGAGCACGTCGACCAGCGCCACGCCGATCTTCTGCGGCTCGGCCTCGGGGCTGCCGGTGACCGACATCAGCCCGGACATGCCCTGGATCATGAAGTCGTAGCCGGCGCGCCCCGCCTCCGGCCCGTCCTGGCCGAAGCCGGTGATCGAGCAGTAGACGAGGCGCGGGTTGAGCGCGGCGAGGCTCTCATGGTCGAGGCCGTAGCGCTTCAGCCCGCCGACCTTGAAGTTCTCGATCACGACGTCGCTCTGCGCCGCCAGCCGGCGGATCAGCGCCTGGCCTTCCGGCTGTGCCATGTCGATGGTGACCGAGCGCTTGCTGCGGTTGGCGCAGAGGAAATAGGCGCTCTCGCGCGTCGCGTTCCCCTCGCCGTCCTCGAGCCAGGGCGGTCCCCAGCCGCGCGTGTCGTCGCCGGCGCCGGGCTTCTCGATCTTGATCACCTCGGCGCCGAGATCGCCGAGGATCTGCGTCGCCCAGGGGCCCGCGAGCACGCGGGAGAGGTCGAGCACCCGGATCCCGGTCAGCGCCTGCGCCGTCGGGGAGCTCGTCGGGTCGTCGGTCATGGGGGGCTGTCCGGCATGCTGCGGTGGAATGCATATCTACTACGTGATATCCTGATATCCAAAGGAGATATGCAGATGGCGCTGTTCATTCGCGACCCGGAGGTGGACGCGCTGGCGGAAGAGGTCCGCCGGCTCACCAAGGCGCGCACCAAGACCGAGGCGGTTCGCAGCGCGCTGAAGGCGCAGCTCGCGGAGGCGCGGCGCGCCCAGCCGCTGCGCAAGCGGCTGGCCCGCTCCAAGGCACTGGCCGACGCGATGGGACGAGGCGATCCGGACTTCGACATGAAGGCCTTTACCGACTCCCTGTGGGGCGACGCCTGATGTTCATCGACGCCTCGGCGATCGTCGCCATCCTCGGGCGCGAGCCGGGCCATGAGGAGATCGAGAAGCGGCTGGCGGATGCCGGCGGGCCGTTCTTCCTCTCGCCGCTGGTGACGTTCGAGGCGTCTGTCGCCCTCGCCCGGCAGAAGACCATGGGCGGGCCGCCTTCGGCCGGGCTGCTGCGGCAGGCCCAGGCTGCGGTGGACGCTTTCGCCGACGATCTGGCGGCGGAGGAGATCGCCATCACGGCGGAGCTCGGCCGCATGGCGGTCGAGGCGAGCGCGACCTATGGCAAGGTGGTCGGGCATGCGGCTGCGCTCAATTTCGGCGACTGCTTCGCCTATGCCTGCGCCAAATCGCTCGGCGTGCCGCTGCTCTACAAGGGCAACGACTTCGCCCATACCGACCTCGCCTGACCACTGCCGAGGCCGCCCGGACGTCACTTCGGGCTCAGCGCCGCCTCGGTGGCGGCGGGAAGGCCGTTGAAGGAGATCGGCACGGCGATGCGCTTGCGGGCGCCGTCGACGAACTCCAGCCGGCCCGGCCCCTTGGCCGCCTTCAGCGCGGCGAGCTGGTCGGGCTTGAGTTCGGCATCGGCGAAGCAGGCCTGGGTGCAGGTGGCGAACACCGTGGCGAGCCCGCTCTTGTCCTTCTCGTCGAGATAGAGCGTCGCCCCCGGCGGCAGGAAGACGCCGGCGGGCAGCTGGATGACGAGGCGCGTCGGCTGGTCCTTGTTCAGCCGGCCGATGACGATCTGCGCCAGCAGCCCCTGCTGCCCCTGCACCTGCACGCCGGTGCCGGCTTCGCAGACCCGCGCCGTCTGGTTCGGCGGGATGGCGCAGCGCACCACCCAATCGCCATAGGTGGCGGTGGTGGCCTGCGGGGCGTTCGGATCGGCAGCCGGCGCGGCCGGCTTCTTCGCCGGCGGTGCGGCCTGCCCGAAGGCGGCGCCCGCTCCCGCGGCAAGAGTCGCGCCGATGGCGAGCCCGCAGGCCAGCGACAGGGCGACGAGGGGCTTGAAGGCGCGGGAGCAGGTCATTGCGGGAACCTCGCAGAGGAATCGGACGAAACAAACAATGCAACCGGCCGGGACGCAACTGCGGACATCCCGTAGCCGGCGGCGCGCCGACCCGGCGACCGGCCCGAGCCGCTGCTTGTGTGCCTGCAAACGAGCCTATATTTTGATACCGATTGACGCTCGGGAGTGGGTCGTCGCGGGGCGGCCCGGATAGAGGCTGTCTTGGACGACGACGCGAGCGGCCGCCAGCAACTGCATGTACCGTCCTTCGTGGCGAAGCTCGACGAGCTGACGCCCGCCCAGCGCCTGATCGCGCTCTGGATCTTCGGCGGCGCGTCGCTGGCGTTCGTCATCTGGGCGTCGGTGCATTTCGAGCTCAATCTGGCCACGACGGCCGCCGCACTGCTGATCGTCATCGTGCTGCTGTCGCTGCTGGACAGCTTCGTCTCGTCGGCCTTCTTCTCGCTGATCGCGGTCCTCAGCCTCAATTATTTCTTCGTCCAGCCGCTCCACACGCTCGACGTCAGCGACGTGCAGGACGTCGCCGCCCTCGCCGCCTTCCTCGTCTGCTCGCTGACCGTCACCGGGCTGGTCAGGCGGCTGCGCGACTCGGCCGAGGTCCAGCGCGAACAGGCCCAGCTCCTCGAACTCACCGCCGACGCCATCATCGTCCGCGGCATGGACGGCACGATCTCCTACTGGAACCGCGGGGCCGAGCAGCTCTACGGCTGGAGCCGCGCGGAAGCGGCCGGCAAGGTCACGCACGACCTGCTGCAGACCCGCTTCCCGGTGCCGCTGGCGCAGATCAACACGCTGCTGCTCGACACCGGACGCTGGGAGGGCGAGCTGGTGCATCGCACCCGGGACGGCACGGAAGTGCCCGTCGCCTCCCGCTGGACATTGCAGGAGAATGCGCGGGGCCGGCCCGTCGGTATCCTCGAGAACAACACCGACATCACCGAGCGCAAGCGGGCCGACGAGCTGCTGCACCGCAGCCAGGCCGCCTTCCTCGCCGAGGCGCAAAGGCTGAGCCACACCGGCAGCTTCGGCTGGAACGTCGTCACCGGCCGCATCCACTGGTCGGACGAGACCTTCCGCATCTTCGGCTACGAGCCGGCGGCGGCGCCCTCGATCGATCTCCTGATCCAGCGCGCGCATCCCGACGACGCCGCTCTGGTGCGCGAGACCGTCTACAACGCGGCGGATGGCGAGCGCGGCTTCGACTTCGAGTTCCGCCTGCTGCTGCCGGACGGCGCGGTCAGGCATGTGCATGCGGTGGCGCATTCCATGCGCAACGGCTCGCCCGACCTGCACTATGTCGGCGCGGTCTCCGACATCACCGCCGCCAAGGAGGCGCTGGCCGAGCGAGCGCGCGCACAGGAGATGCTCGACCGCGTGCAGACCGACCTCGCCCATGCGGCGCGCGTCTCGGTGCTCGGCGAACTCACCGCCTCCATCGCCCACGAGGTCAACCAGCCGCTCACCGCCATCGCTTCCAGCGCCGCTGCCGGCGTGCGCTGGCTGCGCCGCCCCGTGCCGAACATCGAAGAGGTGCGCGAGCTGGCCGAGAGCATCGTCTCGGATGCGCAGCGGGCCGGCGAGATCATCGCGCGCATCCGCTCCATGGCCGCCCGCAAGGCACCCGAGCACACGCCGCTCGTCCTCGACGAGGTGATCGGCGAGGTGCTGCTGTTCCTGCGCAACGAGGCCCGCTCGCGCGCGGTCACCGTGCTGCAGCACCCCGCGCCCGACGCGCCGCAGGTGATCGGCGACCGCACGCAATTGCAGCAGGTGATCGTCAACCTCGCCATCAACGCCATGCAGGCCATGGCACAGGCGGGCAGCCCCGAGCGGCGGGTCGTCATCCGCACCGTCGCCACCGATGGCATCGGCGTGCGCTGCATCGTCGAGGATAGCGGCCCCGGCATTCCGCCCGAGCATATGGACCGGCTGTTCGAGAGCTTCTTCACCACCAAGGCGTCCGGCATGGGCATGGGCCTGCCGATCTGCCGCTCGATCATCGAGGCGCATGGCGGGCGCATCAGGGTCGACGAAGCGGGTGCGCAGGGCGGCGCCAGCTTCTCCTTCACCCTGCCGGCCGCGAACGGGCCGGGCTAGCTCACCAGGCGAGCACCGGCGTCGCCACCGGCGCGCACCACAGGGCGAACTCCTCCTCGGTGAGCAAGGCCAGCGTCACCGAGAAGCCGGCCATGTCGAGCGAGGTGACGAAGGTGCCGACCAGCGAGCGCCGGGGCATGACGCCCTCGGCTTCGAGGAAGCGGCGGGCGAGGCCATAGGCGAGGTGCAGCTCGATCGGCGGCGTGCCGCCGAAGCCGTTGACGATGAGGAGCGGGTGCAGGCCCTCGGCAACAGGAAGCTGGTCGAGGATCGGCGCGCAGATCAGCCGGACGATCTCGTCGGCGGAAGCGAGGCGCTGGCGGGAAAGGCCTGGCTCGCCATGGATGCCGACGCCGATCTCCATCTCGTCCGACCCGAGGGCGAAGGTCTCGCGCGCATTGTCCGGGACAGTGACGCCGCGCAAGGCGACGCCCATGCTGCGCAGGCGCGGCGACAGGCCCTCGCCCAGCGTCTTCAGCGCAGCGAGGTCGTCGCCCCGCTCGGCCGCGGCGCCGAGGATCTTCTCCACCACGATGGTGCCGGCGACGCCGCGCCTTCCGCGACTGCGCACGGAAGGGCCATAGGCGGCGTCGTCCTCGACGACCACCATATCGATGCGGTGGCGCGGCGCGGCCATCTCCGCCGCCATCTCGAAATTCATCACGTCGCCGTCGTAGTTCTTCACCACGAGCAGGCAGCCGGCGCCGGTGTCCGTCTCGTCCATCGCCGCGAGGATCTGGTCGGGGGTGGGCGAGGTGAAGATATGGCCGGTGCAGGCGGCGTCCAGCATGCCGGTGCCGATGAACCCGCCATGCAGCGGCTCGTGGCCGCCGCCGCCGCCGGAGATCAGCGCGACCTTGCCGGGCTTGAGCGCCCGGCGGCGCAGGAAGCGGCCGCCGCCGCCGAAGGCGACGAGGTCCTCATGCGCGGCGACGAAGCCGGCGAGGCTCTCGGCCACCAGCGTCTGGCCGGAGTTCATGACCCGCTTCATCGCCGGCGCCTGCGAGACTGCATCACTCGCCTCCGTTCACCAGCGCCGCCATTTTGGCGACGAACTCCGCGACGGCATCGTCGAAGGCGCGGTTCTTCTTCTCGTCGCCGAAATCGGGCGCCATCACCGACAACGTGCGCATCTTATCCGCCCCGCCGACATCCGGCAGCCGGCCGGGATGGGCGGCCTCATAGGCGGCGAGGAAGCGCTCCTGCTCGGCCGGGCTGAAATGGCAGACGCGGAACACGGTGGCGAGGTGGCGCGCCGGCAGCGGCGTGTCATAGGTCGGGCTCGTCACCTGGGTGACGAAGCTGCGATGCTTGCCGAGCGCCGCGGCGAGGCGCTGGCGCGTGCCCGAGGGCCGGTTGTCGAGGATGCCGGCGAGGATGGTCTTGTAGGCGATCACCGCCTCGTCGATGGGCTCGCGCGCCATGGTCAGGCTTCCGACCGCGGGCCGAGCGCCGCGCGCAGGGCCGGCAGGCGCGAGGGCGCCACGGAGAGATCGCGCAGGCCCATCCCGACGAGGCGGCCGAGCGCCGCCGGCTCGCCGGCGATGTCGCCGCACAGCGAGACCGGTCGGCCGAGCCCGCGGGCAGTGGTCGCGATGTGCTCCAGCAGCCGGAACATGGCCGTCTCCGCCCCCGCATAGAGGTGCGCGACCGCCGGATTGTCGCGGGCCGCCGCCGCCAGATACTGCATCAGGTCGTTGGTGCCCACGGAAAAGAACGCGGCGTCGGTGAACATATCGAGCGTCAGGGCGACCGCCGGCACCTCCACCATGATGCCGAGCGGCGGGCGCGCGACGGCGATGCCCTGCCGTTCCAGCCGGGCGGCTTCCTCGTCGAAGAGCTGCGCCATCGCGGCGCGTTCGGAGGGCAGCGTCACCATGGGCAGCAGCACGCTGACCGGCCCAAAGGCGGCGGCGCGCAGCAGCGCGCGGGCCTGCAGCCGGGCGAGGTCGGGATGGGCGATGAGGAAGCGCACGCCGCGCTCGCCCAGCACCGAGGCCGGGCTGCCCTCGACGAGGCCCGGCAGCGCCTTGTCGCCGCCGACATCGAGCATGCGCAGCGTCACCGGCCTGCCGGCGAGACGGTCGAGGATGCGCCGGTAGCGGGCGAGATGGCATTCCTCGTCCAGCGCCTCGGCAGCGCTCGGCAGCAGGAATTCGGTGCGCACCAGACCGACGCCGTCGACCTGCGCGGGATCGAGCGCGTCGAGGTCGGCCAGCGTGTCGATATTGGCGAAGAGCCGGGCCGACGGCGCCCCGCCGGTGGAAGGTGCGGGGGCGGCGACGACCGAGGGTGGGGGACTGGGCAGCCGCTCCTCGGGATCGAGCCGCACCACGCCTTCGCTGCCGTCGACCAGCAGCCGGTCGCCACTCTCCACCGGCAGCGCGCCGAGCCCGACCACCATCGGCACGCCGCGCGAGCGCGCCAGCATGGCGACATGGCTCGCGGCGCTGCCGGAGATCAGCGCGATGGCGCCGCCGCCCGACCAGTCATGCGCGAGGAAGAGGCTCGGCGGCATGTCGCGGCCGACATAGACGGCGCCTTGCGGAAAATCGGCGCGGGCGCGGCCGGCCAGCGCGTCGAGCACCCGGCTCTTGAGGTCGGCGAGGTCGGCGGCTCTCAAGGCGAAAGCGTCGCCGCCCCCGGCGATCGTGTCCATATGCGCGTTCATCGCCGCCGCGAAGGCGAGCGCCGCGCCCTCGCCGCGGGCGATGCGTTCCAGCGCCGGGATGAGCAGCTCGCCGTCGAGCAGCAATTCGATCTGGAAGTCGAGTATGCCGGCGCTCTCGGCGTCCGAGCGGTCGGAGAGCGCCTTCAGCTCATGCACCGCCAGGGCGACGGCGGCCTCCAGCGCGGCGCGGGCATCCTCTCCCTGCGTGCCGGGCGACGGCACCGGACGCTCCTCGGCGCGGTGCACGGCGCCGAGCGCCCGGCCCGGCGCCGCCGGCCGGCCGCGCAGGTCACGCGGGACGGCCATCGGGACGCCCATTTTTCCGGTCCTCGTCGAAATTACGCCGCACGAGCTCGCTGAGCGCGGCCACCGCCTCCTCGGCGCGCGAGCCCTCGGCGCGGATGCGCAGCCGTGTGCCGCGTCGGATGCGGGCGCCGATGATCTTCACGATGCTCTTGCCGTTGAACCATTCATTGGAGCCGTCCACCGCCACCTCGATGGTGCAGGGGAAGCTCTTGGCGAGGCGGGTGAAGGCGACGGAAGGGCGCGCGTGCAGGCCGATGCCGTGGGTGACTTCCACCACGGCCTGTCCGCGATGGGCGGCGCCGGGCCGCCCGAGAAGGGGAGTGAGCTCGCTCATCAGGACGACAACTCTTCCGCCGTCGCGACGACGCGGGCGAGCGCCGAGCCGCCCGAGGCTTCCGCCGCCGCCACCACGGCGCCCTCGACGAGCGGCGCATTGCAGATGGCGACCTTGGCGGCGCGGGCGGGGCCGAGCAGTTCCACCGCCATCTCGCTGTTGGTCTCCGCCCCGCCGAGATCGACGAAGATGGCGACCCCCGCCTCCGACCATGCCTTCTCGATGGCCGCGCTGATGCCGCGCACATGGGTGCCGAGCCCGCCCTCGGCATTGCCGCCGGTCCAGGCCAGCGGCACGCAGTCGCCGACCATCTGGCGCACCATGTCGGCCGCGCCCTGCGCCACCAGCGGCGAGTGCGAGACGATGACGATGCCGACATTGGCGGCGGATGACCCCTGCTCTCGCGCGGTCATGGGGCGGCATGCTCCTTGAGGTAGAGGCAGATCGTGGTGGTGAGCAGGGCGCAGCTCGACGCGCCCGGATCCTCGTGGCCGACCGAGCGCTCGCCGAGATAGGACGCCCGGCCGCGCCGCGCCAGCATCATCTCGGTCGCGCGGGCCGCCGATTGCGCGCATTCGGCGATGCGGGCGGGTGCCGCGCGGCCGGCGACCTCCGCCTGCACCGGATAGAGTACGTCGAGCAGCGTCTTGTCGCCCGGCCCGGAGCGCCCGCGCCGCGCCACCGCCTCGACCGCGCGGCCGAGGGTGGCGGCGAAGGCGGCGGCATCGGGCGCGTCGGGCAGGCCGCGGCCGAGCTCCATCAGCAGCGTGCCGTAGAGCGGCCCGGCGGCGCCGCCTATGCTCATCACCAGCACGAGGCCGATCTTCTCCAGCGCCGCCGGCAGCGGGAGGGCGGCGATCGCCTCGCGCTCGGCATACACCGCCTCCAGCCCGCGCCGCATATTGGCGCCGTGGTCGCCGTCGCCGATGGCGCTGTCGAGCACCGAGAGATGCTCGCAATGAAGGTCGATCTCGGCGCGGCAGAGCGCAATGAGCGCGGTGAGATCGGCGGCGTCGAGCTGCATCCTCATCCCCTCTCCCGCGCTCCGGCGCGGCTCAGCCGCGCGCGAGCGCCTCGAACGCCCGGGCCACCGCGACCGCTCCGGGATCGGGCGAGCCTTCCAGATCGCGCGCGCCGAGATAGGCGGCGCGGCCGGCCCGTGCCCGCGCCATCGCCTTGGTCGCTTCCGCCCCCGCCCCGGCCGCCGCCGCGGCGGCGGAAAGGCCGTTGGCGGCGAGCGCCTTCAGGCCGGGATCGAGCGCGTCGACCATGGTACGCGCGCCGGGCGTCGCCCCGCCATAGAACACCACGCGGTCGAGGCCGGCGAGCAAAGCGGCGGGCACGTCGCCGCCCTCGGCCGAGGCCTTGGCGGCGGCGGTGAAGAAGATCGACATCAAGACGCCGCTCGACCCGCCCATGGCGGTGCCCAGCGTCTCGCCGATGGCGGCGAAGGTCGCGGCCCGGTCGGCGAGCGGAAGCTGCGGCAGCACGGCTTCGATGGCGCGGGCGCCGGTGGCGACCGTGGAGCCGGTATCGCCGTCGCCGGCGCGGGCGTCGAGGCGGTTCAGCTCCTCCTCCAGCCCGGTCAGCGTGGCGCAGACCGCGCGGATGGCGGCCTCCGCCGTCGCATCGCCGCTCCCCGCCGCCACGGGCACCTTGTGCGAGGCGGGCGCGGGCAGCACGGCGATGTCGCCGGTGACGACCGCCGGCCGCCAGGCGAGCGGCTCGACCGGCGAGGCCAGCGCCACCGCGCGGGCGGCGTCGAGGCGCAGATAGGAGAGCGAGAAGCCGTTCATGTTGAGCGCCGTCATCAGCGGCGCCGGGCCGATGACGAGCCGCGCATCCTTGCCGAGCTTCGAGGTGAGGAGCGCCTCGGCGATCAGACCCATCTCCAGCGGCGGCACGGCGCCGAGATTGTTGATCAGCAGCGCATAGTCGGCGCCGTCCTCCAGCCGGGCAGAAAGCCGCTCGGCCATCAGCGCGACGATCTCGGAGGCCGGGCGCAGGGCTATGCGCTCGACGCCGGGCTCGCCATGGATGCCGAGGCCGAGCTCGCCCTCGTCCTCGCCGAGCCGCGCCTCGAAGGGCTGGCCGGGAATGGAGCAGGAGGAGAGCGACACGCCGAGCGAGACGATGTCGCCCGCCGCCGCCCGCGCCGCCTCGGCGACGGTCGCAAGGTCCGCGCCCATCTCCGCATGATGGCCGGCGATCTTGTGCACGAACAGCGTGCCGGCGACGCCGCGCGGCTGGGCGATGTCAGGCAGGGCGATGTCGTCGGCGACGATGACCATCTCGACGTCGAAGCCTTCAGTGCGGGCGCGCTCGGCGGCGAGGCCGAAATTGAGCCGGTCGCCGGTGTAGTTCTTGACGATGAGCAGGCAGCCCGGCGCGCCGGTCACCGCGCGGATGGCGGTGAGCACGGCTTCCACGCTCGGCGAGGCGAAGATCTCGCCGGAGACGGCGGCGGTCAGCATGCCCTTGCCGACGAAGCCGGCGTGCGACGGCTCGTGCCCGGCGCCGCCGCCGGAGACCACGGCGACCTTCGACTTGTCCCAGTCGGCGCGCAGCACGACCTTGATGTCCGGATAGGTGTCGAGCCGCGCCAGCCGGCCGGGCGGCGTCGTGCGCAGGAGCCCGTCCAGCGCCTCGGTGACGATGCTGTCCCGGCGGTTGAAGAAATGTTTCATCGCTGCCTTCCCATCCGTTCAACGCGACATCCGGCGCGGGCGCCGGACCTCGTTACGCAAGCCTTCAGCCACCGAGTCGGCTTCCATCGTGACCGAAATAGAGCGGGTTCCTTAAGGTGACGCTGATCCCGTCGCCGGGCACGACCGGCATGTCGGGATCGGCCAGCGTCACCAGCCTGTGCTCGCCCACCTTGATGTGCAGGTGGTTCTGGTCGCCGAGATGCTCGATCCAGTCGACCCGCGCATTGCCGCCGTCCTGCCGGGCGATGGCGATGTGCTCGGTGCGCGCGCCGACCCGCGTCGCGCCCGCCGGCGCCTCGCCGCCCGGCAGCAGGCCGACCGGCAATATGTTGATGTGCGGCTGGCCGAGGCGGGCGGCGACGTGCAGGTTCGCCGGGTCGGTGTAGATCTCGCGCGGCGTGCCGATCTGCACCAGCCGGCCCTCGGAGAGGATGCCGATGCGGTCGGCCATGGTCATGGCCTCGATCTGGTCGTGGGTGACGTAGAGCAGCGTCGCGCCCAGTTCCTTCTGGATGCGCTTCAGCTCCAGGCGCAGTTCCGCCCGCAGCTTGGCGTCGAGCGAGGAGAGCGGCTCGTCCATCAGGTAGATGGAGGGCCGGCGCACCAGCGCCCGGCCGATGGCGACGCGCTGCATCTCGCCGCCGGAGAGCCGCGTCGAGCGGTTCTCCAGCTTGTGGTCGATGCGCACCATCTTCGCGACCTGCCGCACCCGCGCATCGATGGTGGCCGCGTCCATGCGGCAGGCCGGCGAGCGCAGCGGGAAGGCGAGGTTCTCGTAGACGGTCAGATGCGGGTAGAGCGAATATTGCTGGAACACGAAGGCGACGTCGCGGCTCGCCGGCGCGAGGCCCTGCATCGGCCGCCCGCCTATGTGCAGCGTGCCGGCGTCCGGCGCCTCCAGCCCGGCGATGAGCCGCAGCGTCGTGGTCTTGCCGGCGCCCGTGGGGCCGAGCAGCACGACGAACTCGCCGTCATGTATGTGGAGATCGACCGCGTCGACGGCGCGCTTGTCGCCGAAGCTCTTGGTGATGCCCTTGAGGATGACGTCAGCCATGGCGGGCCTCCCGGCGCAGTTCGCCCTCGTGCAGGGCGGAGCGGATCGCCCGGCCGGAACGGGCCTCGAACAGCGACAGCCGCTCGCTCTTGAAGGCGAGGCCGACCGGCTCGCCTATGGTGTAGCCGCGGTCGGCCGGCAGGCGGGCACGCACCAGCCCGCCCTCGGTCTCCACGGTGACGATCTGGTTGGTGCCGAGATATTCGCTGCCATAGATCGCCCCGCGCAAAGGCGAGGACTCCACCAGCCGCACATGTTCGGGCCGCACGCCGAGCGCGAGGTCGCCGGGCGCGACCTCCTCGCGCAGCTCCGGCATCTCGATCGCCGCCACGCCGATGCGGGCGATGCGCGCGCCGCGCGGCAGGCCGCCATTGAAGCGGATGAAGTTCATCGGCGGCGAGCCGATGAAATCGGCGACATACATGGAGGCCGGGCGGTCATAGATCTCCTGCGGCGTGCCGAACTGCTCGACCACGCCATGGTTCATGACCGCGATCTTGTCGGCCATAGCCATGGCCTCGATCTGGTCGTGGGTGACATAGACCGTGGTGGCGTGGATGCGGTTGTGCAGCTCGCGCAGCTCGCGGACCATCACCTCGCGGAACTCGGCGTCGAGCGTGCCGAGCGGCTCGTCCATCAGGAAGCATTTCGGCCGGCGCACGATGGCGCGCCCGAGCGCCACGCGCTGGCGGTCGCCGCCGGCGAGGCCCGAGACCGGGCGGTCGAGGATGTGGTCGATCTGGAGAAGCTTGGCCGTCTCCTCGACGCGACGCTTTATCTCCGCCTTGGGCACGCCCTGCGCCAGCAGCGGGAAGCCAATATTCGCGCGCACATTCATATGCGGGTAGAGCGCGAAGAGCTGGAACACGAAGGCGATGTCGCGCTCGCTGGCCCGGCGATAGGTCACGTCCTCGCCGGCGAGGCGGATGGCGCCGCCGGTCGGCAGTTCCAGCCCGGCGATCATGCGCAGCGTCGTGGTCTTGCCGCAGCCCGAAGGCCCCAGCAGCGCGAGGAACGAGCCGTCCTCGACGGTGAAGGTGGAATCCTGCACGGCGACGAAATCGCCGAACTCCTTGCGCAGATGCTCGACCCTGATCTCGGCCATGGCGTTATTCCGGGAACTTGGACACGACGGTGAACATCGCCGTGCCGGCCAGGAGGGTGACGAAGGAATAGGTGTAGAGCACCAGCCAGAAGGGCTGGAACAGCATGAGGAAGCCGAGCGCGATGAGGAGGACGGCAAGCGCCTCCATCGGCCCGCGCCGCAGGAAGAAGGGGCGGCGCTTCTTCGGGATGATGAGGGTGCGGTCGCTCATTTGCGCACCGCCCCGAAGGTGATGCCGCGCAGCAGCTGCTTGCGCAGCAGGATGGTGAAGACGAGGATCGGCACCAGGAAGATGGTCGTGCCGGCCGCCACCGCCGGCCAGTCCTGCCCGCCCTCGCCGATGATGGTCGGGATGAAGGGCGGCGCGGTCTGGGCGCTGCCCGAGGTGAGCAGCGAGGCGAAGGCATATTCGTTCCAGGCGAAGATCAGGCAGAAGATGGCGGTGGCGGCGATGCCGGTCGTCGCCTGCGGCAGCACCACCTTGCGGAAGGCCTGGAGGCGCGTGTAGCCGTCGATCATCGCCGCCTCCTCGTATTCGCGCGGGATCTCGTCGATGAAGCCCTTGAGCAGCCAGACGGCGAGCGAGACGTTCACCGCCGTGTAGAGCAGCATCATGCCGATGGCGGTGTCGGAGAGGCCGAGCTCCCGGTACATCAGGAAGATCGGGATCGCGACCGCGATGGGCGGCATCATCCGCGTCGACAGGATGAAGAAGAGCAGGTCGTCGGCCAGCGGCACCTTGAAGCGCGAGAAGCCATAGGCCGCCAGCGTGCCGAGCCCCACGGCGAGGAAGGTCGAGCCGAAGGCGATGATCAGCGAATTGACGAAGCGCGGCAGGAAGTTGGACGGGCCGGCGATCACCATGTTGCGCTCGCGGGTAACGGCGTCGCAGGTGTTCTCCGGCGGCGGCAGCGCGGCGATATATTCCGGCGTCTGCCGCGTGCGGGTGGTGAAGAGGTTGCAGTAGCCCTCGAGCGAGGGGGTGAACAGGATCTTCGGCGGATAGGAGATCGAATCCGGCGGCGACTTGATGCTGGTCAGGAAGATCCAAACCAGCGGCACCATGGTGATCACCGCGTAGAGGATGACCAGCGTGGCGGCGATGCGCTTGGAATTGGCGCTCGGCTCGACGACGGAGTGGGCGGCGGTGCCCGCGGCGGGCTTGGCGGTGCTCATCTCTGCTTCACCCGGTTGAGCGCCTTGACGTAGATGTTGGCGAGGCCGAACACCGCGACGAACAGCACGATGGCGAAGGCCGAGGAGCGCCCGGTCGCCCAGGCCTCGAAGGCGTCGCGCTTGAGCGCGATGGAGGCGACCTCCGTGGTCGAGCCGGGCCCGCCGCCGGTGAGCAGGTTCACCATGTCGAACATCTTGAAGTTCTCGATGCCGCGGAACAGCACCGCCAGCATGATGAAGGGCAGCGCCATCGGCACGGTGATCGACCAGAACTGCCGCCAGGGCGAGGCGCGGTCGACCTCGGCCGCCTCATAGATGTAGTCGGGGATGGACCTGAGCCCGGCGAGGCAGATCAGCATGACGTAGGGCGTCCACATCCAGGTATCGACGATGACGATCGCCCAGGGCGCCAGCTGCACGCTGCCGAGCATCTGGATGTCGGAGGTCGGGATGCCGGTTAGGAACGACACCGCATAGGCGAAGAGGCCGATCTGCGGCTCGTAGAGGAAGCGCCAGAAATTGCCGACCACGGCGGGCGACAGCATCATCGGGATCAGGATGAGCGTGGTCCAGAAGGCGTGGCCGCGGAACTTGCGGTCGATCAGATAGGCGAGGCCGAAGCCGATCACCGTCTGCAGGAGGATGGTCCAGAATACGAAATGCGCCGTCGTCTGCATCGACGCCCAGATGTCGGGGTCGTTGAGGATGCGCGAATAGTTGCTGAGCCCGATATTCCTCACCTCGGCATTGGGCCGGTTGGCCCGGTAGTTGGTGAAGGACAAGTAGATCGCCCAGAACAGCGGGAAGATGTTGATCGCCAAGAGCAGGGCGATGGTCGGGGCGATGAACAGCCAGGCGATGGCCCGGTCTGAGAAGCCGCGCACCCGTTTGGCGAGGGGCTCCGGCGTCGCCCGCACGGCCGCCTCGGTGGCCAGTCGGGACGCCTTCTCGGCGAAGGTCTGATGGGATGAGTTCACGCGCGCACTCGCTGGTGTCGGCGGAAAGGGGGCGACCCGGTCCGGTCTCGAAGAACCGGGTCGCCATCGGGAGGAGGTCGGGAAAGGCCAAGGCCTCGGGGGACCTCGCAGCGGTCAGGTGCTGCGTCCTTCGAGGCCCGGCTGCGCCGGGCACCTCAGGATGAGGAAGCCTCCCTCATGCTGAGGAGCGGGGCGACGCCCCGCGTCTCGAAGCACGCAGGCGCTCGCCGCCGAGCTTCGTCAGATCTTGCCGTCGTCCTTGAAGATCTCGGTCCAGTCGACGACCAGCTCGTCCAGCGCCTGCTTGGCCGTGCCCTTGTTGGCGATGACGTAGTCATGCACCCGCTTCTGCATGGCCTGCAGCAGCTCGGCGTAGCTCGGCTCGGCCCAGAAATCCTTCACGATCGCCATGGATTCGAGGAAGGCCGGGGCGTAGGGCTGGCTGGTCTTGAAGTCGGGGGCGTCGACCACCGCCTTCAGGCAGGAGAAGCCGCCGAGCTTCCACCATTTGGCCTGCACGTCGGGCTGGGCGAACCACTTGATGTACTGAAGCGCCGCGTCGCGCTTGTCGGAATAGGAGACCACCGAGATGCCCTGCCCGCCGAGCTGGGCGAAGTGGTACTTCTCCTTCGGGTTCGGGAAGAAGCCGATGCGGTTGCCGCCGACCTTCTCGTCCTTGTAGAGGCCGGGCCAGGTGAAGGCGAAGTTCATCTGCATCGCCACCTGGCCGGATTTGAAGGCGTCAGCCGATTCCACCATGTAGACGTTGGACGCGCCGGGCGGCGTGCAGCAGTCATAGAGCGCCTTGTAGAACTCCAGCCCCTTCACCGCGTCGGGCGAGTTGACGTAGCCCTCCATGTCGTAGGGCTTCTTGGGGTTGTCGTACATGAAACCCCAGTCGTAGAGGACGTTGGTCACGCCCATGGTGATGCCTTCCGAGCCGCGCTCGGTGTAGATCGAGGCGCCATAGACGGTCTTGCCGTCGATCTGCCGCTTCTGGAAGAACTCGCCGATCTGCTTGAGCTGGTCGTAGGTCTTGGGCGCGGCGAGGTCCCAGCCATACTTGGCCTTGAACTCCTTCTGGAGCTCGGGACGCTCGAACCAGTCCTTGCGGTAGGTCCAGCCGACCACGTCGCCCATGGCCGGCAGCGCCCAGTAGTTCGGCGTGTTCTTCGGCCATTCCGAATAGCCGACCACCGTCGCCGGCACGAAGTCATCCATCTTGATGCCTTCCTTGGCGAAGAAGTCGTTCAGCTTCACGTAATGGCCGTTCTCCGCCGCGCCGCCGATCCACTGGCTATCGCCGATGATCAGGTCGCAGAGCTTGCCCTTCGAGTTGAGCTCGTTGAGGAAGCGGTCGGCATAGCTCGTCCACGGGACGAACTCGAACGTCATCGTGGTGCCGGTCTTGGCGGTGAAGTCCTTGGACAGTTCCACCAGCGCATTCGCCGGATCCCAGGCCGCCCAGCACAGCGTCAGCTGCTCGGCTTTCGCCGCCTGGGGCATGGCCGCCGCGGCGCAGACGGCCGCCGCCCCGAACAGGGGTACCCACTTCTTCAGCATGCTCTCCTCCCAGAGAAAGAGGTGGGCCCAAGCCCCCTCCATTGATTTTCCATCGGCACGATTGGCGTCGGCAGATTTAGTGTTGTGTTTAGTTGAGTACGATTTGCTCAACAACGCAAGTGCCATTCATTGCTGCATTGCAGCGTGCCGCGTGTTTAGTTCGGGCAGGTCGGCGGTTGAGTAGCGGCGCGTCCCGTGCGCCGCCGGTGGATGTCGACGCCCCGCCGTGCATGAATGACGGCGGCCCGATCCATGAACCAGGCAGGGAAAGCGGTCATGACCGAACCCGTCCTCATCGTCGGCGCCGGTCCGGTCGGCCTCACCATGGCGCTGGAACTGGCGCGCTACCGTGTGCCGGTGCGCCTCGTCGACCAGATGACCGAGCGCGCCTACACCTCGCGCGCGGTGGCGCTGTGGCCGCGCACGCTGGAACTCCTGGAGCGCGCCGGCGACGGGGTCAGCGCCGAGCTCGTCTCGCGCGGCAACAAGGTCACCGTCGCCAACATCATCGCCGGCGCCGAGCCCATCGCGCGGATCGAGCTGAAGGACGTCGTGACCCCCTACCCCTTCGCGCTGATGCTGCCGCAGAGCGGCACCGAGGGGGTGCTGGGGCGGCATCTGGCGGAGCGCGGCGTGCGGCCGGAGCTCGGCGTGCGCCTCGTCGACTTCACCCAGGACGAGGAAGGCATCACCGCGACGCTGCGCCATCCCGGCGGAAGCGAGGAAACCGCGCGCTTCGGCTGGATGGTCGCCTGCGACGGCGCCCACAGCGTGGTCCGGCACCGGCTCGGCCTCGCCTTCGAAGGCGACACGCGCGGCGACGACTGGGGGCAGGGCGACTTCCACATGACGGGCGTGCCCTTCCCGGTGAACGAGCTCGCCACCTACTGGCACGAGGAAGGCCCCCTCGTCCTGTTCCCGATGGCGCCGGGGCGCTACCGGCTGATCGCCGGCCTCGGGAGCTCGACCGGCGCACCGCCGGCGGCGCCGAGCTTCGAGGCGTTCCAGGCCATCCTCGACCGGCGCGGACCGGGCGGCATCGTGCTGCAGGACGCGGTCTGGACATCGGCCTTCCGCATCAATGAGCGGCAGGTCGAGCGCTACCGCTCGGACCGCGTCTTCCTCGCCGGCGACGCCGCCCATGTGCACAGCCCGGCGGGCGGCCAGGGCATGAACACGGGCATGCAGGACGCCATCAACCTCGCCTGGAAGCTCGCCCTCGTCATCCGCGGGCTCTCCACCGCTCCGGCGCTGCTCGACAGCTACGACCCCGAGCGCCGGGCGGTCGGCGCGGGGGTGATCGCCGCCTCCGGGCGGCTCACCCGCATGGCGACGATCCAGAATACGCTCGCCCGCCGCATCCGCAACGCGCTGATGCAGTTCGTGCTCGGCCTCGCGCCGGTGCAGCACGCGCTGGAGGGCTCGCTGACCGAGACCTCGACGCGCTACGACGACAGCCCGCTCAACGGCGTCTCCTGGGAGGCCGGGCCGCGGGCGGGCTCGCGCATGCCCCCAATCGAGGGCGAGGCGCCCTATGGCGCCGGCGACACGCCGCGCTTCACCCTGCGCGCCGGTGCCTGGGCGGGAGAGCCGCCCGGCCCGCTCGGCGATCTGGTCGATCCTGTGATCCGCGCCAATCCGGTCGATGGCGGCATCGAGCTGGTGCGGCCGGACGGCTATCTCGCCATCTCGGTGGCGGATGGCGAATGGGAGCCCATCCTCGGCTATCTCAACCATTTCCGCCCCGCCGGCACCGGGCCGGCGTGAAGAGGGTCAGTCCTCGTCCTGGAACGCCACCTCGCGGGTGCGCCGGAAGGCGGGGACCACCACCAGCACCAGGCAGGCGGCGGCCGCGACGAGCAGAGCGAGGCTGATCGGGCGGGTGAAGAAGATGCCCGGATCGCCATAGGAGACCTGCATGGAACGGCGCAGGTTCTCCTCCATCAGCGGGCCGAGCACGAAGGCCAGCAGCAGCGGCGCCGGCTCGCATTTCCACTTGCTGAACAGATAGCCGAAGAAGCCGAAGATCAGCAGCAGGTAGACGTCGATCACGCTCGAATTCACCGTGTAGACGCCGATGCAGCAGAAGACGAGGATCATCGGGTAGAACAGGTGGTAGGGCACCTGCAGCAGCAGCGTCCAGATGCGGATCAGCGGCAGGTTGATGACCACCAGCAGCGCATTGCCGACCAGCATCGAGGCGATGAGGCCCCAGAAGATCTCCGGGTTCGAGGTGATGACGCGCGGGCCGGGCGTGATGCCGTGGATGAGCAGCGCGCCGGCCATCAGCGCCATCATGGCGTTGGAGGGGATGCCCAGCGTCAGCAGCGGGATGAAGGAGGTCTGCGCTCCCGCATTGTTGGCCGCCTCCGGCGCGGCGACGCCTTCCACCGCGCCCTTGCCGAAGCGCTGCGGCTCCTTCGAGATGCGCTTCTCGATCGTGTAGGCGGCAAAGGAACTCAGCATGGCGCCGCCGCCCGGCAGGATGCCGAGGATCGAGCCGATGAGGGTGCCGCGCGTCGCCGCCGGCCAGGAGCGGCGGAAATCGTCGCGCGAGGGCCAGAGATTGCTGACCTTCTTGTCGACCACCGACTGGTGCTGAACGTTCTCGAGATTGCGGATGATCTCGCCGACGCCGAACAGGCCCATGGCGAGCGGGATGAAGCCGATGCCGTCGAACAGGCCGGGAATGCCGAGCGCCATGCGCAGCGAGCCGGAATCGACGTCGGTGCCGACGCAGCCGAGCAGCAGCCCGAGCACGATCATGCCGAGCGCCTTCAGCACCGAGCCGTGCGCCAGCACGATCGCCGCGATGAGGCCGAGCACCATCAGCGAGAAATATTCCGCCGGGCCGAACATCAGCGCGAGCTGCGAGATCGGCGGCGCGAACAGGGTGATGACGAAGGTGGCGAAGATGCCGGCGAACAGCGAGGCGAGCGCCGCCACCGCCAGCGCCGGGCCGGCGCGCCCGCGCCGGGCCATCTGGTGGCCGTCGAGACAGGTGACGACCGAGGAGTTCTCGCCGGGCATGTTGATCAGGATCGCCGTGGTCGAGCCGCCATACTGCGCGCCGTAATAGATGCCGGCGAGCATGATCAGCGCCGAGACCGGCTGCAGGTAGAAGGTGATGGGCAGCAGGATGGCGATGGCGGTGAGCGGGCCGATGCCCGGCAGCACGCCGATCAGCGTGCCGACCAGCGTGCCGGCGAGGCAGTAGACGATGTTGCCGGGCTGCAGCGCGATGGAGAGCCCGTGAAAGAGCGAGGAGAAGCTTTCCATCACCGCACCAGAGCCATGGGCCAGATCTGCATGGGCAGACCGAGGGCGAAGGGGAAGACCAGATAGATGAAGAGCGTCATGCCGGCGGCCAGCAGCACGGCCTCGACGTAGCGCGTGCCGCGATGCGCGCCGCAGGCGATCAGCACCGTGCCGAACACGGCGAGGATCACGCCGAGGTCGAAGATCGCCAGCCCGAAGAACAGGATGCTGGCGAGCACGAAGAAGATCTGCCGCGGGAACCAGCGCTCGAACGGCTCGCCCTCGGTGACGAAGCCCTGGCCGATGATGGCGAGCCCCAGCCCGATGAGGATGAAGCCGAGCAGGCGCGGGAAGAAGCCCGCGCCCATGGCTGCCACCGTGCCGGGGTTCAACGGCCAGGCAAGGATGAGCGCGAAGACGGCGATGGCGATGAGCGTGAGCCCGACCATGACGTCGTTGAGGTTCTTGATCTGGGACATGGCGTTCCACCGGGCACCGGGGCGCGGGACCGGAGCCCGTGGCCGCGACATGCGCGCGGCATAAGCTCCGGTCGGGCGTGGATGATCCCGGCCGTGCGCCGGCCGCGCGGCGGCACACGGCCGGGGCGTGGTCAAAGCGGGATCAGAGCGAGATCTTGGCCTCGCGCACCACTTCCTCGACGACGCCCTGCCAGTTGGCGAGGAACGCCTTGAACTCCTCCGTGGTGCTGCCGACCATGAGGGTGCCCTGCCCGGCGAGCTTGTCGTAGGCCGACGGGGTCTTGGCCGCCTTCGCCACCGCCTGCTGCATCTGGGCGACGATGTCGGCCGGCGTGGCGGCAGGCGCGAAGATGCCGCCCCAGTCGGCATGATTGGCCTTGGGCAGGCCGAGCTCGCCCAGCGTCGGCACGTCGGGGAAGTCCTTCAGGCGGGTGTCATTGCCGACCGCGAGCAGGCGCACCTTGTCGGCCTGAATCATCGGGGTCAGCGTCGACACGTTGAGCACCGCGAGGTCGAGCTGGCCGCCGACCACGTCGCGCGCGATCTCCGGCGCCACGCGATAGGAGATGTTCACGAACTTGACGCCGCCATAGAGCTGGATCGCCTCGGCGACGATGTGCGGCACGCCGCCGACGCCCGAGGTGCCGTAGCGGATGCGGCCGGGATTGGCCTTGGCGTAGTCCATCAGCTCCTTGAAGGTCTTCCACTGGGAATCCTTGGCGACCGCGATGGTCTCCGGGTACTTCACCATCTGGGTGACCGGCTGGAAGTCCTTGGCGTAGTTGACCGGCATGTCCTTCATCAGCAGCGGGGTGACGAGCTGCTGCAGGCCGTTCATCAGAAAGGCGTAACCGTCATGCGGCAGGGCGAGCACCGCCTGCGCCGCGACCAGCGAGTTGCCGCCGGTGCGGTTCTCCACCACCATCGGCTGCTTCAGGATCTCCGACACCGCCTGGTAGGTGACGCGGGTGGCGATGTCGCCGCCGCCGCCCGGGCCGAAGCCGGTGATGATCTGCACGGGCCGCGTGGGCCACGCCGTCTGCGCCTGGGCACCGAGCCGGCCGCCGGCGAGCACCATCGGCGCGGCCAGGGCCATCTTGAGCGCATCGCGCCGCCTAATCGTCGACATTTCTCTTCTCCTCCCTGTGGCGAGCCGCGCGCGTCCAGGCGCGCCGGTTCCTTGCTTGGAGCACCGCCGCGCCCTTGCGCGCGGCCGTCCCGGCTTCTGCGGCCGTTCGTGCCCATGGCGCGTATGTGAAGACGAGGGCGCGCCTCTTGTCAATGAATCTGTCGACAGAAATGAGCCTGACGCGAACGCTACCGCTTGATCGACGGCTACGGGCGCCCCCGTCACGGAATGAGCGATTGCATATAACTCGACCCTCGGCGCGGGCTGTTGGTGGCGGTGAATGGCCGTCGTACCGACATCGGCAACCAAAGCCCTCTGTCGACACTGTTATTCCAGCTAGGGATTCGGCTCGTCCTCCTCCGGATTCATGCTCCCGACGACGAACGCAGTGGAGCGGAAAGCCGCCAAACAGCGGCGAAACCTACAATGAAACGTTTACCGACGCGTCCGGCTGCGCTAGATGGGACGGCATCGACAAGCGCGGCCAGCGCGCGCCGCCGCCCGGGGCTCACGTCCCGGCCGGCGATCCCCAGATGGTGGAAAGGTCCAGGAACAGATGACGTCTCAGGAGCCGAACTTCGCGTTCTTCGACATCCGCACGAATGATGGCGTGGCGGTGCTCACCATCGACCGCCCGCCGGTCAACGCGCTCTCCCGCGAGCTCTATGAGAGCCTCGACAAGGTCATCGACCATATCGAGGCGACGCCCGACATCCGCGTCGTCGTCTTCGCCTGCAAGCCGGATGCGCGCGCCTGGATCGGCGGCGGCGACCTGAAGGAATTCCTCACCCTTACCTCTGAGACCCGCCGCAGCCGGCACGAATATGTCGAGGCGATCACCGACCGCTTCTACCGGCTCTCCTGCCCGACCATCGCCGCCGTCACCAAGCCGGCGCCGGGCGGCGGCATGGTGTTCGCCAGCTTCTGCGACCTCATCGTCGCCGCCGACACGGCGTTCTTCTCCATGCCGGAAGTGGACCGCAGCCTCACTGGCGGCGCCGGCGCCTATTTCAGCCGGCTCAACATGCCGGTCAGCTTCATCCGCGAGATGATCCTCACCGGCCGCAGGCTGAGCGCGGCGGAGCTGAAGGAGGTCGGCTTCATCAACTACGTGCTGCCCGAGGCCGAGGTGATGGGCAAGGCGATGGAGCTCGCCGAACTAATCGCCTCCAAGAGCTCGGCGGCGGTGCGCGCCATCAAGCGCGGTGCCAACAAGATCGACGAGATCGGCTGGAACGAGGGCCGCGCCTATGCCCATGAGATCAGCGCCTCGGAGCTGGTCGACGGGCCGGACTACAAGGAATCCATCACCGCCTTCCTCGAGCGCCGCAAGCCGCAGTTCAACCGCTGAACACCGGCGACCGCCGCCACCTGCACGACGTCATGGCCGGGCTTGGCCCGGCCATCCACGCCTTTTCCTGGCGCCCGGCCGAAGTCGTGGATCCCCGGGCCAAGCCCGGGGATGACGGAAGACGGGCGGCGCCGGACAGGCGGCGCGGCTACTCGAGCGCCGCCAGCAGCGAGTTCTTGCCGTTGAGGATCACGTCGCGCATGGCGAGCGCCGCCGCTTCGCCGTCGCCGCGGTTGATCGCGTCGAACACCAAGCGGTGCTGGCCCACATCGTCCTCGATGCGGTTGTCGGCCTCGTTCAGCGCCTCCTGCTGGATGGAGAAGCTCAGCTGCAGGAAGTCGGCTACGAGATGGGCGAAGGAGGCCAGCAGCGCGTTGTGCGCGGCGGCGAACACCGCCATGTGGAACTCGACATCGGCGCGCGCATAGGCGGAGAGGTCGCCCACCGCCGCCTCCATCGCCTGCAAGGCGGTGCGCAGGCGCCGCAGATCCTCCATCGAGCCGCGCCCGGCCGCGAAACGGGCGGCGGAAGGCTCGATCACCTGCCGGAGCTCGATCAGGTCGCGCAGCATGCCGTCGCGCTGCGGGCCGGCGGCCGCGCCGTCGCCGAAATGCCAGGCCAGCACGTCGCTGTCGAACATGTTCCAGAGGTCGCGCGGGCGCACCCGCGTGCCGACCTTCTGGCGCATCTCGATCAGGCCCTTGGCGGCCAGCACCTTGAGCGCCTCGCGCAGCGAGGGGCGGCTGGCGGAGAACTCGGCCATCAGCGCCGGTTCGCGCGGCAGCAATTCGCCCGGCGCGAAGCGGCCGGAGACGATGGCGCGGCCAAGCTCGGTGATGATGCCGCCCTGCAGGCCGCTGAGGCGATAGCCCGAGCGGCGCGGGACGCGCGGCTCCCCGCCCTCCCCGGGCTCGCCCGTCTCCGGCTCAGAGCGCCGGCGTGGCGTAGAGGGTCTGTCCACCGACCTTGATCTCCGTCTCCACGAGGTAACGCCGGATCGCGGCGAGGTCGATCCCGATGCCGAGGCCCGGTGTCTCGGTCAGCATGATCTCACCATTCGCGTCCGGGCGCAGGTGGTTGTTCGTCATGTCGATGCAGAGCGCGCGCGGCGCCGCCGGATATTCGCAGATCCGGTGCGCCTCCAGCCCGGCATAGGGTTGCAGAGAGGCGGAAAGCGCGAGATGCGAGGTGAAGGTGTGGTTCACATAGGTGACCCCGCGCGGGGCGGCGTAATCGGCGACGCGCTTGGCCGGGCCGATGCCGCCGATACGCCCGCAATCGATCTGCACATAGCCGATGCCGCCATAGTCGATGAGGTGCCGCGCCATGTGGAAATTATGCGCTCCTTCGCCGCCGGCGAGCTTCACCTTGGTGCTGCGGGGGCTGAGGGCGCCATAGGCCTCGTAGGCGCTGGCGAGGAAGGGCTCCTCCAGCCAGGTGGCGCCGAATTCTTCCAGCGCCGGCAGGCGCAGCGCGGCACGCTCGACATCCTCGACCCAGATCTGCCCGACATCGACGAGGAGCAACGCCTCCGGGCCGAGTCCCTCGCGCGCGGCGGCGAGTTGGTCGACGTCGCGGGCAAGCTCGCCGGCGCCGAAATCGGCCCAGCCGAACTTGGCGGCGCGGAAGCCGCGCGCCACCGCGTCCTTCGCCCGGCTAAGCGTGTCCTGCGGCGTCGGACCGAACAGCAGCGAGGCATAGGGCGTCTTCGGATAGGCGCGCTGATAGCCGATGAGCCGCCAGACCGGCTCGCCGCGTACCTTGCCGAGGAGGTCCCACAGCGCCATCTCCACGCCCGACCAGGTGTGCGCGGCCTGAAGCAGGTCCATGCTGTCATGCTCGACCAGCGCGGCGATGCGGGCGATGTCGGCCGGCCCGTCGATCGCCTGGCCGAGCACCGAGGCGCCGACCGGCCGGCAGATGCCGTGCGACATCGGGGCGACGAAGGCGGCGATCGAGGTGAGCGGCGACGCCTCGCATTCGCCCCAACCCTCGTAGGCCGCCCCTTGCTCGCCGGCCCGCACCCGCACCAGCAGCGCGTCCTGGCTGCCATCGGCATCCGTCGTGATCTCCGGCATCGCCAGATAGAAGAAGTCGACCGCCTCGATACGCATCACGCTCTTTCCTGCCGGGCCGCCGCGCGCCGTGCGCTCCACTCGTTCGCGTCACAATAAATCATATTTTTCTGCATTCCATCCCGTCGCGGCCTGAAATCATCTGGACAGGATAATTTCAAGAAGTCATATTTTTCGCAAGACAGCGTCGGCGGCAAGCCGGCCGTTCCAGACAGAGGAGTGAGCAATGCTGAAGTCCGTGTTGGCGGCGCTGTTCGTCGCCGTCGTGAGCACCGGCGCCGTCGCGCAGGAGTTCCAGTTCGAGGCCCCGCCGCTGTTCGACAATTGCGGCGACCCGTCGCTCGCCAAGGCCAAGACCGAGGGCGTGACGCTCGGCTTCTCGCCCTCGCCGCCCTATTCCTCGCTCGACCCGGCGACCAAGCAGGCGACCGGCCTCGATGTCGAACTGGTCGAGGCGGCGCTGAAATGGGCCGGCGTGACCAAGTTCAAGTACGAGGTCATGCCCTTCGGCCAGCTCATCCCGGCGCTGCTCGCCAAGCGCATCGACGTGGTCGCGGCCAACATTCACGTCACCCCGGACCGCCTGAAGGCGGTGTCCTTCACTGGCCCCGCCTGGTGGTACGGCCCGGCCATCGTGGTCGCCAAGGGCAACCCGGCCGGCATCACCTCCTTCGACACGCTGAAGGGCAAGAAGATCGGCGCCATCGCCGGCTCGGCGGCGGACGAGTACCTGCGCAAGATCGGCGTCGCGGTCACCGCCTTCCAGACCGACGCCGAGGAGTTCTCCGCCATCTCCACCGGCCGCGTCGACGCCATCCTCGAGGACGACGTGAAGGTCATCGAGTTCATGAAGGCCAACGCCGCCTCGCCGATCGAGATCGTGCAGAACGTCGCCATTCCCGACGAGCTGATCTTCAAGTTCGGCTACGGCTATGCCCGCTACGCGCTGCGCAAGGAGGACTGCTCGTTGCGCTCCGCCTTCACCCAGGGCCTCGCCGAGGTGCGCGGCAACGGCCAAGCATCTTCCATCCTGAAGAAATACGGCCTGACCAACCGCAACATGTTCTTCTTCCCGCTGTGAACGTTCTTCGTCGGGCCGAATAGCGGTGCAGCGCATCAACCACCCTCTCGCCCTCATGGCCGGGCTTGACCCGGCCACCCAGTGACCGGGCGCGCCCAGTCCCCTGGGTGCCCGGGTCAAGCCCGGGGATGAGGGAAAGTGAGCGATGAGCCGATCCATGCCGGGAGCGCCCGGCCGTGCGGCGCGCTAGTCTCGCCGCACGACCCCGCAACACCCGGCGAACCGACCCATGAACCTGCTCGATCTCTCGGTCGTCAACGATTACGGCTCGGTCTTCCTGCAGGGCCTCGCCATGACGACCTTCCTCACCGTCGTCGTCATCCTGCTGGCCGGGGTGATCGCCATTCCCATCGCGCTGGCACGGCTCTCGCCGAAGCGCTGGATTCGCTGGCCCGCCGACTTCTATGTCGAGTTCATCCGCGCCACGCCGCTGATCCTGCAGCTCATCTACATCTATTACGTGCTGCCCAGCGCCGGGATCCGGCTGGAGCCGGTCACCGCCGCCATCATCGGCCTGACCATCAACTATTCCGCCTTCATGAGCGAGGTGTACCGCTCCGGCATCCAGTCGGTGCCGAGGAGCCAGTACGAGGCGGCGCAGAGCCTCGGCCTCAGCCCCACCATCACCTTCGTCAAGGTCATCTTCCCGCAGGCCTTCCGCGTCGTCCTGCCGGCGCTCGGCAACTACCTCATCGCCCTGTTCAAGGACACGGCGCTCGCCTCGGTGGTGACGGTGCAGGAGCTGATGTTCTCCGGCCAGATCATCGCCGCGCGCAACTACCAGTACTTCACCGTCTACACCGTCACCGCCATCCTCTATTTCGCGGTCGGCTACCCCTCGGCCCTGCTGGTCCGGCGCCTGGAGCGCTGGTCGCAGCGCGGCTGGGCGGCCGCCCCCGGCAAGAGCTGAGTTCCGCCATGCATGATGTTTCGCTGCCCAAGGTCACCATCCGCTCGGTCGCGGTCGCGCCGCTGTTCGGCGAGAGTCCCAAGGGCGGCTGGTCGGCCGAGATCCGCCCGGAGGATTCCGTGCATGCGCTGATCGCCGTGCATACGGAAGAGGGCATCACCGGCTTCGGCAGCGTGTTCACCGACGGGCGGCTGGTGAAGGCGGCGGTCGACGTGCTGGAGCCGCTCTGGCGCGGCGAGAACGCGCTGGAGCCCGAGCGCGTCACCGAGAAGATGCACCAGAACACCTTCTGGATGGGCCGCGGCGGCTCGCTCACCCATGCCATCAGCGGCATCGACATCGCGCTGTGGGACATTCTCGGCAAGGCGCTGGGCCAGCCGGTCGGCCGGCTGCTCGGCGGCACCTACAGGGACCGGGTGAAGCCCTATTGCTCGCTGCTGATGGAGGAGCCCGAGCAGATGGCGGCCGTGATCGGCCCGCACCGCGAGCGCGGCTTCAAGGCGTTCAAGATCGGCTGGGGACCGTTCGGCCGGCGCGGCGACGCCAAGCTCGACGAGGCCATCGTGCGCGCCGCGCGCGAGGCGGCGGGCGAGGACGCGCAGCTCTTCGTCGATGCCGGCGCCTCCGACGCCCATTGGCCGCAGGGGTTGAAATGGGCGCTGAACACGGCGCAGATGCTGAAGGACTATGATGTCGGCTGGTTCGAGGAGGCGCTGCGTCCGGACGCGCTGGACGATTTCATCGCCCTGCGCCGCGCCAGCCCCGTGCCGATCGCCGGCGGCGAGGTGCTGACCCGCCGGCAAGCCTTCCTGCCCTGGCTCGCCAAGGGCGCGCTGGACATCGTGCAGCCGGACGTGACCAAGGTCGGCGGCATCTCCGAGCAGCGCCGCATCGCCTGGCTCGCCGACGAGTTCGGGGTGAAATATGTCGGCCATGGCTGGAACACCGCACTCGGCCTCGCCGCCGATTTGCAGCTCGCCGCCGCCATGCCGCAGTCCGACCTCGTCGAATTCATCGGCGGCAGCCCCTATCTCGACGGCATCGTCGCCGAGCCGTTCACGGTCGATGCCGAGGGCTATCTGCGCATCCCGGCCAGGCCCGGCCTCGGCATCGCCCTCGATCCGGTGGCCGTCGGCCGCTATACCACCGACGTTGAAACGTTTTTTGCGCCGGCCTGAGCGCGAGCAGATCGGGAAGAGGAAGTGCCGCCATGAACGCCATCGACCTGAAGGGGCGCGTCGCCATCGTCACCGGCGGCGCCCGCGGCATCGGCTACGCCACCGCCGAACGGCTCTTGAAATCCGGCGCCACCGTCGCCCTGTGGGACATCGATGGAAGGCGGCTGGCGGAGGCCGCCAGCGCGCTCTTCGCGCTGGGCAAGGTCTCCACCCATATCGTCGAGCTGACCGAAGAGATCTCGGTGAACGCGGCGACGCAGGCGACGCTCAAGGCGCACGGCAAGATCGACATATTGATCAACAATGCCGGCATCACCGGCGGCAACGGCAAGCTGTGGGAGCTCGACACGGAGAGCTGGCGCCGGGTGGTCGACGTCAACCTGATCGGCCCGTTCCTCACCTGCAAGGCGGTGGTGCCGGAGCTCCTGAAGAATGGCTGGGGGCGCATCGTCAACGTCGCCTCCATCGCCGGCAAGGAGGGCAACCCCAACGCCTCGCACTATTCGGCGTCGAAGGCCGGCGTGATCGGGCTGACCAAGTCGCTGGGCAAGGAGCTCGCGGGCTCGAACATCCTCGTCAACTGCGTCACCCCGGCGGCGGCGAAGACCGACATCTTCGACCAGATGAGCCAAGAGCACATCGACTTCATGCTGTCGAAGATCCCGATGGGACGCTTCCTGCACGTCGACGAGGTGGCGGCGATGATCGCCTGGCTGTCCTCCGAGGACTGCGCCTTCTCCACCGGCGCGGTGTTCGACATTTCCGGCGGGCGCGCGGTGTATTGAGGCCGGCTCGCCCCGCCAGTCGTCATCCCGAGCCCAACCCGAAAAGCGCCCCATCCTGAGGTGCTCGCGCAGCGAGCCTCGAAGGATGGTCGTGTAAAGAGCACCCGGACGAGCATCCTTCGAGGCCCGGCCTCCCGGCCGGGCACCTCAGGATGAGGTCGATCCAGCTGAAACCGGAATCCTGAGCCAGACGCCGGCGGCCCAGAGGGCTTCGTGCCCTCACCCGGTCGTGCCGTCCGGCAAGAACCGTGCGCGCCACGGGCTATCATCGCACCCTGCGCAGGCGACGGCCGGCGGCTGCCTGAACTATACCTGCCCGATCTGCCCGCCTCGTCCCCATCGGATCGCGCATGGACGCCATCACCACCGCCCTCATCCTGCTCCTCGCCGTCGTCGCCAGTGGCGGGATCACCCGGTCGCTGCCGCTCCCGGTGCCGCTGCCGCTGGTGCAGATCGTTCTGGGCGTACTGATCGCCGCCGTCGCCGATCTCGGCGTAGAGCTGAAGCCGGAGATCTTCTTCCTCCTGTTCCTGCCGCCGCTGCTGTTCCTCGACGGCTGGCGCATCCCCAAGGACGGGCTGATGCGCGACCGGGGCACCATATTGCAGCTCGCCTTCGGGCTGGTGGTGTTCACCGTGCTCGGCGTCGGGCTGTTCCTGCATTTCATGATCCCGCACATGCCGCTGGCGGTCGCCTTCGCGCTCGCCGCCGTGATCTCGCCGACCGACCCGGTGGCGGTGTCGGCGATCGCCGCGCGCACGCCGATCCCGCACCGGCTGATGCGCATATTGCAGGGCGAGGCGCTGCTGAACGACGCCTCCGGCCTCGTCTGCATGCGCTTCGCCGTCATCGCGGCGCTGACCGGCAGCTTCTCGCTCATCGACGCCTTCGGCAATTTCCTCTGGCTCGTGACCGCCGGCGTCGGCGTCGGCGCAGGCGTCACCTGGGCCGCGGGCGTGGCCAAGGACTGGATCACGCGGCGGGTCGGCGAGGAGACCGGGTCGCAGATCCTCATCAGCCTGCTCATCCCCTTCGGCGCCTACATGCTCGCCGAGGCGGTGGGCGGCTCGGGGATATTGGCGGCGGTCAGCGCCGGCATCGTGATGAGCCATATCGAGCAGGCGGGCCATGTGATGGCGCTCACCCGCGTGCGCCGCGCGGCCTTCTGGGACATGATCCAGTTCTCCGCCAATGGCGTGGTCTTCGTCCTGCTCGGCGAGCAGCTGCCGACCATCGTCCACGCCGCCACGCGGGCGGTGAGCGAAGCGGGCCAGCGCGAGCCGGTCTGGCTCATCGTCTATGTCGTCGCCATCAACATCGCAGTGGCCGTGCTGCGCTTCCTGTGGGTGTGGGTGTCGCTGCAATTCACCCTGTTCCGGGCGGCGCGCAAGGGCGAAACCGCGGAGAAGCCGAGCTGGCGCCTCATCGCCGCTACCTCGCTCGCCGGTACGCGCGGCGCCGTCACGCTGGCCGCCGTGCTCTCGCTGCCGCTGCTGCTCGACGACGGCTCGCCCTTCCCCACCCGCGACCTCGCCATATTGCTCGCCGCCGGCGTCATCATCGTCTCGCTGCTGGCGGCGAGCATCGGCCTGCCCTTCCTGATGAAGGGCCTGAAGCTGCCGCCCGAGCCGACCCATCACGAGGAGGAGGACAAGGCCCGCCTCGTTGCCGCCCGTGCCGCCATCATGGCGGTCGAGCGGGCGCAGCACGATCTCGGCGAGGGCCGCAGCGACGCCGACCTCTACGCCGACGCCGGCGCTCGCATCATGGAGAGCTACCGCCAGCGCATCGAGCGCGGCTCGAAGACCGGCGACGCGGCCGAGCATCTGCGCCGGATGGAACGCATCGAGCGCGAGCTGCGCCTCGCCGGCATCCGCGCCGAGCGCAACGAATTCTACCAGCTCGCCCGCACCCGCCAGCTCACCGACGACACGGTGCGCAAGCTGGTGCGCGAGCTCGATCTGCTGGAAACCCGCCTCGCCCCCGGCGCGTGACGCGCAGGCGTCGCGCACCGGCCGGCGCGCACGGACCTGCTTCAACTTCCCGCGGACATGATCTAAGTCTGCGGGCGAACCTGCCCCCAGCGACCGCGCGCCCCGCCCTCCCGCCTTGCCCGAGGCCTCGCCGCGCGAGCCGCCCCTTCCTGCCTGCAAGATCGGAGTTCACATGCACGTCCTGATTATCGGTGCGGCCGGCATGCTCGGCCGCAAGCTGACCGCGTCCCTGCTGCGCGAGGGGCTGAACGGGCGCGCGCCCGACCAGCTCACCCTCGCCGACGTCGTCGCCCCGCCGATGCCGGAAGGCGCCCCGGTCGAGACGAGCCTGGTGACCGCCGACCTCTCCGCGCCCGGCACCGCCGAGCAGCTGGTGGCCGGACGCCCGGACGTGATCTTCCACCTCGCCGCCATCGTCTCCGGCGAGGCCGAGGCCGATTTCGAGAAGGGCTACCGCATCAATGTCGACGGCACGCGGGCGCTGTTCGAGGCGATCCGCCTCACCCAGCCGGAAGGTTCCTATAAGCCGCGCGTGGTGTTCACCTCCTCGCTGGCGGTGTTCGGCGAGCCCTTCCCGGAAAGCATTCCCGACGACTTCTTCCTGACGCCGCTGACCAGCTACGGCGCGCAGAAGGCGATCGGCGAATTGCTGCTCGGCGACTATTCGCGGCGCGGCTTCCTCGACGGCATCGGCATCCGCCTGCCGACCATCTCGATCCGCCCCGGCAAGCCGAACCGCGCCGCTTCCGGCTTCTTCTCCTCCATCCTGCGCGAGCCTCTCAATGGCCAGGAGGCGGTGCTGCCGGTGTCGGAGAGCGTGCGCCACTGGTTCGCCAGCCCGCGCGCGGCGACCGGCTTCATCAAGCGCGCCGGCGAGCTCGACACCAGCGCGCTCGGCAACCGCCGCTCGCTGACCATGCCGGGGCTGTCGGCGACCGTCGGCGACCAGATCGAGGCGCTGCGCCGCGTCGCCGGCGACAAGGCGGTGGCGCTGATCCGCCGCGAGCGCGATCCCGTCGTGGCGCGCATCATCGAGGGCTGGCCGCAGCGCTTCGAGACCAGGCGCGCCGAGGCGCTCGGCTTCAAGGCGGAGACCTCCTTCGAGGACATCATCCGCATCCACATCGAGGACGAGCTCAGCGGCCAGCTGCCGGGGGCGTGAGGGCGGCTGCCTGCGTTGACGTCGTCATCCCGGACGGCCGAAAGGCCGATCCGGGATCGCGGCCCGAATGGAGAGCGATCCCGGCTCTCCGCTACGCTACGGCCGGGATGACGAGGTGAGGAGCGGGGCCGCCGCCGCCCCCCTCAGCTGTCGAAGACGTCCTTGAAGCGGGCGTGCGCCTTCTCGATATGCGAGCGCATCGCCGCCGCGGCGGCTTCCGGGTCGCGCTGGCGGAAGGCCTCGATGATCCGCGCATGCTCGACGATCGCGTCCTGGGTGACGCGGGTATAGAAGCGCAGCCGGAACAGGTGCAGGTGCACCCGCTGGTGGGTGACGATGTCGTGCAGCAGCGCGTTGCCGCTCGCCCGCGCCACCTCGCCGTGGAACCGCGCATCCTGCTGGGCGAAGGCGTTGTAGGCCGCCAGCGGGTCGCCCGGCACCGGCTCCTCCATGTCCGCCGCCAGCGTGCGCAGCGCGCCGAGCTCGTCCTCCGACATCCGCACCGCCGCCCGCGCCGCCGCGGCGGGCTCCAGCAGCAGCCGCAGCTCGCACAGATCGTCGAACTGCTTGCGGGTGAGCTGCGAGGCGGCGCGGTAGCCGGACAAGTGGATCTTCACCACCAGCCCCTGCGCCTCCAGCTGGCTGAGCGCCTCGCGGATCGGCGTCTGCGACACGCCGAGCTCGCGCGCCAGCTTGTCGACGCTGATGCGCCCGCCGGGCTCGATCTCCAGCGACATCAGCTTCTTGAGAAGCCAGTCATAGACCTCGGCGCCGAGCCGAACGGGACGGGGAATGGAGAACGTGCTGCTCATCGGCACCGGCTTCATGCTCGTGGGGAGATAGTCCTGGAACGGCTCCATAAGTCAACGAAACCGATTCCAGACAGCGAAAAGGCCTCTTGACTCGGTGTCATTTTAGCGACGATGGTGCGCCCCGAACAATCCGATATCAAATCGGATTCATATCTGGGAGGTCTTTATGGCATTGTCACGTCGTTTCGCGCTCGGCCTGATCTCGGCCGCCGCGCTTGCCGGCTCGCTGGTTCCCGCCGCCGCCGAGGACACGATCAAGATCGGCATGGCCGCCCCGCTCACCGGCGTCGCCGCCGAGGTCGGTCACTTCCAGCAGGCCGGCGCCGAGCTCGGCATCGAGCGCGTGAACGCCGAGGGCGGCGCGCTCGGCCGCAAGTTCGAGCTCGTCATCGAAGACGACCAGACCACCAATCCCGGCATCGTCCTGGCCTTTTCCCGCCTGATCAATCGTGGCGACCTCGTCGCCGTTCTGGCCTCGCTGCGCTCGACGCAGGTCAACGCCATCTCCGCCGACGCCAAGCGTGCGGGCATCCCGGTGTTCTTCGGCGGCACCGACCCGTCGCTGACCCAGAACGGCAATCCCTGGTTCTTCCGCACCCGCCCCAACGATTCCTTCTCGGCCAAGGTGATCGCCGACTACGGCGTGAACACGCTCGGCAAGAAGAAGTGGGCGATCGTCCACTCGACCGACGCCTTCGGCACCGCCGGCGCCAAGGCGCTGACCGCCTCGCTCAAGGCGCTCGGCATCGAGCCGGTGCTGGTGCAGGGCTTCAACAACAGCCAGGCCGACATGACGCCGATCGTGCTGGCGGTGCGCCAGTCCGGCGCCGACATCATCGCCAGCTACACCCCGCTCGAGACCGACGTCGCCGTGCTGGCGCGCCAGTTCAAGCAGTTCGGCATCAACGCCCCGTGGGTCGGCTCGGCCTCGGTCGCCTCGACCACCGCGCTGCAGCTCGCCGGCCCGGCTCTGCACGGCACCTTCGCGGTCGCCGACTACAACTCGGCCGCCAATGACGAGGCGAAGGTCTATTTCGACGCCTTCTCCAAGAAGGTCGGCCGTCCGCCGGACTACACCTCGGCCTGGACCTACGATTCGATCCGCCTGATCGCCGAGGCGGTCAAGAAGGCGGGCAGCACCGAGCCGGCCAAGGTCCGCGAGGCGCTGCTTTCGCTCAAGGACTTCAAGGGCGCCGAGGGCACCTACAATTTCGACCAGAACGGCGACGGCCTGCGCGGCTACAACATCGTCCGCAACGACAAGGGCACGATCGTCTTCGAGCGCCACATCTCCTTCGACAAGTGATCTGCGAGAAGTGATCGGCGACACGTAATGGCGGCGCGGCTTCTCCCGCGCCCCCTTCCTTCCGCGTCACGGCCCCTCTTCGTGACGTCACTCAGCGGCCGCGTCCGCGCGGCCGCCTCTTTCGTGATCTCCTGATCGCACCTCCGCCTTCCTGCCACATGGCGCCGAGCGCCCGCAGGAAGACCTTGTTCTCTCGCGCGCAGGACCGGCGATGAGTCTGCTTCCACAGCTTCTGTTCACAGGGATCGGCATCGGCAGCATCTATGCCATGGTCGCCCTCGGCTTCGTGCTGCTGATCCGCTCGGCGAACGTCGTCAATTTCGCCCAGGGCGAGTTCTCCATGCTGGGCGCCTACGCCATGGTGATCCTGCTCACCGGCTTCGGGCTGAACTATTTCGTCTCGCTCGGCCTGGCCGTGGTGTGTATGGCGGTCTTCGGCGTCATCTTCGCCTCGATCACCTACTGGCCGCTGCGCGACCGCGGGCAGATCCCGGTGATCATCAGCACCATCGGCGCCACCATCCTGCTGTCGAACCTGATCCTCGCCACCTACGGGCCGAGCCCGGAAGTGCTGCCCGGCCTGTTCGACGGCGCCGGCTTCCTGGTCGGCAACGTGTTCATGGACAGCCAGTACCTGACCATCATCGCGGTCACGGCGGTGCTGGTCGGCCTGCAGTACCTGATCTTCGAGAAGACCATGGTCGGCAAGAAGCTGCAGGCCACCTCGCAGGACAAGGAGATGGCGAGCCTGCTCGGCATTCCTGTCATCGCCATGATCTTCGGCACCTTCGCCTACAGCGCCGCGCTCGGCGGCCTCGCCGGCATCCTCGTCGCGCCGATCCTGTTCGTCTCGGTCGGCATCGGCCCGCTGATCGCTCTCAAGGCCTTCGCCGCCAACATCATCGGCGGCTTCGGCTCGATCCCCGGCGCCATCTGCGGCGGCCTGATCATCGGCATCGTCGAGACGCTGGGCGCCACCTACATCTCCGTCCCCTACAAGGACGCCTTCGCCTTCCTGATGCTGCTCGCGGTGCTGCTCGTGCGCCCGCAGGGCCTGTTCGGCGAACGCATCGCCGAGAAGGCGTGAGGAGGACAAAAGTGACCCGTACCGCTTCCTCCACCGGCCGCACGGCCCTCTACGGCATCCTCGCCCTCGCGGCGGTGGTCGCCGTCGCCCTCTTCGCGCCCACCCAGGGCTACTACCTCAACATCATGATGCAGGCGGCGACCTATGCCATCGCCGTCGCCGGCGTCGTCATCGTGCTCGGCTATTGTGGCCAGCTCGCGCTGTGCCAGGCCGCCTTCCTCGGGCTCGGCGCCTATTGCGTCGCGCTCGGCACGGTCGATTACGGCCTGCCCTTCTTCGTGGCGCTGGCGCTCGGCGTCGTCGTCACCTCGATCGGCGGCATCTTCCTCGGCCTCGCCACGCTGCGGCTCGGCGGCCACTACCTCGCCATGGTGACCATCGGCTTCCAGATGATCGTCACCATGGTGCTGACCAACTGGATCAGCTTCACCCGCGGCCCGGACGGCATCTCCGGCGTCGAACGGCCGGTGCTCGGCCCCATCGACCTGTCGGGCGGCTCGTCCTATCTGGCGCTCTGCCTCGCCTTCCTGGTCGGCGTCACCTTCTACGCCGCCGGCCTCAAGGCGAGCCGGCTCGGCCGCGCCATGCAGGCGGTGCGCGACAACGAGATCGCCGCCTCCACCTGCGGCATCAACGTGTTCCGCACCAAGACGGTGGCCTTCGGCATCTCGGCGGCGCTGGGCGGCCTCGGCGGCGGCCTGTTCGCCGGTGCCTTCTCCTATATCAGCCCGGACCAGTTCACCTTCAACGAGTCCATCGTGCTGCTGACCATGGCGCTGCTTGGCGGCGTGCAGTCGCCGGTCGGCGCGCTGCTCGGCACCATCCTCCTGGTGCTGCTGCCGGAATGGCTGCGCTTCCTGCGCCAGGCGTACCTTGCCGTCTACGGCGCGGCGGTGATCGCCATCATGATCTTCCTGCCGCGCGGCGTGTGGGGCCTCGTCGCCGATCGCTTCTTCAAGGCGGCGCCGATCGAGGGCGGCCCGGTCACGCCGCTGCCGCTACTCAGCCGCAAGGGCGAGGCGTCGAAGGAGATCGTCCTCGACATCTCCGGCCTCGCCAAGCACTTCGGCGGCCTGAAGGCGCTCGACGGCGTCGACATGGCGGTGCGCAAGGGCTCGGTGCATGCGCTGATCGGGCCGAACGGCTCGGGCAAGACCACCATGGTCAACGTCATCACCGGCCTCTATGTCGCCACCGCCGGCCGGGTGAAGCTGCTCGGCCGCGATGTCACCGCGCTCGCCCCGCATGAGCGCGCCAAGCTCGGCATGTGCCGCACCTACCAGAACATCCGCGTGTTCCGCGGCCTCACCGTTCTGGAGAACGTCACCATCGGCGCCGAGCGCGACGGCAACGATGTCGCCGGCGCGCAGGCGACCCGCGAGCGGGCGCTCGCCGCGCTCGACTTCGTCGGCCTGCGCGACGTCGCCGGCCTGCCGGTGGGCGACCTGCCCTACGGCCACCAGCGCTATGTCGAGATCGCCCGTGCGCTCGCCGGCTCGCCGGAAATCCTGCTGCTCGACGAGCCGGCCGCCGGCCTCAACCTCACCGAGAAGGGCGAGATGGCGGCGCTGCTCAAGCGGCTGAAGGGCCACGGCCTGACCATCGTCATCATCGACCACGACATGAAGCTGATCGAGCAGGTGGCCGACCACATCACCGTGCTGAACTTCGGCAAGCGCATTGCCGATGGCGAGCCGCGCGCCGTGCTCGCCCATCCCGAAGTCATCGCCGCCTATCTGGGGGAGCCGCGCAATGAAGCTGCTTGAGATTAAGGGCCTCACCGCACGCTACAATGCCGGCGACGTGCTCAAGGGCCTCGACCTCACCGTCGAGGAAGGCGAGATCGTCGCCCTGCTCGGCTCCAACGGCGCCGGCAAGAGCACGACGCTGCGCTCCATCTCCGGGCTGGTGCCGCATATCGGCGGCTCCATCACCTTCGCCGGCCAGCCGATCCTCGGCCTGAAGACCGAGGCCATCGCCAAGCTCGGCCTCGCCCATGTGCCGGAGGGCCGCCGCCTGTTCCCCGGCCTCACCGTGCGCGACAACATCCTGCTCGGCTCGTCGAACCGCGCGGGCGTCTCGCGCGGCCAGCTGGAGCGCGAAGCCGACGACATGTTCGAGTTCTTCCCGGACCTGAAGCGGCTCGAGCACGCCTATTGCTGGAGCCTGTCGGGCGGACAGATGCAGATGGTGGCGGTGGCGCGCGGCCTGATGGCCAAGCCGAAGCTGCTTCTGCTCGACGAGCCCTCGCTCGGCCTCGCCCCGCTGATCGTGCAGCAGGTGTTCCGCATCATCGGCGAGATCCGCAAGCGCGGCACCACTGTGCTGCTGGTCGAGCAGAACGCCAACATGGCGCTCTCGGTCGCCGACCGCGGCTATGTACTGGAAGCCGGCTCGCTGCTGGTCTCCGGCAAGCCGGACGAACTGTGGAACAACGACCAGGTGCGCGCCGCCTATCTCGGCGGCCTCGCCGCCTCCGCGTGAGCCCTCCCGGCCGGCGGCCTCGCGGCGCGCCGGCCACTCTCTACGACCCTGCTTTGGACGGAATGGAATGACCAAAATCGCTCTTGTCGGCTGCGGCCTCGTCGGCGGCTCCTGGGGTCTCGTCTTCGCGCGCGCGGGCTATGAGGTGACGCTCTACGATCCCTCGCCGGCCTCTCTTCAAGCGGCGCTGGACTTCGTGCGCGGCGCCGCACCGGCGCTGGCCGCGCAGGGCCTGCTCAACGGCGAGACGCCCGAGACCATCCTGTCCCGCCTGAAGCCGGCCTCCAGCCTCGCGGAGGCGGTGAGCGGCGCCGACTACATCCAGGAGAGCGCGCCGGAGCGGCTGCCGATCAAGCAGGCGCTCTACAAGGAGCTGGCGAACCTGGTGAAACCGGACGCGATCATCGCCTCCTCCACCTCCGGCTTCCCCGCCTCCTCCTTCACCGGCGAGATCGAAGGCCGCGAGCGCTGCGTCGTCGCCCATCCGATCAACCCGCCGCACCTCATCCCGCTGGTCGAGATCATCCCGGCGCCGTGGACCGCGCCCGCCGTCGTCGAGCGCACGGATGCGCTGATGCGTGCGGTCGGCCAGGTGCCGATCCGCCTCAACCGCGAGATCGCCGGCTTCGTCGTCAACCGGCTGCAGAGCGCGGTGCTGGCGGAAGCCTTCCGCCTCGTCGAGGACGGCGTGGTCTCGGCGACCGACGTCGACGCGGCGATGTCGGAAGGGCTCGGCCTGCGCTGGTTCTTCATGGGCCCGTTCGAGACCATCGACCTGAACGCGCAGGGCGGCGTCGCCGACTATTGCGCCAAGCTCGGCCCGATGTATTACGACCTCGCCAAGGAACAGGCCGATCCGCGCCCGTGGAGCGAGGCACTGGTCGCCACCGTCGAGAAGCAGCGCCGCGCCAAGACGCCCGCCGATGGGCTCGACGCCCGCAAGGCCTGGCGCGACCGCTGCCTCGCCGCGCTGGTGACCGCCAAGCGCAAGGTGCTGAAGGAAAACGCCTGACCACAGGCGACAGGGAGAGGGTGGAAGACATGCTGCTCGGAGTGATCGCCGACGACTTCACGGGGGCGAGCGACATCGCCAACACGATCGCCAAGGGCGTCGCGCCGGAAGGCGGGCTGCGCACGGTGCAATATCTCGGCGTGCCGACCACCGACGCCGCCGCCGACGTCGAGGCTTGCGTCATCGCGCTGAAGAGCCGCTCCATCCCCGCCGAGGAGGCGGTCGAGCAGTCGCAGGCGGCGCTGGACTGGCTGCTGGCGCAGGGCTGCCGGCAGATCATCTTCAAGTACTGCTCGACCTTCGATTCCACTCCCGACGGCAATATCGGCCAGGTCGGCGAGGCACTCGCCAAGCGGCTCGGCGTCAAGGGCGTGATCGCCTGCTCGGTGTTCCCCGATGCCGGGCGCACCATCTACAAGGGCCACCTCTTCGTCGGCGACCGGCTGCTGAACGAATCGGGCATGGAGCACCACCCGCTCAACCCGATGACCGACCCGGACCTGCGCCGCTGGCTGCGGCTTCAGACCACGGAAGCCGTCGGCCTCGTCGACTGGAGCATCGTGCGCCGCGGCCCGGATGCCGTGCGCGAAGCACTGGCGGCGGCGGGCGGGCGCGGCGAGCGCCTCGTCATCGTCGACGCCATCAGCAATGACGACCTCTTGACCATCGCGGAAGCCTGCAAGGACGCCCGGTTCCTCACCGGGGGATCGGGCATCGCGCTCGGCCTGCCGCGCAACTTCATCAAGGCCGGCCTCGCCAAGGGCGGCGCGCCGGCGATCGACGCCATCGAGGGGCCGGAGGCGGTTCTCGTGGGGAGCTGCTCGCGCGCCACGCTCGGCCAGATCGAGCGGCATTCGGCTGATCATCCCGTGCTCGCCATCGATGTCGAGCAGGTGATGGCCGGCACGCTGACCTCGGACGACCTCGTCGCCTTCATCAAGGCCAATGCCGGCAAGGCGCCGCTGGTCTATTCCTCCTCGAAGCCGGAGCAGGTCGCGGCGCTACAGGAACGCTACGGCCGCGAGGCGGTGGCCCACAAGCTCGACGCCCTGTTCGCCAAGGCGGCCAAGACGCTGTTCGATGCCGGCGTGCGCCGCATCGTGGTCGGCGGCGGCGAGACCTCGGGCGCCGTGGTCTCGGCGCTCGGCGTCACCTCCTTCCGCATCGGCCCGGAGATCGATCCCGGCGTGCCGGTGCTGGTCACCGAGGACGGCACCGGGCTGGGCATGGCGCTGAAGTCCGGCAATTTCGGCGCCGTCGACTTCTTCGAGAAGGCGCTCGGCGCCATCTCGGCGAAAGCGGCGTGAGGGAGCGGACGATGGACGAGCAGGCGACGCGTGAGCTTCTGGTGCGCCTGTCGCGCTCGCTGTTCGAGCGCGGCTATTCGGTCGGCTCGGCCGGCAATATCAGCGTCGCCGTCGATGACGGGATCCTGATGACGCCGACCAATTCCTGCCTCGGCTTCCTGGAAGCCGACCGCATCTCCAAGCTCGACCGCTCGGGCAGGCACATCTCCGGCGACAAGCCGTCCAAGGAGGTGTTCCTGCATCAGGCATTCTACGAGACGCGGCCGGGCACCGGCGCGGTGGTGCATCTGCACTCGACCTATGCCACCGCGCTCTCCTGCCTGCCGGACCTCGACGCGAACGACTGCATCGCCCCGCTGACCCCTTACGTGGTGATGCGCGTCGGGCAGGTGCGCCTGCTGCCCTATGTGCGGCCGGGCGAGCCGGCCATGGGCGAGATGATCCGCGAATTGCAGGGCAAGCACGCCGCCGTGCTGCTGGCCAATCACGGCCCGGTGGTCACCGCCAAGGACCTGACGACCGCCGTCTATGCCGCCGAGGAGCTGGAGGAGACGGCGAAGCTCCTCGTCCTGCTGCGCGGCCAGAACCCGCGCCTGCTGACCCAGGCCCAGATCGACGAGCTCAACACCGCCTTCCCGAAATGACCGCTGCTTCCACTCCCCGCTCGCTGGCGCTCATCCACACCGTGCCGGGGTTGATCCCGGTGTTCGAGGAGCTTGCGGCCAGGCACCTGCCGGGCTGGCGGCCGTTCAACATGGTCGACGAGAGCCTGCTGCGGAACACCATCCGCGAGGGTTCGCTGTCGCGCCTCACCATGCGCCGCCTCGCCGGGCATGTGTGGTCGGCGGTCGATGCGGGCGCGCAGGCCATCATGGTCACCTGTTCCTCGCTCGGGCCGGCGGTGGACGCGACCGGCCCGCTCTGCCCGGTGCCGCTGTTCCGCGTCGATGACGGCATGGCGATAAGGGCGCTGGAGCAGGGCCGCCGCATCGGCGTGCTGGCGACGCTCTCCACCACGCTGGAGCCGACGGCGGCGCTGATCGAGCGCCATGCGGCCGAAGCCGGGCGCCCGCTCACCCTCACCAGCCATCTCTGCGCCGGCGCCTTCGAGAAGCTGGCGCAAGGCGACCGCGCCGACCATGACGCGCTGGTGCGCGAAGGCTTCGAGGCGGTCGCCGGCAAGGTCGACGCCGTCGTGCTGGCGCAGGCCTCCATGGCCCGCGCGCTGGACGGGCTCGGGGCGACGAAAGTGCCGGTGTTCACCTCTCCCGAACTCGGCGTGCTGCACATGCGCGCCGCGCTGGCGGACCGGGATCACGTCGCGTTGTAGGCGCTGTCGCCGCGCATCCCCAGCCGCGTAGTCCCTTGGACATTCCGTTTGCATGGAGCCGGCGGTAATATCCGCACCGGCGATCGGCACCTCCCATGGCGGCGATCACGGGGGGTGCATGAGGGTTCAACTGATCGGGCTGCTTGCGATGGGGGGCGTGCTGGCATCCGTCCCCGCCCTCGCCGCCGAGCCGCCAGCCCGCACCGCCGCCTATGAGAAGGCCTGCAAGGCGCAGGGCCCCGGCTTCGTCTATGTCGTCGGCACCGACACCTGCCTCAGAATCGGCTCCTATCTCTGGGCCGAGACCTATTACAACACCTATACCGACTACCCGCCGCAGAACGCCACGCTCTACTGGGTCTCCACCCTGGGGCTGGAGGTCGACGCCCGCACCGCCACGGATTACGGCACGCTGCGCTCCTATATAGAGTTGCGCATGATCCACCGCACCGCCGACCCGTGGTCGGAAACCTCGGAGCAGGCGCAGTTCCAGCCCTGGGACATGCATATCGAGTTCGCCGGCTTCACCTTCGGCTTCACCCAGTCCTTCTTCGACTTCTACGCCAACCAGGACGTGCTCGGCACCGATCCGGCGACCATCGGCGACCAGACCCAGCTCGCCGTGCTCGGCTACACCTGGCATCTGCCGAACGGCTTCGCCGCGCAAGTGTCGCTGGAGGATTCGACTGCCCGCGACGAGGGCGTGCTGCCCTCCGCGCCGAACCTCGTCGATCCCGATGCGCTCTCCACCGACACGCGGCTGCCGGAGATCGTCGCCACCTTCGGCCAGTCCGGCGACTGGGGGCAGTTCCTGCTGTCCGGCGCGCTGCACCAGATCTCGGCCAGCCCCAACGGCGACACCATCGCCAATGCGACGAGCGACTGGGGCTATGCAATGCAGGCCGGCGTGATGTTCAACCTGCCGGCCATCGCGGCGGGCGACACGCTCTATCTCCAGGCCGCCTATGCCGAGGGAGCGGTGTCCTATCTCGGCATCATCGACGCCAGCGGCGACCTCTCCCCGCCCGACGCCTTCCAGCGCGTCGACGGCAGCCTTTCGAAGACGCGCGGTTGGAGCGTCGTCGGCCAGTACCTGCACAACTGGAACGACGATTGGAATTCGGCGGTGTTCGGCGGCTACGCCACCTTCGACATCGCCGATCCGGTGGCGCAGGCGGCCTATGGCGCCAGCGGCATCGCCAACGTCAATGTCGGCGCCAACCTCACCTGGACCCCGGCGCCACCGCTCGCGATCACGCTGCAGTACGACTACAACCTCTATCAGGCGGAGAATTTCCGCCTGACGGAGGACGGCCTGCCGGTCCGCTCGCAGCAGGCCCATCAGCTGCTGCTGCTGGTCGCCGCGACGTTCTGAAGGGGCTGCGTCTCCTCACGCCGCCCGGAAGCGCTCCAGCGCGGCGCGGTCGATCTCGACGCCCAGACCCGGCCCGGTCGGCACCTGCACCACGCCGCCCTCGTGCTCGATGGGGGTCGTCAGGATGGCCTGGCGGATCGGGTGCTCGGTGCGGTCGAATTCGAGGATCGGCTCCAGCGGCGCGAGCGAGGGCGGGGTGAAGGCCGGCACCACCGCAAGCAGTTGCAACGAGGCCGCCATAGCGACGCCCGAGCCCCACACATGCGGCAGGCAGCGCATGCCGTGGACCATCGCCATGTCGGCGATCTTCTTGACTTCGGAGATGCCGCCGGCCGAGCAGGTGTCCGGCTGCAATATGTCGATGGCGTTGCGGGCGAGCAGCTCGCGCACGCCGTAACGGGTGAACTCGCATTCGCCGCTGGCGATCGGCATGGCCAGCGCCTCGCGCACCCTGAGATGGCCGGCGATGTCCTCCGGCGGCACCGGCTCCTCGAACCAGCCTATGTCGAACTCCTCGATCTTCCGCCCGAGGCGGATGGCGGCGACCGCGTCATAGGCGTGGTTGGCGTCGATCATCAGCCCGATATCCGGGCCGATAGCCTCGCGCACGGCCCGCACCGCGCGGGCGTCGCGCTCGACGCCGTAGCCGACCTTGAGCTTCACCGCGTGGAAGCCCTGCCCGACATAGTCGAGGGCTTCCTCGACGAGATAGTCGACATGGTCCTCGCGCCGACGGCCGTAGAGGCCGGTGGCATAGGCCTTCACCTCGCTGCGCAGCGGCCCGCCCATCAGCCGGTGGATCGGCTGGTCGAAGAACTTGCCCTTGATGTCCCACAGGGCGATGTCGATGCCGCTGATGCTCTGGATGATCACGCCCTTCTGGCCGTGGTCGCGGTAGCGGGCATAGAGGTCCTGCCAGATCCATTCGGTGCGCAGCGGGTCCTGGCCGATCAGCAGCGGCGCCATGGCCTCGACGATGGCGGCGTTGATCCGCGCCGGACCGTAGCACTCGCCCCAGCCGGTGATGCCCTCGTCGGTCTCGATCTCGACCAGCATCGAGGTGCGGGTCGAATACCAGGCGCGCGAATAGGAGAAGGGCTCGGCGAGCGAGGCTTCGAGCACATGGGTTCGGATATGGCTTATCTTCACGGCGCTTGTCCTCCGCTCGACGCGCTCTGCACGCTAGCGTCCAGTTTTTCATATTATAATATGAAAAATCGATCGACATAGGGAATGCATCGCGCTGGCAGCTAGTCGCCCAACGCGATAAACCATCCCGTCCCGCCTGCGCGGCGGGACGTCAAAAACGACATCCTGGGAGAGAACGAGTGGCGGGTTTGCAGGGACGCGTGGCGCTGGTGACGGCGGCCGGCAACGGCATCGGCCGAGCCATCGCCGAGGGGCTCGGGCGCGCGGGCGCCGAAGTTTGGGCGACGGACGTCAACGAGGCGGCGCTGGCCGGGCTCGACGGACTGAAGACCCGCAAGCTCGACGTGCTCAGCGATGAGGCGGTCGCGGCGCTGACGAGCGAGATCGGCCGCATCGACATCCTCGTCAATTGCGCCGGCTTCGTGCATGCCGGCACCGTGCTCGACTGCACCTCGGACGATCTGGATTTCGCCTTCCAGCTCAACGTGAAGTCGATGTACCGCACCATCCGCGCGGTGCTGCCGGGCATGCTGGAGCGGGCCGACGGCTCGATCATCAACATCGCCTCGGTCGCCAGCAGCCTCAAGGGCGTGCCCAACCGCTTCGCCTATGCCACCACCAAGGCGGCGGTCATCGGCCTCACCAAGTCGGTGGCGGCGGACTACGTCGCCAAGGGAATCCGCTGCAACGCCATCTGCCCCGGCACGGTGGAGAGCCCCTCGCTGCAGAACCGGCTGCGCGCGCTCGGCGACTACGACAAGGCGCGGACCGAGTTCATCGCCCGCCAGCCCATCGGCCGCATCGGCCAGCCCTCGGAGATCGCCGACCTCGCCGTCTATCTCGCCGGCGCGGCCTTCACCACCGGCCAGACGCACATCATCGACGGCGGCTGGGCGATGTAGCCCAGCCTTTCTCCACACTCAGCGCCCGGGCAGTTCCTTCACCGCCCGGGCGAACGCGGCGGAGGTGATGCTCACCTCGGCTCCGCTCATGCCGGGCTGGTAGAGCGCCGAGCCGAGGCCGAAGCCGCGGGCACCGGCCTGCCAATAGGCCGGCATGGTCTCCGGCTTCACCCCGCCGACCGGCATCAGCGGCACCTCGGCCGGGAACACCGCGCGCCATGCCTTCACGATGGCCGGCGGCAACATCTCGGCGGGGAATAGCTTCACCGCGTCGGCACCGGCCTTGAGCGCGGCGAAGGCTTCCGTCGGCGTCGCCGCGCCGGGCGTGCAGGCGAGGCCCAGCTGCTTCGCCCGGCCGATCACCTCGATGTCGGCATGCGGCATGACGATGAGTGCGCCGCCGACGTCGCGGATGCGGTCCACATCCGCCGGGTCGAGCACGGTGCCGGCGCCGACCAGCACGCCGGGATGCCGGCTCGCCAGCGTGCCGATGCTCTTGAGCGGCTCGGGCGAGTTCAGCGGCACCTCGATGATGCGGAAGCCCGCCTCGACCAGCGCGTCGCCGACGCCGACGATCTCGTCGGGCTTCACCCCGCGCAATATGGCGATCAGCGGGAAGGCGGCGAGCTGCGCCCGGAAATCCATTCTCACACCTTCATCTGTGCACGATGCGTGCGCGCCAGCGCGAACAGGCCCGCAAAGGTCACGCCGTCGTCGAGCGCGGCCGATTGCAGGTCGTAATGCGCCAGCGCCCGCCGGTAGAGGCTGGCGAGGTCGCCGCGCCCGACCAGATAGACCGGCGACGGCGCTTCTGTGAAGAAGGTCCTGGCTTCGCGGACCTCCTCGCCGATGATGAGGCCGGACATGTAGTCGGCCAGTTGCTCCGGTGCCGTCTTGCCGAGCAGGCCGCGGCTGCGCACGGAGAAGAGGTGGTGCAGCAGGGTTCCGCTGCCCGAGAGCTCGCAGCCGAGGTCGAACGCCTCTCCCGGCTCGCCGCCTTTCGGCGCGCCTTCCGGCATCAGCCGGCCGAGGATGGAGTGCCGGCGCAGCAGGTCGAACATCTCGCCGGTCATGAAGGTGCGGAAGCCGATGATGCGCCCGCCTTCCACCCGCACCCATTTGGAATGGGTGCCCGGCAGCACGAAGACGCCCTCGCTCACCCCGAGCGAGGCGAGCGCGCCGAAGACCTGGGTCTCCTCGCCGCGCATGACGTCGGGCACGCCGTCGTCATGCTCGATGCTGAGGCCCGGCACGAAGCCGACCTTCGCCAGCCCCTCGACCTCGGCGAAGACGAGGCCGCGCGCCAGATCCTCGAAGCCGGCAGGACAAGCGGCATAGGGCGCCTCGACCCAGCCCTGTCGGCTGCCGATCATGCCGGAGGCGAGGATGGTGGCGCCGGGATGGCGCGCGATCCACTCGCCGAACAGCGCGCGGAAGATGTCCTCGAAGCGGCGGCCATTGGCGAACATGATGCCGTCGGGCGAGGCGATGCGCTCGCGCACCGCGCCGTCCGGCGCCATCAGCGCCGCCCTGAGCGAGGACGTGCCCCAGTCGATGGCGATGACCTCGCCGGAATCCGCGATGTCGGAAGGGTGCATCATGGCGAGGTTCAGCTCCGCGCGGCTGAGCGGCGCTGCTCGGTGTCGTCGAGGTGGCGCTTCATCGCCGCGGCCGCGGCTTCGGGATCATGCGCCAGTATGGCGTCGAGGATCGCCTTGTGCAGGGGCAGCGCGATGGTGCGGTTGGCCTCGGGATCACGGTTGGTGATGCGCAGCGACGCCATCATCTCCGAGCGTATGGCATGCGCGACCGGCGCCAGCAGGTCGTTCTTGGCCGCGAAGAGGCAGGCGGTGTGGAAGGCGAGGTCCGCCTCCATGAAGGCCTCGGCCGAATCGCCGGCCTGCTCCATGGCGGCATAGGCGTCCCTGATGGCCTCGAAATCCGCGTCCGTGCCGCGCTGGGCGGCGAGCGCCGCGGCACCCGGCTCGACGATGCGGCGCACTTCCATCAGCGCATCGCGCCCGTCCTCCGCCGCGGCGTCGGGCTGCGCGTTCCCCTGCCAGCCGAGCACCACCGGGTCGAGCTGGCTCCACTCGTAGCGCGGGCGCACCCTTGTGCCGCGCTTGGGCCGCGCGTCGAGAATGCCCTTGCCGGCAAGCACGTTCAGCGCCTCGCGCAGAACCGTCCGGCTGACGTCGTAGCGGCCGAGCAGCACATCCTCGCTCGGCAGGAAATCCCCCGGCTTCAGCCGGCCGGAAACGATCTCGTTGCCGATCTCGTCGACGACCTGCTCGCGCAGATTCCGTTTGAGGGAGCGCTGAACGACGGGTGAAACTCTATTCATAATATCATACTGAGTTACTGCTCGCCGGTGTCAAGCCGAGGGCACCGATGCTGCCCCTCGCGGCACGGCGCGAATGAACTACCCGCCCTTGCGCCCTCTCCTGAAACGGACCGGATGATGTCGCCCAGCCTTCCCGCAGACGATGTGACCGCGCTTGCCGAGATGCGCAGGCGCCGCCCCGACTGGCACCGCTTTTCCGACGCGCGGCGCCCCAAGGACATCGAAGCGGCCTATCGGCTGCAGCAGCAAATCCATGCCGCGCTCGAACGCGGCGGCGTCAACCGCGTCGGCTGGAAGATCGCCTCCATCGCTACCGAGGGCCAGCGCGCGCTCGGCCTCACCGAGCCCGCCTATGCCGGCATCTACGACCTGACGCGGAAGCCGACTCTGCGCGAGGCGCTCGCTTTGCCCTTCGTCGCGCCCTCGCTCGAATGCGAGATCGCCTTCGTCATGGGCCGGCCGCTCACCGGAACCAGCGATCTGTCGGACGAGGGGCTGCGCGCCGCCATCGCCTCGGGCCATCTCGCCTGCGAGGTCATCGACAACCGCTACGGCGCGCCGCTCGATGTCGGCATCCCCACCATCCTCACCGACGACTTCTTCCATTCCGCCTTCGTGCTCGGCCCGCCGGTCGCGGACTGGGAGACGCGGCTGGAGCGCGACGTGCCGGGCTTCATCGAGATCGACGGCAAGGTCGTGCATGGCAGCACCGCCGACGCGCTGCGCCCGTTCGAAGCCTTGCGCTGGCTGGTCGGCAAGCTCGCTTCGCACGGCCTTGCCCTCGCCGCCGGCGACATCGTGCTCGCCGGCTCGCTGGTGCAGCCGACGCCCGTGTCGCTGCCCGCGGCCTCGGTCACCATCGCCACTGAGGGCTTCGGCGCGCTGACCCTCGCCGATTGAGGCGGCCGCCGGTGGCTCTCAGCGGGACGCCCGCGTGGGAAGGCCGGCGCATTCGCGCACCGAGGTGAGCGGGCGGCCGTCGTCGAACCAGGAGACGAGGTTGTCGACGCACAAATCCGCCACCGCCTGCCTTGTGCGGCGGGAGGCCGAGGCGATGTGCGGCAGCAGCACCGTGTTCGGCGCGTCGAGCAGCGCCTGCGGCACGTTGGGCTCGTCGGCGAAGACGTCGAGCGCCGCGCCGCGGATGATGCCGCGGGTCAGCGCCTCGGCCAGCGCCGCCTCGTCGATGGTGCTGCCGCGCCCGACATTGACCACCACGCCCTCCGGCCCGAGCGCCGCCAGCACCTCGGCATTGATCGCCTTCTCGGTCGAAGGCCCGCCCGGGGCGACGCTGATCAGCGTGTCGACCGAGGCGGCCAAGTCGAGCAGCGTCGGGTAGTAGCGGTAGGGCACGGAATCGTTGCGCGAGCGGTTGTGGTAGCCGATCGTGACGCCGAAGGCCTCCAGCCGGCGGGCGATGGCGGTGCCGATGCGGCCCATGCCGTAAATGCCGATGGAGCGCCCGCGCAGCGTCGCCGCGCTCAGCGGATAGCTGCCCTTGCTCTTCCAGCTGCCGTCGCGAAGCCACTGCTCGGCCTTGGCGAATTCGCGCACGCAGGAGAGCAGCAGGCCGACGGCGACGTCGGCCACCTCCTCGTTCATCACGTCCGGCGTGTTGGTGACCATGACGCCGCGGCTCGCCGCGTGGGCGGCATCGACCGATTCATAGCCCATGCCGAAATAGCCGATGATCTCCAGCTTCGGCAGCGCGTCGATGAAGGCGGCGTCGAGCGTGGTCGACGCCGCGGCGACGCCCTGCACCTGCCCGGCGAGCTGCGGCGTGATCAGCGCCGGGTCGGCCCGCTCGATGCGCACGAGGCGGAACGCGCCGTCGATGCGCGCCACCGCGTGCGGATGCAGCGTGGTGCCGGGCACAAGGATGGTGACGTCTCGGCGGGCGGGATGTTCAGCACTCACGGCGCGTCCTCGGCGGGCAATGAAAGGTTTCAAAGCGAAGGCACGCGCATCGGCCCAATGCCCGCGCGGCGCGCATTTCTAGGGGGCGCCGTGCCTCAGCATGTTGGAGCGGAAATCGACCGAGTTCCGGCAATGCGTCCAGATGGCCTGACGGACACGGTCCTCGTCGCGCGCCATGAGGGCAGCGACGATCTCGTCATGCTCGCGCATCGAGTTTCGCCAGCGCTCGTTCATCTCCTCGGTGCGGCGGCTGTTCTCGATCGGGCGGAACACGTTGACCATGGGCACGGCGATGAAGAGCTGGATCGACTTGAAGAAGGGCCGCCCGCTCAGTTCGGCGATCTTCAGGTGGAACAGCAGGTCGTCCTCGATGGTACCGTTCTGCTCCAGGATCTTGGTCCTGACCCATTCCTGCGTCTCGGCGAGCGCGCGCAGATCCTCGTCGGTGGCGGTGCGGACCAGCGGCAGGGCGGCCGATTCCTCGAGGAAGGCGCGGAAGCGGTAGAGGTGCTCAATGTCATCGGCCTCGACCGTGATGAAGTTGGCGTTCATCACGTTGTACATCAGCGCGCCGAGCGCATCGCTCTCGATGCCGGCGAGATAGGTGCCGCTCTGCGGCACGGTGCGGATCAGGCCGTAGGCCTCCAGCTTGGCATAGGCGCGCGACACCGCCGAGCGCGGCACGCCGAGCTGGCGGGCGAAGCTGATCTCGGCCGGCAGCCGGTCGCCGGGCGAGAGCACCTTGTCGCTGATCATCGCGTTGATGCGGGCGATGACCTCCTCGGTGGCGCCGCGCGCCTGCCCGCGGCTCGGCAGCCGCAGCGGCGCAAGGGGAACCGCCCCGCGCCTGCGCTCGTTTCGCGGCCGGTCCGCGCTCTCGCCTTCCATCCTTGCTCCGTTTCCTTCGCCGGCATCCGGCACTCGACGGACCTTTATACCCTTCGCGCGAGGACGCTCAATCGCGGCGTCGAACGGTGCGGATCGCATTTTTGATCCCAAACCATTGACATCTAGTTTCTAGATGTCAATGGTTTGGGACGATATTATCTGTCGACTTTATTATGTTCTATCGACGATAATTTCGGCAGAAAGCAGCCGTATAGCGCATTGAGTGTCGACATATGAAGATCGAGAGGATGATCACCGCCGAGGACATGCGCAAGGCAGCGAAGCGCCGGCTGCCGCGCGTGGTGTTCGACTTCATCGAGGGTGGCGTCGAGGGCGAGCACGGCATCGCCCGCAACGAGCGCATCTTCAGCCAGTGCCGCCTGCTGCCGCGCTATTTCGTCGACGTGTCCCAGCGCAGCCAGAAGACCACCGTCTTCGGCAGGACCTATGACAGCCCCTTCGGCTTCTGCCCGACTGGCACGCCGGACCTCTGGCGCCCCGGCGCGGAGGGGCTCCTGGCCGAGACCGCGGGCGAGGCCAACCTGCCCTTCCTGCTGTCGACCGCCGGCAACAACACGGTGGAGGAGGCCACCCGGCTCGCGCGCGGCAATCTGTGGTTCCAGCTCTACACCACGCGCGACCGCGCAATCGCCGACTCGCTCATCGGCCGGGCGAAGGATTGCGGCGTCGAGACGCTGGTGATCACCGCCGACGTGCCGGTGGCGCCGAACCGCGAGCGCAACATGCGCAACGGCTTCTCGCGCCCGCTGCGCAAGACCGCCTCGCTGGTCTTCGACGGCCTGACCCATCCGCGCTGGACCTGGGACTATGTGTGCAGCGGCGGCATGCCGCTGATGGGCAGCTTCAAAGCCTATGCGCCGCCGAACGCCACCCCGGACGAGGTGGCGGACTTCTTCGGCACGCAGCTCCCGACACCCGACCAGACCTGGCGGGACTTCGAGCACATGCGCAAGATCTGGCCGGGCAATCTCGTCATCAAGGGCGTGCTGCATCCCGACGACGCCCGCCAGGCGGCCGAGCTCGGCGCCAACGGGCTCTATGTCTCCAACCATGGCGGGCGCCAGCTCGACAGCGCCCCCGCCCCGCTCGAGGTGCTCCCCGCCATCCGCGCGGCGGCGCCGGAGCAGACCATCATCATGGACAGCGGCTTCCGCCGCGGCACCGACATGCTGATGGCGATGGCGATGGGCGTGGACATCTGCCTGCTCGGCCGCGCCGCGCTCTACAGTGTCGCCGCCTTCGGGCGGCTGGGGGCGCAACGTCTGGTGTCGATCCTGCGCCGCGAGATCGACCTCAACCTCGCGCAGATCGGCTGCCCCGACATCGCCAATCTCGACGAGAGCTTCGTGGTGCCCCCTCCGGTGATCCAGTTCGGCAACGGCCGCGCCCGCTTCGAGGGCTGAGAAGCCTCGAAGCGCCGGCCCGGCGGACGAAGCGGGATCAGGCGACCTTCAGCGACGAGCCGAGTTCGCCGATGACGGCGGCGGTCACGTCCCTGGTCATCGCCTTGCCGCCGATGTCGCGGGTCTTCACGCCGCCGGCGAGCGCGCGGGCGCTGGCCTCCTCGATGCGGCGGCCAGCCTCGGCGAGCGTGGGATCGTCATGCCGCTCGGCGAGCCAGTGCAGCATCATCGCGCCGGCGAGGATGGTGCCGTAGGGGTTGGCGATGCCCTGCCCGGCGATGGTCGGCGCGGAGCCGTGCGCGGCCTGGAAGAAGCCGTGATGGTCGCCGAGCTCGGCGGTGGGCGACATGCCCATGCCGCCGACGGTGACGGCGCCGAGGTCGGAGATGATGTCGCCGAACAGGTTCTCGGCGACGATCACATTGTAGAAGTCCGGCCGCTCGACGAGGTGCACGGTCATGGCGTCGACATAGGAATAGTCGCGCTCGACGTCGGGATACTGCTCACCGACCTCGTCGAAGACGCGGCGGAAGAAGGCGAGGCTGCGCAGCACATTGGCCTTGTCGCAGCAGGTGACGCGCTTCTTGCCGTCGCGCGGGGCGCCGCCGGTCTTGCGGGCGAGCTCGAAGGCGGCGCGCACGACGCGCTCGATACCCTTGCGGGTGACGATCAGCATGTCGACCGCCATCTCCTCGCGCACCACCGCGCCGGCGCCGCGGCTGGCATACATGCCCTCGCTGTCCTCGCGGATAATGGTGTAGTCGATCTGGCCGACCTCGCGCCCGCGCAGCGGCGAGACGATGCCCTCGCGCAGCCTGATCGGGCGGACATTGGCGTAGAGGTCGAGCTGGACGCGCAGGCCGAGGCCGATGTCGACGCCCGCTTCCGTGCCGTCGGGATGGACGACGCCCGGCAGGCCGGCGGCGCCGTGCAGGATCGCATCGGCCTTGCGGCAGGCATCCATGGTGGCCTTGGGCGCGCCGTCGCCGGTCTTGAGGAAATGCGCGGCGCCGGCCGGGTATTCGGTGAATTCGAGGACCTTGCCATTGCCCAGCGCCGCCTCGATCACGTCGGTCGCCGATTGGCACACTTCCGGGCCGATGCCGTCGCCATGAATCACGGCGATCTCGTAGGTCTGCATGCGCGTCTCCTCGGGCTTCCTGCCGCCTTCTGCATTCGGCCAGCCGGGGACGGCTCGCCGGACGACGCGGCGGCGCCTCGGCACGAGCGGCGGCAGGCCCTTCCCTCCGGTCCGGCGGTGGGACGTCGAAGGGCTCATGCCGATTTAGTATTATGATATGAGTTTGTAAATCGACTTCGCAGCGCGTGCGGTCCCGGACGCGGCCGAGGTGCTCGGCCGCGGGGACGATGCGTGTCGATCCGCCGAAGGAAATTGGGTCTCGATTTCGCCGGTTCCGCGCCGGAACGCGCGCCGGCCGGCCTCCCGTCAGGCCGCGCCCATCTCGTCGAGCGCCATGGGCGACTCGGGGAGCACCTGGCCGCCGTCGATCACCATGCCCTGGCCGGTGATGTAGGCCGCCTCCTCGGAGGCGAAGAACAGAGCCGCATTGGCGATGTCGAACACGCTGCCGAGCTTCTTCATCGGCACGCTGGCGGCGGTCGACGCGATATAGGCCTCGCCCATCCCCTCCATACCTTCGGTCAGGATGTTGCCGGGCATCACCGCGTTGACGGTGATGTTCCACGGCGCCAGCTCGATCGCCGCCGTGCGCATGAAGCCGAGCTGGCCGGCCTTCGACGCGCCGTAATGCGTCCAGCCGGGAAAGCCGGTGATCGGCCCGGTGATGGAGGAGGTCAGCACGATGCGGCCCTTCCTCTGCGCCTTCATCGCCGGCAGCACGGCAGAGACGGACAGGAAGGTGCCCTTCAGGTTGGTGTTCATGACGAGGTCGAAATCGGCCGCGGTCATCGCGCCGAGCTTGGCGGCGGGGAAGATGCCGGCATTGGCGCAGAGCACGTCGATGGAGCCGTAGCGGTCGAGCGCCACCTGCGCCATCGCCTGCGTTTCCTCCTCGCTCGTCACGTCGGCGGCGAGCCCCGACGCGTTCGGCCCGATCTCGCGCGCCACCTTCTCGGCTTCGGCGAGAGAGCGGCTGACCACCAGCACGTTCAACCCCACCTCTCCGAAGCGCAGCGCGATGCCGCGCCCGATGCCCTTGCTGGCGCCAGTGACGATGACGGTCTTTCCCGCGAGCGACGTAAACATGTTCAGGCTGTTCCCGATTTTTCTGGCTGATCAATGATTTGGCAGGTCAGCGCACCACCGCGCCGGCACGGATGCCGTCGATTTGGGCTGCCTGCCTTTTCATCACGTTGCGCTGCAAAATTGGTGTTGTAAAGCCCAAAACAGAATGTTTAGGATCACACACAGTCCAACATAAGAACCACATCGGATCGCTCCCGGTGCGGCATCGAACGCGCGGCGGCAAACCATCCGCGCCAACAATCCAGAGGGACTTCGAGATGGCCGGAATATCCAGAAGGTCGCTGCTGAAGGGCATGGGCACGGGGCTCGGCGCGCTCGCCGCCGCCGGTCCGCTGCTGGGCGCCAACAAGGCGTTCGCCGCGCGCGAGAAGGAGCTGAACATCCTGTGCTGGGAGGGCTACAACTCCGCCCAGGTGCTCGACCCGTTCCGCTCCAAGACCGGCGCCACGGTGAAGGCCGAGAGCCTCACTAACGATCCCACCATGATCAACCGACTGCGCGCCGGCGAGACCAACACCTGGGACCTGATCAATGTGAATAACCCTTGGGCGCGCAAGGTGATGCTGCCCGAGAAGCTGATCAAGCCGTTGCCCAAGGCCGAGTTCGAGCCGTTCTTCGACAAGATGCTGCCGAGCTTCAAGCCGCCCTACAAATGGGCGATGAGCGACGACGGCAAGGACCTGATCGGCATGGCCCAGCGCTTCGGGCCCTACAGCTTCGTCGTCAACACCGACAAGGTCAGCCGCAAGACCGCCGAGGAGGTGGGCTGGGACCTGTTCAACGACCCGAAGCTCGCCGGCAAGTACGGCATCCTCGAATCCGACGACTGGAACGTCTTCAACATCTTCGTCGTCGCCGGCATCGACCCGTTCAAGGTTCATACGCCGGAGGAATTGGCGAAGTTCGACGAGACCGCCAAGCGCGTCTTCAAGGGCGCCAAGCTGATCGGCGACATCGCCTCGATGAACCAGGCGCTGATCTCCGGCGAGATCGACCTGCACCTGACCGGCGGCACCTATTCGGTCTCGCCGGCCCGCGCCGACGGCCATCCCGAGCTGCGCGGCATCACCCCGCTGAAGGGCCCGCTGCCGGGCGGCAAGGGCGGTATCGCCTGGATCGAGATCACCTCGACGGTGAACAACCCGAACCTGTCGCCGCTGGCGCTGGAGTTCCTGAAATACGTGCAGGCGCCGGATGTCGCCCACACGGTGGCGTTCGCCGAGGGCACCTTCAACCCCGTCGCGCAGATGGGCAACAAGGCCTGCTTCGATCTCTTCACCAAGGAGGAGCTCGACGCCATCCAGTGGGACAGCCTGGAGGAGGAGATGGCCCGCTCGGTCGAGTACGACATCGTGCCCGACTACGACAAGGCGCTCGACATCATGAACGCGGCGAAGCGCCTGCGGGGGTGAGGCCAAGACTGGCAAGCGGATCGCGCCTGCGTCCTTCCACCCATCCTGCCCTCATGGCCGGGCTTGACCCGGCCACCCAGGGGCCACGCCGTGCGTCGGCGGGAAAGTCTGGGTCCCCGGGTCAAGCCCGGGGATGAGGGACCGATCGGAACGATCGGACATCCTCGACATCACCACCGGCGACGACCACCCGCCGCCGGCGCATCACGGAAGACGACATGCTCCAGACCTCGCCGACCGAAGCCGCCCTCGCGGAAGCGCCTCCCAAGCCCATCCTGCAGCTCGTGGGGGTGCGCAAGACCTTCGGCAGCTTCGCGGCGGTCGAGAACATCGATCTCGACGTGCGCGAGGGCGAGTTCCTCACCATCGTCGGCCCCTCCGGCTCGGGCAAGACCACGCTCCTGCGCATGCTCGCCGGCATGGACACGCCGAGCGAGGGCAACATCACGCTGCATGGCGAGCTGATCAACGACGTGCCGCCGAACAAGCGCCCGACCTGCCTCGTCTTCCAGTCGCTGGCTCTGTTCCCGCACAAGAGCGTCGGCGAGAACATCGCCTTCCCGCTAAAGGTGAAGGGCGTCGATGCTGCCGCCCGCAAGGCGCGCGCGCTGGAATTGATGCGCATCGTGCGCCTGCCGGAGAGCTACCACGACAAGAACGTGATGAAGTGCTCGGGCGGCGAGCGCCAGCGCGTCGCGCTGGCCCGTGCGCTCGCCTACGACCCGGAGGTGCTGTTCTTCGACGAACCGCTCTCGGCCATCGACTACAAGCTGAAGAAGACGCTGGAGAAGGAGCTGAAGGACCTCCACCGCGAGACCGGCAAGACCTTCATCTACATCACCCATTCTCTGGAAGAGGCGATGGTGATGTCGGATCGCATCGGCGTGATGCGCGCCGGCCGGCTGGTGCAGGTCGGAACGCCCGAGGAGATCTACGGCGCCCCGGTCGACCGCTTCGTCTGCGAATTCGTCGGCGAGGTGAACACCATAAAGGTGAAGCGCGGGCCGAACGGCCTCTGGTCCGGCGTCGACGTGCCGGGCAGCTTCCATGTGGCCCCGCCGCAAAACGGCGCCGCGCCGGACGAGGCCTTCGTCGTCGTCCGCCCGGAATTCATGCGCTTCCTCGGCCCCGGCGAGAGTGCCGACAACCGGCTCGAAGGCACCGTCTACAACGAATACTCGCTCGGCTCGCGCATCCAGTACCAGGTGCGCGTCGAGGCGAAGGGCGGCGAGAAGGTGATGCTGGTCGAGCTCTCCCGCGCCCGCGCGCTCGCCCCCGGCGCCGACCCGCATGTGACGCTCGGCTGGGACGCCGCCGACGCCTTCACGCTTGAGAGCTGAGCGATGGCCGACATCGCCCTCTCCCACGCCCCCGGGACCGTCGCCGAGCTGCGCCACGCGCGGATGCTCTCGGCCGGCGCGCGCTGCGCCCTGCCCGTCGCCCTCCTGCTCGGCATCGGCTTCGCCGCCCCGCTCGTCGCCATCCTCGGCTATGCCTTCGCGACGCCGCGCTCCTTCGACGTGTTCCGTTCCTTCACGTTTGCGAACTTCGCCACCCTGTTCGACCCGTCGAACACGGTGTGGCTCTCCTTCCTGTGGTCCTGCGGCTTCGCGCTGTCGACCGTCGCCATACTCGCGGTCGTCGCCTATCCCATCGCCTACGGCCTCAACGTCGTGTTCGGCCGGGCGGCGCCGCTGATCAGCGTGCTGTTCGTGTTCCCGCTCTTCGTGTCGGAGAACGTCCGGCTCTATGGCTGGGTGCTGTTCTACATCAAGAACGGCGTGCTCGACGGCACGCTGAAATGGCTGGGCCTTGCCGGCGGGCCGGAGGTGCTGTTCACCCCCGGCATCACGCTGTTCGGCATGGTCTACACCTACCTGCCCTTCATGCTGTTCCCGATGACGCTGGGCCTCGCCCTCGTGCCGCGCGACCTCGTCGACGCCGCGCGCGATCTCGGCGCCGGGCGCCTGCTGATCTGGCGCGAGATCGAATTGCCGCTCGCCATGCCCGGCATCCTCATCGGCATGCTGCTCACCTTCGTGCTCGCCATCGGCGCCACGGCGGAGGCGAAGATCCTCGGCGGCCAGTCGATCATCGTCATCTCGCACGACATCGAGATCGCCTTCACCTATTCGCAGAACTGGCCGCTCGGCTCGGCGCTTGCCGTCGTCGTCACCGCCTTCATCGGCGGGCTGACGCTGTTCGCGCTGTCCAAGCTCGACCTCGACCGCATGCTGGGGAGGCGCTGATGGCCATCACCCACAAGCGCCGCGACGCCGCCATATGGGGCTGGACGCTCTTCGTCCTCGTCGTGGTCTATCTCCCCATCGCCTGCGGCGCGCTCGCGAGCTTCAACAAGAGCCGCTATTTCGGCTTCCCGGTGAAGCAGTACTCCACCGACTGGTGGGGCAAGACGGTCGATTCCATCGAGATCGGCATGATCGTGAAGACCTCGATCAGCGTCGCCCTGCTGGTCACGGTGTTCTCGGTGGTCATCGCCACCTTCGGTGCGCTGGCCTTCGCGCGCTATGACTGGAAGGGCCGCCGGCTCTACCAGAAGCTGATCCTGCTGCCGATCTTCTTCCCGCAGCCGGTGCTCGGCCTCGCCATGCTGCTCGGCTTCAACGCGGTCGGCATCCAGACCAGCTGGGCGACGGCGGTGTTCGCCCACATGGTGTGGATCGTGCCCGTCGTGACGCTGGTGATCGCCATCCAGGTCTATGGCTTCGATCCCTCGCTGGAGGAAGCCGCCTTCGATCTGGGCTGCTCGCGCATCCAGGTGCTGCGCGAGGTGACGCTGCCGCTGCTCTGGCCGGGCATCTGGTCGGGGATGCTGTTCGCCTTCCTGCTCTCCTGGAGCAACTTCCCGCTCTCGCTCTATACGACCGGCGCCGACAGTACGATCCCCGAATGGCTCTATGCCAAGATGGTCGCGGGCTATACGCCCATGGTCCCGGCGCTCGGCACCATGGCGACGCTAGGGGCGGCGGCACTGCTGCTCGCCGGCGGGCTGGTGGGAATGCTCGTGCGGCGGCGGGCCGCGGCGTGAGGGAATAGCATGAGCAGTGACGACATCATCCGCACCGTGGAGCGCCGGCGCCCCCGCCTCGACAAGGCGGGGAGGCAGGAGCGGATCCTCGCCGAGATGCGCGCTTCCGCCACGCTGAGGGTCGGCGACCTTGCGGCGGAGCTCGACGTCTCCACCGAGACCATCCGCCGCGACCTGTTCGAATTGCAGGAACGCGGGCTGATCAACCGCACCTATGGCGGCGCGGTCAGGCCCTTCGCGGCGGAGCCGGCTGTCACCGAGCGCCACCGCATGATGGTGGCCGAGCGCGAGGCCATCGCCGCCGCCGCGGTGAAGTTCATCAAGCCGCGCGAGGTCATCGCCATCGGCGCCGGCGCCACCACCACCCATGTCGCCCGCCGCATGTCGGCCGAGTGCCGCGACCTCACCGTGATCACCCATTCCTTCTCGGTGGCGACGGTGCTGGCGGCCAACCCGACCATCGACATCATCATGTGCCCGGGCCGCTACAATGCCCGCGAGGGCATGATGGTCGGGGTGGAGACCATCGAGTTCCTGCAGAACTACAACGTCAACCGCGCCGTGCTCAGCGTCTCCGGCATCACCACCGACGGGCTGGCCGATGCCGAGGCGGATTCCGCCGCCGTCTACAAGGCGATGATGAACCGGGCGGCGGAGACCATCGTGGTTTCCGACCACGCGAAGTTCGACGTGCCCTCGCTCGCCATCTGGGCGCGCATCCCCGACATACAGCGTCTCGTCACCGACCGGCCGCCGGCGGGCGCGGTGGGCCGGGCCTTGGGCCGGGCGCAGGTCGAGATCACCGTGGCGGGGAAATAGCGGCGATGTGGCAGCAGGTTCCCGCCGACGAGCGGATCGAGGTCGAGGTCGACGGCCACAAGGTCGTCGCCTACAGCTACGGCACCGGCGAGGAGGTCGTGTTCCTCTTGAACGGCGGCCCCGGCCTGCCCTGCGACTACCTGCGCGACGCGCATTCCTTCCTGAAGGACCATGGCTACCGGGTGGTCACGTTCGACCAGCTCGGCTGCGGCGCCTCCGACAAGCCCGATGATTCCACGCTTTGGGAGATCGGCCGCTATGTCCGCGAGACCGAGACGGTGCGCCGGGCGCTGGGCCTCGGCAAGGTGCATCTCCTCGGCCACTCCTGGGGCGGCTGGCTGGCGATCGAGTATGCGCTGACCCATCCGGAAGCGTTGAAGACGCTCATTCTCGAGGACACCGCCGCCGACCTGCCGCACCTGATGAGCGAGATGCACCGGCTGCGCGCCTCGCTGGGTGCAGAGACCGTGGAGATGCTGCTCGCCCATGAGGCGGACGGCACCTACGACCACCCCGAATATCAGGCAGCGATCACTATTCTGAACTACCGCCATGTCTGCCGATTGCAGCACTGGCCGGCGCCGCTGATGGCCTCGCTCAATGACTGGAACATGGCGCCCTACATGGCCATGCAGGGGCCGAACGAGTTCCTCTATATCGGCAATCTCAAGGACTGGAACCGCGTCCCCGACCTCAACCGCATCACCTGCCCGGTGCTGATCACCGTCGGCCGGCACGACGAGATCACCCCCGCCTGCGCGCTGCGGATGAAGCAGGGACTGAAGCAGGCGGAACTCATCGTGTTCCCGAATTCCAGCCACATGCCTTTCTATGAGGAGCCCGCCGCCTATGACGCCGCGCTCACCGGCTTCCTCGCCCGCCACGCCCTAGCAATGTCACCGATCCTGCCACTGGTGGCGTCAAAGGTGACATTTGCCGGCGACAGCGGTGGCACGCCCATGGTGACAGGAGTCACCTCATGAGCTGGAAGACCGAACACCGCTCCTTCTACTACGCGCTGGCGCCGGAGCCGGACGATCCCGTGCTCGATCCGGCGACCACCGCGCTGCTCGTCATCGACGTGCAGAACACCTATCTGGAGCGCCCCGACCGGGCCTCGCTCGCGACCGAGGCCGAGCGCGCGCATTACGACGGCTGGACGCCGTTCCATGAGCGCACGCATGGGACGGCGATCCCCAACATCGCCGAGCTGCTCGCGCTGTTCCGCGCCAAGGGGATCGAGCGGCTGTTCGCCCGCATCGCCTGCCGGACGCTGGACGGGCGCGACCGCTCGCTCAGCCAGAAGAAGCCCGGCTTCAACAATCTGCTGCTTCCCAAGGACGAGCACGCCTCGCAGATGGTCGCGGCGCTCGCGCCGGAAGGCGACGAGATCACCGTCATCAAGACCACCGACAGCGCGCTGACCGGCACCAATCTGCGCCTGATCCTGTCGAACCTCGGCATCCGCACCGTCATCTGCGTCGGCATCTTCACCGACCAGTGCGTCTCCTCCACCGTGCGCAGCCTCGCCGACGAGAGCTTCGACGTCGTCGTGCTGGAGGATTGCTGCGCGGCGGCGACCGACGAACTGCACCGGCAGGAGCTCGCGATCATCAACATGATCTACTGCAACGTGATGCGGCTCGCCGACCTCAAGGCGCTGATGAAGCTCGAACTCGAACCGGCCCAATGACGCGACGCAAATGACGACACCGATGTATGACGACGCCTTTCTGATCCGGCTCGAAGGCGGGCTCCGCTCCGCCTTGCCGCGCTGGGGGCTGTCGGAGGCGACCGAGCTGAAGCTGCTCACCATCTCCGAGAACGCCACCTTCCGCGCCCATGATCCGACGAGCGGGCGCGACGTCGTCTTCCGCGTGCATCGGCCGGGTTATCACAGCCGCGCCGAGATCGAATCCGAGCTTGCCTGGCTGACCGCGCTCGGCCGCGACGGCGTGATCGCGACGCTCACCCCCGTGCTGCAGGCCGATGGCAGCCTCATCGCCGACCTCGACGACGGCGGCACCATCCGCCATGCCGTCGCCTTCGGTCTTCTGCCGGGTAAGGAACCTGCCGAGGGCGAGGACCTGCCGCGCTGGTATCGCGAGTTAGGGGCCATCAATGCCCGCCTGCACGCCCATGCCAAGAACTGGCAGCCGCCGGACGGCTTCGTGCGCAAGCGCTGGGACTATGACGCCATGCTTGGCGAGGTCCAGCTCTGGGGCGACTGGCGCGCCGGACTTGGCCTCGATGCGGAAGGCCGCGCGGTGCTGGAGCGCACGGCTGAGCTGCTGCGCGATCGGCTGGAGGAGTACGGCACCGGCGAGGAACGCTTCGGCCTCGTCCATGCCGACATGCGCGTCGCCAATCTGCTCGTCGAGGGCGACAACCTCTCGGTGATCGACTTCGACGATTGCGGCTTCTCCTGGTACCTCTACGACTTCGCCGCCGCCATCAGCTTCGCCGAGCACGAGCCCTATGTCCCCGAGCTTCAGGCCGCGTGGATCGAGGGCTACCGCACCGTCGCGCCGCTCTCGGACGAGGACTGCGCGATATTGCCGGTCTTCATCATGCTGCGGCGCATGCTGCTCACCGCCTGGATCGCCTCGCATTCCGAAACCCCGACCGCGCAGGCGATGGGCGAGGACTATACGCAGGGCACGGTCGAACTCGCCCGCGCCTTCCTCGCCACCACCGACGCAGCTGAGAGCGAGAGGGCGGCATCATGAAGAGCCAGCAGCTACAGATCCTCTCGCTCAACGCCTTCGCAGGGAATAGCGCGGGCATCGCCCCGGACATCGCCGCGCTGGTCGAGCGGCGGAAGAAGAGCTTCGGCGCCGGCTCGGTGCTGTTCTACGACGAGCCCTTGAAGATCGTGCGAGCCGAGGGCGCGCATATCCACGCCTCGGACGGGCGGGCCTATCTCGACTTCTACAACAACGTCCCGACCGTCGGGCACTGCCACCCCAAGGTGGTGGAGGCGGTGCGCAAGCAGATGGGCGAGTTCAACATCCACTCGCGCTATCTGTTCGACGTCGCCCATGACTATGCCGAGAAGCTGCTCGCCACCTACCCGGCGAGCCTGAGCAACCTCGTGCTCACCTGCACGGGCAGCGAGAGCAACGACCTCGCCTTGCGCCTTGCGAAAAAGGCCAGCGGCGGCGAGGGCTTCGTGGTCACCAAGACCGCCTATCACGGCAACACCTCCGCCGTGACCGAGGTCTCGCCCTCCTCCTACAAGCAGGGCGGCCCGCCCCGCCATGTGCGCATGGTGCCGCCGCCCGATCCGGCGCTGTTCGGCAACGACGTGGCGCAGGGCTTCGCCGATGCGGTCGCGGCGGCCATCGCCGGCATGGAGGCGGACGGCATCCGCTTCGCCGGGCTGCTGGTCGATTCCATCTTCTCCTCGGACGGCGTCTATGCCGACCCGCCCGGCTTCCTGAAAGCCGCGGTGGAGGTGGCGCGCAAGGCCGGCGGGCTGTTCATCGCCGACGAGGTGCAGCCCGGCTTCGGGCGCACCGGCGAGGGCATGTGGGGCTTCTCGCGCCATGGCGTCGAGCCGGACATCGTCACCATGGGCAAGCCGATGGGCAATGGCTACCCCATCGCCGGCGTGGTGACGCGGCCGGAGATCCTCGCCGATTTCTGCGCCGATTTCGGCTATTTCAACACCTTCGCCGGCAGCCCGGTGGCGACCGCCGCCGCGCTCGCGGTGCTGGAGGCGATAGAGGAGGACGACCTCATCGCCAATGCCGCCCATGTCGGCCGGCACCTCGCCGCCCGGCTGAAGCGGCTCGCCGCGCGCGCGCCGATCACCGCCGTGCGCGGGGCGGGCCTCTATATCGGCGTCGAGTTCGGCACCGAGGAGGGCCCGGCGCCGGAGATCGCCAAGGGGCTGATCAACGGCCTGCGCCGCCACGGCATCCTCATCGGCGCCGCCGGCGGCTATGGCAACGTGCTGAAGATCCGCCCGCCGCTCTGCGTCACCACCGATCATGTCGACCAGCTGGTCGACGCCATGGAGGAACTGCTCGGCTGATCCGCCGCACATCTGCTTGCGGCAGATCAATGCGGAAAGCCGCCCCCCGTTCTTTGCTGTCGCGTCGAACGGAGGAGGCTGCCATGCCGGACCAGCAACTCTACGAGCGCCTGGCCAATGCGGTCGGCAATGACGGCGAGATCGACATCGCGCTGTCGACCGAGAAGCGGATCATCACCCTCACCGGCACGGTCGCCTCGCGCGGCGAGCAGATCGCGCTGGAAGACGCGGTCAACCACCTCGCCGAGGGGTTCATCGTGGTCAACTTGGTCAAGGTCGACCCACGGCTCGGCTGCGGCGGCCACCGCGTGCATTGAGGCCAGGCTCGGCGGCCGCCATTCAGCGGTCGATCATGCCCAGCATCTGCTCGTTGTAGCGCGCGCCCTCGACGGCGATGGCCGACACCGCCCGGTCGATGCCGGCGAGTTCGGCCGGGCTGAGCACGAGCCTGGCCGCGCCGATGTTCTCCTCCAGCCGGCTGACCTTGGTGGTGCCGGGGATCGGCACGATCCACGGCTTCTGCGCCAGAATCCAGGCGAGCGCGACCTGCGCCGGCGTCGCGCCCTTGGCCTCCGCCGTGGCGCGCACCACCTCGACGAGGCTCTGGTTCGCCGCCCGCGCTTCCGGCGCGAAGCGCGGGACCGCGGCGCGCACGTCGCCGGCCTCGAAGGTGGTGGACGCGCTGATGGCGCCGGTGAGGAAGCCGCGGCCGAGCGGGCTGAACGGCACGAAGCCGATGCCGAGTTCCTCCAGCACGCCGAAGATCTCGTCCTCCGGCTCGCGCCACCACAGCGAATATTCGCTCTGCAGCGCCGTGACGGGCTGCACCGCATGGGCGCGGCGGATGGTGCTCACGCCGGCTTCCGACAGGCCGAAATGCTTCACCTTGCCCTCGGCGATCAGCTCCTTCACCGTGCCGGCGACGTCCTCGATGGGAATCTGCGGGTCGACGCGGTGCTGGTAGAACAGGTCGATGCGGTCGGTCTTCAGCCGCTTCAGCGACGCTTCCGCCACCGCGCGGATATGCGCCGGCCGACTGTCGAGGCCGGTGCGCTGGTAGCTGCCGGGCTTGTCGCCCGGCTCCCATTTGAAGCCGAACTTGGTGGCGATCACCACCTGGTCGCGGAACGGCGCCAGCGCCTCGCCGACCAGTTCCTCGTTGACATAGGGGCCATAGGCTTCGGCGCTGTCGAAGAAGGTGATGCCGCGCTCATAGGCGGCGCGGATCAGGCCGATGCCAGCCTGCCAGTCGACGGCCGGGCCGTAGCCGCTGCTCAGCCCCATGCAGCCGAGGCCGAGCGTGGAGACCTTCAGGCCGCTTCTTCCGAGTTCGCGTGTCTGCATGACGATCTTTCCTCCTGGGAGTCGCGTGGCGACGGCCGTCCGGCCGAACCGCAGCGAGGGGACGATGATGGGAAAATCTAGCCGCCGGAGCCGGTGGCGCGGCCGAGATATTGCGCGTCGGTGACGTGCTCGAGCCAGTCGACCTGCCGGCCGTCCAGCGCCTCGGCGATGGCGACATGGGTCATGGCGGAATCCGTGGTGGCGCCGTGCCAGTGCTTCTGGCCGGGCGGGAACCAGACGACGTCGCCCACCCCGATCTCCTCGATCGGCCCGCCCTCGCGCTGCACCCAGCCGTTGCCGGCGGTGACGATCAGCGTCTGGCCGAGCGGATGGGTGTGCCAGGCGGTGCGCGCGCCGGCGGCGAAGGTCACGATGGCGCCGCCCACGCGGGCCGGCGCGGCGCGCTGGAAGCGGGAGGCGATCTCGACCGTGCCGGTGAAATACTCCGCCGGCCCCGCGGCCGGCTCGCTGCCGTGCCGAAGAATCTCCATGCCGTTCCTCCCTCGCACGTCGGGCGCCCGCGCTGAACATCCCCTCGGCGATCCCCGCCGGCAAGAAGGCCGCGTTCAATTATCGGGTAATTTTCATCGGTCAGCCGGGCCTTTCGGAAAGCCACAGTGGCAACCTGCGGCTTCGTGAATTGGGCACCGGCGCTATGCACGGCTATATAGGGCGCTGTCGGCACAGGGACGCGGTGGTCGCGGACGGGGCCGGAGGGAAGCGCCGGATGAGCCGAATTCTTGCCCTGCAGGGCGCGCCGCGCGAGGCGATACAGGCCGCGCTCGCCGCCTTCGCCGCCCGGCGGCGGGCGGAGGGCTGGCGCGTCGCCGGGCTGATCGAGGTCGCCGCCGGCCCGGACGGGCCCGGCTGTGCCGGGCAGGCGCTGCTCGACCTCGCCACCGGCACGCTGCACCCGATCGGCCAGGACCTCGGGCGCCATGCGAGCGCCTGCCATCTCGACAGTTCCGGCGTCGCCGCCGCCTGCCAAAGCGCGATCAACGCGCTGGCCGAGGGCTGCGACGTGCTGGTGCTGGCGAAGTTCGGCAAGCTGGAAGCGGCGCGCAGCGGGCTGATCGACGCCTTCGGCCATGCCATGGAGCGCGACGTGCCCGTGCTCACCTCCGTGGCGCCGAGCTCGATGGCGAGCTGGACGGCGTTCGAGGGCGGCCTGGCGCGCCTCGCCCCGCCGGAGGCCGACATCGTCGATGCCTGGTGGCGCGCCGCCGCCGAGCCGGCGACGCCCGCGCGCCCGGAAACCGCACACGAGAACGCGTCACCCCATCATGGCCTCGCTGTCGATCCGCATTGACCTCGACCCGGAGGGCCGCATCGGCCCCGGCAAGATCGAGCTGCTGGAGGCCATCGCCCGCACCGGCTCGATCTCCGCGGCCGGCCGCGCCATGGACATGTCCTATCGGCGCGCCTGGGACCTCGTGGACGAGCTCGGCCACATCTTCGGCCAGCCGGTGGTCGCCTCGCGGGCGGGCGGGCACAAGGGCGGCGGGGCGACGCTCACCCCGCTCGGCGAGGAGCTGATCGCCCGCTACCGCATGATCCAGCACAGCGCCGCCAACGCGGCCCGCCCGCATCTGGAGGCGCTGCAGAAGATCGCCGCAAGGAAGCCGCAGCCGGTGGAGTGAAGGGAGCAGTTCGTTCCGCTGTGCTTTTCCTGAAGTCACACCGTCATCCTGAGGTGCGAGCGCAGCGAGCCTCGAAGGATGGTCGGCACGGTGCACCCGAACGAGCATCCTTCGAGGCTGGCCTTCGGCCAGCACCTCAGGATGACGTCGTCTTGGGTAGATAGACATCCTCGGGGGAGCCTTCAGCAGCCTCACATCTCTTCCGACGTGAACACGCCGAGGTGCCGGAGCAGCGCCTTCTCCACCTCCAGCACCACCATCAGCAGCACGCCGACGCCGACGATCATCAACCCGTCGAGCAAGGCGACCGGCCGGGTGTCGAAGATCGCCTGCATCACCGGCAGATAGGTGAAGGCGAACTGCCCGAGGGTGACGCCCGCCAGCGCCATCAGCACCGCCGGCGTGCCGAGCACGCCGCGCCAGGTGATCGAGGTCATGTGCATGAAGCGAACGTTGAACAAATAGAAGATCTCCAGCACCACCAGCGTGTTGACCACGATAGTGCGCGCCATCTCGACGCCCTGCCCCCGCGCGATGGACAGTTCGAACATGGCGAAGGTCGCCAGCATGAACAGCACGGAGACGACGACGATCCGCCAGACCATGAAGCGCGACAGCAGCCCGGCCTTGGCCGGGCGCGGCGGGCGGTCCATGACGCCGGGCTCGGTCGGCTCGAAGGCGAGCGCGAGGCCGAGCGTGACGCTGGTGGCAAGGTTGATCCAGAGGATGTGCGCCGGCGACATCGGCATGATCGAGCCGAAGGCGATGGCGGCGATGACCGAGAGCACCTCGCCGCCATTGGTCGGCAGGGTCCAGGCGATCATCTTGCGGATATTGTCGTAGACGGTGCGCCCTTCCTTCACCGCCGCGACGATGGAGGCGAAATTGTCGTCGAGCAGCACCACCTCGGCGGCCTGCTTGGCGGCCTCCGTGCCCTTGCGGCCCATGGCGATGCCGACATCCGCCTGCTTGAGCGAGGGCGCGTCGTTCACCCCGTCGCCGGTCATCGCCACCACCTGCCCGGTGGATTGCAGCGCGCGCACGATGCGCAGCTTGTTCTCCGGGCTGGTGCGGGCGAACACGGCGGTGTCGCGGGCGATGGCGACGAGATCCTCGTCCGAGACGGCATCGACGTCGGCGCCGGTGATGACCTGCGGGTCCTCGGCGAGGCCGAGCTGGCGGGCGATGGCCTGCGCGGTGGCGCCGTGGTCGCCGGTGATCATCTTCACGCCTATGCCGGCGGTGCGGCACTCGGCGATCGCTGCCAGCGCCTCCGGGCGCGGCGGATCGATGAAGCCGACGAGGCCGAGGAAGGCGAAGCCGTCCCGGACATCGTCCAGTCGAAGGCGCTCAGGCATGTCTTCGAGCCGCTTCATGGCGAAGCCGAGCACCCGCTCGCCCTCCGCCGCGGTGCGGGCGAGCGCGGGGTCCCAGCCCTCGCCGGGCGTGTCGCACATGGCCAGCACCGCCTCCGGCGCCCCCTTGACGAAGATCACCGCCCCGCCTTGGGGATGGCGATGCAGGCTCGCCATGAAGCGGTAGGCGGCGTCGAAGGGAATCTCGTCCTGCCGCGTGAAGTCGCCGCGCTCGATGACGGGGCTGAGGCCCGCCTTCACCGCCAGCGCCACCAGCGCGCCTTCCATCGGGTCGCCCTCGACCCGCCAATGGCCGCCATCGACGTTCAGATGCGCGTCGTTGCACAGCAGCGCGCAGTGCAGCAGCTTGCCGGCCGCCAGCGCCGGATCGCCGGGCTCCGGCCAGCTCAATTCGCCCTCCGGCACGTAGCCCGTGCCGGACACCGCGATCTCCGCCGGCGCGGCGCCCTCGGGGATGAACAGCCGGCGGGCGGTCATCTCGTTGCGGGTGAGCGTGCCGGTCTTGTCCGAGCAGATCACCGAGGTGGCACCCAGCGTCTCCACCGCCGGCAGGCGGCGGATCACCGCGTTGCGCCGCGCCATGCGGCGGACGCCGATCGCCAGCGTGATGGTGATGACCGCCGGCAGGCCCTCCGGCACCACGCCGACCGCCAGCGCGACCACCGCGATCAGCGCGTCGGTCCAGCTATAGCCGCGCAGCGTCACGGCGAAGAGGAACAGCGCCACCGCGCCGCCGATGGCGAGCCAGGTGAAGCGCTGCGCGAAGGCGTCGACCTGGCGCAGCAGCGGCGTCGCCAGCGGCTCGACCTCGGCGATCAGCTTGCCGATGCGGCCGATCTCGGTCCGCGCGCCGGTGGAGACGACGATGCCGGCGCCCTGCCCGGTGGCGATGGTGGTGCCGGAGAAGGCCATGGAATGGCGGTCGCCGAGCGGGGCCTCGGCCGGCGCCGGTTCCTCGCGCTTGGCTGATGCGACGGATTCGCCGGTGAGGATGGCCTCGTCCACCAGCATGCCGCGGGCGCGCATGAGCCGCGTGTCGGCGGGCACGCGGTCGCCCGGCTCCAGCAGCACGATGTCGCCGGGCACGAGATCGCGGGCGTGCACGCTGACCCGCTGGCTGCCGCGCAGCACATTGGCGTGCGGGGCGATCATGCCGCCGATGGCGCGCAGCGCCTGCTCGGCCTTGCCCTCCTGCACGAAGCCGACGATGGCGTTGATGAGCACCACGGCGACGATGACGCCGGCATCGACGTGATGGCCGAGCAGCAGCGCCGCCAGCGCGCCGGCGAGCAGGAAATAGATCAGCGCGCTGTTGAACTGGGCGATGAAACGCAGCAGCGGGTGGCGGCCGGGCGGCTCGGGCAGCGCGTTCGGCCCGTGCTCGGCGAGGCGGGCCTGCGCCTCCTCGACGGAGAGGCCGGCGGGGGAGACGCCGAGCCGGCCGGCGACCTCCTCATGCGGGAGCGCGTGCCAGCCGGGCGACGGCGTAGAGGGGGCGTTCGGACCGAGCGTGGGCGGGACGGCGGCGGTGTTCATCGATCCGGGGCGCTCGCATCTCGTGACGAACGCAGGGTAAGGACACGAGAAAGAGGTGCCTACCGGATTTTTCCTACCTTGCCCTTCGCGGACGGCCGCGCGTCCTCATCCCCGGACCTCATCCGGGGAGAAAGGGCCGTGGGGCTGCCCGGGGGCAAGCCCGGGCATCGGAGCGTCAGCGCGGGGCGCGCTTGGCGAGGATGCGCTGCAGGGTGCGGCGGTGCATGGAGAGCCGGCGCGCGGTCTCCGACACGTTGCGCCCGCACAGCTCGTAGACCCGCTGGATGTGCTCCCAGCGCACCCGGTCGGCCGACATCGGGTTCTCGGGGAGCTGGGGCTTGTAGTCGCCCTGCACGTTCAGCGCGGCGCAGATGTCGTCGGCGTCGGCGGGCTTGGCCAGATAGTCGACCGCGCCCATCTTCACCGCCGTCACCGCGGTGGCGATGTTGCCGTAGCCGGTGAGGATGACGCCGCGCGCTTCGGGGCGGCGGCGCTTCAGCGCCGAGATCACGTCGAGGCCGTTGCCGTCGCCGAGGCGCATGTCGACCACGGCATAGGCCGGGGCGCTGCCCTCGAGGCTGGCGAGGCCGTCGGCCACCGTCTCGGCGGTGGTGACGGTGAAGCCGCGCGTCTCCATGGCGCGGGCGAGGCGCTGCAGGAAGGGCCGGTCGTCATCGACGATCAGCAGCGAGCGGTCCTGCAGGTCCGAGGTCGTGTCAAGCATCTCCAACTATTCCCAAAATGCCGGCCGGATGCCGGTTGCCTGCCGCGGCGGGGCGAAAAGCGGCTTACGCCTGTTCTGTTTTCGGTCCGCTTATACTCCCGCACGCCGACAAGCGCAAAATTGTCGCAGAGCCTTTGCGCTCACGCCTTCGTGGCGGGCTCCCCCTCGGCCTCGCGCTCGCCGGAGATGTCGATCAGCCGGCGCGGCCAGCGTATGTTCACCGAGGCGCCGTGGGCGGGCGGCGGGCGGTTGACAAAGCCGAGCTCGGCGCCGGAGCGCTCCAGCAGCGTCTTGGCGATGAACACGCCGAGGCCGAGCCCCTGCTGGCCGTCCTCGCCCTCGGCCTCCGTCTCGCGCCGCCAGCGGTTGCGGCCGCGGCTGGTCACGTAGGGCGCGCCGATCTGGTCGAGCAGCTCGGGCGGGAAGCCGGGGCCGTCATCGGTGATGGTCACGGTGATGTCCTCGCCGGTCCAGCTGGCGACGATGTCGACGCGGCTGGCGGCGAAGTCGACGGCGTTCTCGACGATGTTGCCGAGGCCGTAGAGCAGGCCCGGATTGCGGGCGATGATCGGCTCCTCCTCGGCGCGGGCGGGCAGCGTCACCGCGATGGCGATGCCGAAATGCCGGTGCGGGGAGACCACGTCCTCCAATATGTGCGAGATCGGCATGCGGTCGAAGGGCGCGTCGCCGGCGCCGAGCGAGGTCAGCGTGCGCAGGATGGCGCGGCAGCGCTCGGCCTGCTCGCTGACGAGGCGGATGTCCTCGCCCACCGGGCTGTCGGGCGGGAGCGAGCGCACCAGCTCCTTCGCCACCACGGTGATGGTGGCGAGCGGCGTGCCGAGCTCATGCGCCGCGGCGGCGGCGAGCCCGTCCAGCGCCGAGAGGTGCTGCTCGCGCGCCAGCACCAGCTCGGTGGCGGCGAGCGCCTCGGAGAGCTCGCGCGTCTCCTCCGCCACCCGCCAGGCATGCACGCCGATGAAGGCGATGGCGATGGCGAGCGCGGACCAGATGGCGGCAAGGTAGAGCGGCGGCAGTTCCGGCGCGCTGCCGAGAACCCCTTCCGCCGCCCAGGGCAGCGGCATCTGCCACAGCCCGACCAGCGCCGCGCACAGCCCCGCCAGCACGCCGAGCAGGATGGTCGTGCGCGGCGACAGCGCCGTCGCCGAGATCAGCACCGGGGCGAGGAACAGCAGCGCGAAGGGGTTGGCGAGGCCGCCGGTGAGGAACAAAAGCGCGGCGAGCTGGAGGATGTCGTAGGCCAAGAGCCACGCCGCCTCGACGTCGGAGAGCCGCCTGGCGCCGGGATTGCGCAGGCGCAGCGCGAGATTCAGCCAGGCCGAGAGCGCGACCACCGCCAGGCACGCGCCGATCGGCAGCGAGAAGCCCAGCAGCCACTGCACCACCACGATGGCCAGCGTCTGTCCGGAAATCGCCAGCCAGCGCAGGCGGATGAGCGTGTCGAGCCGCAGCCCGAAAAAACGTTCGCCGATCGGATGGTCGAGCGAGAGCGACATGTTACCGTCCGTCCCCGAGGTCATCGGCTTCTATAGCGGCAGATACGACCAAAGGGCGAGAGCGCCGATTCGTTGACGCGGTCGGGAAAGAGCCTATTTATGCTGCAACGCACAAGAACCGCCGCCCGCCGTGAGCCGTCCGGTTTCGGGCCTTTCGGGCGGATCTGAGGACGGAGACATCATGGCGATCGGCGTTTTTGGAGACGTGCCCGACGCTGCGGAAGCGGCACACGCGCCCGAGGCGGAGCTGGAGACGGCTTCGGCCCTGTCGAAGCCGCTCTACTGGATGTTCGAGATGGGCCACGCGGCCCTCGACCCCCTGCGCGTCATGGCCGATGCCGGCCGGCTGTTCTACCGCAACCCGGTCAATCCGCTCAGCCACACCCGCTTCGGCAAATCGATGTCGGCGGCGCTTGAGATGTTCGAGCGCACCACGCGGCGCTACGGCAAGCCGGAATGGGGCATCGACGAGACGGTGATCGGCGCCACCCATGTGCCCGTTCATATCGAGACGGTGTGGGAGCGCCCCTTCTGCCGGCTGCTGCATTTTGTACGCGACTTCCCGCAAAAGCCGCGCCGGCCGCAGCCGCGCATGCTGATCGTGGCGCCGCTGTCGGGGCACTATGCGACGCTGCTGCGTGGCACGGTGCAGACGCTGCTGCCCAACCACGACATCTACATCACCGACTGGGTGGACGCGCGGGAAGTCCCTATCGCCGAGGGCCGCTTCGACCTCGACGACTATATCGACTACCTCATCGACATCTTCCGCCATCTCGGCGGCGGCGTGCATGCGCTCGCCGTGTGCCAGCCGGCGGTGCCGGTGCTCGCCGCCGTGGCGCGCATGGAGGAGATGGGCGATCCCGACGTTCCCGCCTCCATGGTGCTGATGGGCGGGCCGATCGACACCCGCGAGAGCCCGACGGCGGTGAACGATTTCGCCATGGCGCGCGGGCTCGACTGGTTCCGCCGCAACGTCATCACCACCGTGCCCTGGCCGCATCCCGGCGTGATGCGGCAGGTCTATCCCGGCTTCCTGCAGCTGCACGGCTTCGTGTCGATGAATCTCGAGCGCCATCTGAAGGCGCATGCCGAGATGTTCGGGCACCTGGTGAAGGGCGACGGCGATTCCGCCGCCAAGCACCGCGAGTTCTACGACGAGTATCTCTCGGTGATGGACCTGCCGGCCGAGTACTATCTCCAGACCTTGCAGGCCGTGTTCATCGACCATGCGCTGCCCAGGGGCGAGATGACCCATCGCGGCGAGAAGGTCGACCCGTCGAAGATCAAGAATGTGGCGCTGCTGACCATCGAAGGCGAGAACGACGACATTTCCGGCGTCGGCCAGACACGGGCGGCGCAGACGCTGTGCTCCGGGCTCGCCGACGACATGAAAGTGCACTACCTCCAGCCCACCGTCGGGCATTACGGCGTGTTCAACGGCTCGCGCTTCCGCTCCGAGATCGCCCCGCGCATCTCCGACTTCGTGCTCTCGCACAACTGGCCGACGAAGGGGCACAACCGGGCGGGGTGAGAGGCCCCGCCGGGTCAGGCGGCCGGAGAGGGCGCCCCGAGCCCGCTCTCCCAATAGGGCGGGTTGCCGAAGGCCGCGCGCAGGCAATCGGCCAGCGTGCGCAGCTTGGCCGAAGGCCGGCGCCCTTCGGGATGGGCGATATAGATGAACTCCTCCTCGGTGACGGCGCCGACCTCCACCACCTGGAGGCTGCCGGCCCTAATCGCCGCGCCAGCAAGGAACATCGGCAGCAGGGCGATGCCGAGACCGGCGACGGCCGCGTCGCGCATCACCTCGCCATTGTTAACGCGCAGTCCGACCTGAGCGCGCACCTGCACCGTCCTTCCCGGCATCACGAAGCGCCAGTCGGCGATGCCGCGATGGGTGTAGAAGATGCCGCGATGGCCGTTGAGCGCGGCGAGACTGTCCGGCGAGCCATGCCGGGCGAGATAGTCCGGCGCCGCGACCAGCAGGCGCCGGCTGCGGGCGAGGCGCCAGGCGACCAGCCGGCTGTCGTGCATCGGCCCGTGCCGGATCACCCCGTCATAGCCTTCCGCCTGCGCGTCGATGCGGCGATCATCGAGGTCGAGCGTCAGCTCGATGCTCGGATGGGCGCGCAGGAACGGATAGAGCGCCGGCCCCAGATGCAGCCGGGTGAAGCTCACCGGCGCGGAGAGCCGCAGTGGCCCGGCCAGCGTGCCGCGCCGTTCGGCGAGATCGGCAGCGGCGGCATCGAGCTCGCGCAGCGCCGCCGAGGCGCGCTCCAGGAAGGCCACGCCGTCCTCGGTGAGCGACAGCTTGCGGGTCGAGCGGTGGACGAGGGTGGCGCCCAGGCTGCGCTCCAGCTCGACGAGCCGGTCGCTCGCCACGGATTTCGCGATCCGCAGCCGGCGGGCGGCCTCGCTGATCGAGCCGGCCTCGGCGACGGCGACGAAGACCGCGATGCCGTCCAGTTTCATCGTTCGGGTTTTCCGTACGCGAAATCCATCATTGACAGACTAATCCGAACGCCGGACCCGCACCATACTCCCTGACGAAACAGGCCGGCCCCGGATCGTCCGGCAGCCGCTGGAACGGACATCACGGAGAAGTCTCATGCCCCGCCTCAAGGAAAAAGTCGCCATCGTCACCGGCGCCAGCTCCGGCATCGGCCGCGCCACGGCGCTGCTCTTCGCCGCCGAGGGCGCGAAGGTCGTGGTGGGCGCGCGCCGCAAGGATGAGCTCGACGCCCTGGTCGCCGAGATCGCCTCCGCCGGCGGCGAGGCGGTGGCTCTCGCCGGCGACGTGCGCTCGAAGGACTATGCGCAGGCGCTGGTGGCGCTGGCGGTCGAGCGCTACGGTCGGCTCGACGTCGCCTTCAACAATGCCGGCATTCTCGGCGAGGGCGGCGACAGCACCGGCGTCTCCGCCGAGGGCTGGAACGAGGCGCTGGCGATCAACTTGACCGGCGCCTTCTTCGGCGCCCAGCAGCAGATCGCGCAGATGCTTAAGGATGGCGGCGGCTCGGTGATCTTCACCTCGACCTTCGTCGGCTACACGCTCGCCTTCCCCGGCACGGCCGCCTATGCCGCCTCCAAGTCCGGGCTGATCGGGCTGACGCAGGCGCTCGCTGCCGAATACGGGCCGCAGGGCGTGCGGGTGAACGCGGTGCTGCCGGGCGCCATCGACACGCCGATGTTCCGCGAGCGCAGCCCCGACGCGGCGAGCCAGGCCACTCTCGCCGGCATGCACGCGCTGAAGCGCGTCGGCGCGCCGGAGGAGATCGCGCGCTCCGTGCTCTATCTCGCCTCGGACGACGCGTCCTTCGTGTCGGGCACCGCGCATCTGGTCGATGGCGGCCTGTCGATCACCCGCAGCTGAGACGGCTGGCGCGATAGCCTTCCAACACGGACAACCTCATCCTGAGGTGCCCCGCCTCTTGGCGGGGCCTCGAAGGATGCTCGTCCGGGTGCGCGATAGCGAGCATCCTTCGAGGCTCGCTTGCGCTCGCACCTCAGGATGAGGGTGCTTTGTGGGCGGGCCTCCGAACGCCGATAGCCGTCCCGCGCAAAACAATAACCGCCCGATTTGCGGCGGCGGCGCCGGGTGGGCGTGATAGTTTCCGGGCATGTTCTTCGACCTGCCCGATCACTCCACGCTCTACCAGGCCCTGCTCGACCGCGACGAGGCCTATGAGGGGCGCGCCTATGTCTGCGTCGCCTCGACCGGCGTGTTCTGCCGGCTGACCTGCCCGGCGAGGAAACCGCTCGCCGCGAACTGCACCTTCCACGCCACCATCGGCGCCTGCATCGAGGCGGGCTTCCGGCCCTGCAAGCGCTGCCATCCCTTGCAGCCGGCGGCCAGCGCCGACCCGACGATCGGCCGGCTGCTGGCGGCGCTCGATGCCCGCCCGCATTATCGCTGGGGCGAGGACGACATCGCCCGCATGGGGCTCGACCTCTCCACCGTGCGCCGCGCCTTCAAGCGACAATACGGCATGACCTTCCTGGAGATGGCGCGGCACCGGCGGCTGCGCGAAGGCTTCGAGACGCTGTCGGAGGGCGGCACGGTGATCGCCGCGCAGCAGGATGCCGGATTCCAGTCGGCAAGCGCCTTCCGGGCGGCCTTCGCGCGGGTGATCGGCTGCGCGCCGGGCGAGCTTTCCACCAAGGGCATGCTGCTGGCGGACTGGATCGGCACGCCGCTCGGCGACATGATCGCGATCAGCAGTGCCTCGCATCTGCATCTGCTGGAATTCGTCGAGCGCAAGGCGTTGCCCACCGAGGTCGCGCGGCTGCGGGCGCGCGCCAAGGGCGATCTCGGCATCGGCAGCTACGCCCCGACCGAGCAGATACGCGCCGAGCTGGCGGATTTCTTTGCCGGCAAATCAGCTCAGTTCCGCACGCCGCTGGCGCTCGACGGCAGCGCCTTCACCCGCGCGGTCTGGGCCGAATTGCAGCAGATACCGGCGGGCGACACCCGCTCCTATGGCGAGATCGCCCGGCGCATCGGCCAGCCCTCGGCGGTCAGGGCGGTGGCGCGGGCCAACGGCGCCAACCAGCTCGCCCTGATCATCCCCTGCCACCGCGTCATCGGCGCCGACGGCGCGCTCACCGGCTATGGCGGCGGCCTCTGGCGCAAGCAGCGGCTGCTGGAGATCGAGCAGCAATATCGGGAGAACGGGGGCGGGGTGGCGGCGGCGGGCTGATCCTGCGCCGAACCCTTCCACTTTCCCTCATCCCCGGGTCAAGCCCGGGGATGAGGGTGGGGTTAGTCGTCATCCCGGCCGGAGGCGGCTTCGCCAACGCGACGTCATGGCCGGACTTGATCCGGCCATCCACGTCTTTCCGCCTGCACCCGGTCCCAAGGCGTGGATGCCCGGCACAAGGCCGGGCATGACGGCGCGCTAGGGTATGGCGGCCCATACACTGTCGCAGGGAGGGCGGAGCGCCCCTCAATGCGCGCGGGCGAACATCTCGTTGAACGAGTAGCCGGAGCCGCGCACGGTGCGGATCGGGTCGGGCTGGCGCGGGCGGTTGAGCGCCTTGCGCAGGCGGCCGACATGCACGTCGACCGTGCGCTCGTCGATATAGACGTCCTGGCCCCACACGCCGTCGAGCAGTTGCTCGCGCGAATAGACCCGGCCCGGCGACTGCATGAGGAATTCCAAGAGCCGGAATTCGGTCGGCCCGAGATGCAGTTCGCGCCCGGCGCGGTGCACCCGCTTGGTCTCGCGGTCGAGCTCGATGTCGCCGGCGCGCAGCAGCGTCGAGATGTGCTCGGGCTTGGCCCGGCGCAGCAGCGCGCGCACCCGCGCCACCAGTTCGGGCACCGAGAAGGGCTTCACCACATAGTCGTCGGCGCCGGTGGCGAGGCCGCGCACGCGCTCGGTCTCCTCGCCGCGGGCGGTGAGCATGAGGATCGGCATGCGCTCGGTCTCGGGCCGGGCCCGCAGCCGCCGGCACAATTCGATGCCGGAGAGGCCGGGCAGCATCCAGTCGAGGATCAGGAGGTCCGGCACGCTCTCGCGCAGCCGGGTCTCCGCCTCGTCGCCGCGGCCGACGCTGTCGACCGCATAGCCTTCGGATTCGAGGTTGTAGCGCAGGAGGAGGGTGAGGGGCTCCTCATCCTCCACGATCAGAATGTTGGTCGGCATCGTCGCGTTCCCGCTCGTTCGCGGCTCAGGCCAGGAACGCCACGCTGGTCAGGCTGCTGGTGTCCTGCTTGGGCCGTTCCTCGGTGAGGAGCTGCCCGGTGACGAGATAGTGCACGGTCTCGGCGATGTTGGTGGCATGGTCGCCGATGCGCTCGATGTTCTTGGCGCAGAACAGGAGATGCGTGCACAGCGAGATGTTGCGCGGGTCCTCCATCATGTAGGTGAGGAGCTCGCGGAACAGCGAGGTGTAGAGCACGTCGACCTCGCCGTCGCGCTGCCAGACTTCCAGCGCCTTGGCCTCGTCGCGGCTGGCATAGGAATCCAGTACCATCTTCAGCTGCTCGAGCACGATGCCCGACATGTGCTCGACGCCGCGCACCAGCTTCTGCGGGTGGAACTCGCCGGTCAGCGCCAGCACGCGCTTGGCGGTGTTCTTGGCGAGGTCGCCGATGCGCTCGAGGTCGTTGGCGATGCGCATGGCGGCGACGATCTCGCGCAGGTCGCCGGCGAGCGGCTGGCGGCGGGCGATGGTGAGCACCGCCTTCTCCTCGATCTCCCGCTGCAGCAGGTCGATCGGGCCGTCGAGCACGATCACCTTCTGGGCCAGCTCGGCGTCGCGCTTGACCAGCGCCTGGACGGAGTCGGCGACGAGACGCTCGGACTGCCCGCCCATCTCGACCACGCGGCGGCCGATTTCCTTGAGGTCGGTGTCGAACGACGAGACGATATGTTCGGTCATGGGTCTGGCCTCTCTCGTCGCCGGCTCAGCCGAAGCGGCCGGTGATGTAGTCGCGGGTGCGGGCTTCGCGGGGATTGGTGAAGATCTCGTTGGAGGGACCCGCCTCGATCAGCTCCCCGAGATAGAAGAAGGAGGTGATGTCGGCGCAGCGGGCCGCTTGCTGCATGTTGTGGGTCACGATGACGATGGTGAATTCCTGCTTCAGCTCGTCGATCAGGTCCTCGATCTTCGAGGTCGAGATCGGGTCGAGCGCCGAGGTCGGCTCGTCGAGCAGGATCACTTCCGGGCGCACCGCGATGGTGCGGGCGATGCACAGGCGCTGCTGCTGGCCGCCGGACATGCCGAGCGCCGAGGTGTGCAGGCGGTCCTTGGTCTCTTCCCAGATGGCGGCCTTGCGCAGGCACCACTCGACGCGCTCGTCCATCGCCGCCTTGCCGAGGCTCTCGTGCAGCTTCACGCCGAAGGCGATGTTGTCGTAGATCGACATCGGGAACGGTGTCGGCTTCTGGAACACCATGCCGATGCGCGAGCGCACGACGGTGGAGTCGAGCTGCTTGCCGAGCAGGTCCTGGCCGTCGAACAGGATCCTCCCTTCCGCGCGCTGGCCCGGATAGAGCTGGTACATGCGGTTGAAGACGCGCAACAGCGTGGACTTGCCGCAGCCCGAGGGCCCGATCATCGCGGTGACGCGCTTCTCGGGGATCTCGAAGTTGATGTTCTTCAGCGCGTGGTTGTCGCCGTAATAGAAGTTGAGCTTCTCGACCTTGAGCTTGGGATCGGCCGACGGCGCGGTGGCGCGGTTGACGGCGGAAGCGATGTCGATCGACGTTTCAGGTGCGAAGTTCATGGTCCGTCTCACTTCATCTTCGCCAGGACGAGGCGGGAAAGGATGTTCAGGGTCAGCACCCCGACTGTGATGATCAGCGCGCCCGCCCAGGCGAGCGCGACCCAGTCCTCGAACGGGCTGGCGGCGTACTGGTAGATGGCGATCGGCAGGCTGGCCATCGGCGCGTCCAGGCTGATCGACCAGCCATTATTGCCGAGCGAGGTGAACAGCAGCGGCGCGGTCTCGCCGGCGGCGCGGGCGAGCGCCAGCAGGATGCCGGTGACGATGCCGGCGCGGGCGGCGCGCCAGGTCACGAAGGTCACCACCTTCCACTGCGGCGCGCCGAGCGCGAAGGCCGCCTCGCGCAGGCCGATCGGCACCAGGTTCAGCATGTCCTCGGTCGTGCGCACCACCACCGGGATGATGATGATGGCGAGCGCGATGGCGCCGGCCCAGCCGGAGAAGCCGCCGAAGGGAATGACGAGAAGCTGGTAGACGAACAGGCCAATGAGGATCGACGGGGCGGAGAGCAGCACGTCGTTGACGAAGCGCACCGCGTTGCCGATGTGCGTGCCACGCCCGTTCTCGGCCAGGAAGGTGCCGCAGAGCAGGCCGACCGGCGTGCCGATGATGAGCGCCACGACGATCTGGATCAGCGAGCCGACAATGGCGTTCAGGAGACCACCGCCGGCGCCGGGCGGAGCGGTGATCTTGGTGAACACGTGCGGACCGAGCGCCGGCAGGCCGCGCGAGAGCAGGGTCCACAGGATCCAGGCGAGGAAGACGATCGACAGCGCGGCGAAGCCGGTGGAGATCGCCTTGACGGCGTAGTCGGTGGCGCGGCGGCGGGCGAGCGATGCCATGGTTCTAACTTCCCTCAGCCCTTGGACCGCACCAGCATGCGCGAGAGCGCAAGCACGATGAAGGATATGACGAACAGGATGAAGCCGAGCTGGAGCAGCGCCTGCAGCTTCAGCGAGCCGATCGAGGCCTCGGGGAACTCGTTGGCGATGGTGGAGGCGATGGTGGCGCCCGGCGCGAACAGCGAGGCCGACATGCGCGTGGCGTTGCCGATGACGAAGGTCACGGCCATGGTCTCGCCCAGTGCGCGGCCGAGGCCGAGCATGACGGCGCCGACCATGGCGGTGCGGCCATAGGGCACCGAGACGTTGCGGTAGACCTCGTAGGTGGTGGCGCCCACGCCGTAGGCGGATTCCTTCAGCATCGACGGCACCGATTCCAGCACCTCGACGAACATGGCGGTGATAAAGGGCAGGATCATCAGCGCCAGGATCAGGCCGGCGGTGAGCATGCCCGCGCCCAGCGGCGGGCCCTGGAACAGCGCGCCGATCAGCGGGATCGGGCCGAGCCATTCGATCAGCGGCGGCTGCACATAGGCGGCGATCAGCGGCACGACGACGAAGAAGCCCCACATGCCGTAGATGATGGAGGGCACGGCCGCGAGCAGCTGGACGGCGACGCCGATCGGCCGGCGCAGCGGGCCGGGCGCGATCTCGGTCAGGAAGAAGGCGATGCCGAAGGACAGGGGCAGCGCCACGATGACCGCGATGACGGCGCTGAAGATGGTGCCGAACACCATGACGCCGGCGCCGAACTTCTCCGTCACCGGGTTCCAGGTGGTGGACCAGAGGAAGCTGATGCCGAATTCCTGCAGGGCCGGCAGGCCGCCCTCGAACAGCATGGCGATGATGAGGCCGAGCAGCACGAGAACGAAGATCCCGCAGCCCCAGAGGAGCCCGACGAAGATGGGATCGCTGACGCGGCCGGTCGGCTTGTGCACGGTGGCCAGGCCCTGCGCTGCCTGGTTTCCGCTGAGAGTGGCGTCCATTTGTATGTCCTTCGGGCGGCTTCCCCGGGATCAGGGCCGCGCTGTCGGCCATCGGGGCGGCTTTGCGTCACCGTTACGGGCAGCGCCGGCGGCGGAACGCGGCTCGTCAGCGTACAGGTCGAACGTTCTTGCGTCGATCTCGGACGAGAAGGGGCGGCCGGTGGCCGCCCCTTCGGACTTCACGTCGGCGATCAGTTGGTCCAGACGGCCTTGCCGTCGGCCTTCACTTCGCTCGCCCAGGCCTTCTTGACCTCTTCCACCACCGCGTTCGGCAGCGGGATGTAGTGCAGCTTCTCGGCGAGAGCGTCGCCATCCTCGCCATAGGCCCAGTTGAAGAACTTGATGGCCTCGGCCGACGCAGCGGCGTTGGACGGGTTCTTCGGCAGCAGGATGTAGGTGGCGGAGACGATCGGCCAGGCTTCCTCGCCGGCGGTGTCGACCATCGAGGCGGCGAAGTTCTTCGCATGCGCCCAGTCGGCGGCGCTGGCGGCGGCCATGAAGGTCTTGACGTCGGGCTTCACGACCTTGCCGGCCTTGTTGACGAGGTCGGTGGCGTGCAGCTTGTTGGCGGCGGCGTAGATGAACTCGACGTAGCCGAGCGCGCCCTTGGTGTTCTTCACGGTGCCGGCAACGCCTTCATTGCCCTTGGCGCCCGCGCCCGCCGGCCACTGCACGGAGGTGGCGGCGCCGACGTTCGACTTCCAGTCGGCGCTGGCCGACGAGAGGTAGGAGGTGAACACGAAGGAGGTGCCCGACGAGTCCGAACGGTAGACCGGGACGATGGCGAGGTCGGGGAGCTTCGCACCCTTGTTCAGCGCCGCGATCTTCGGGTCGTTCCACTTGGTGATCTTGCCCTGGTACATCTCGGCCAGGACCGCGCCGTTCAGGGTCAGCGGGATGTCTTCGCCGAGGTTGACGATCGCCACCACCGAACCGATCACGGTCGGGAACTGCAGCAGGCTGTTCTTCTCGAGCTTGGCATCGTCCATCGGGGCGTCGGAGGCGCCGAAATCCACGGTGCGGTTGACGATCTGGTTCTGACCGCCGCCGGAGCCGATCGACTGATAGTTCAGGCCGGTGCCGGTCTTCTCCTTATAGGCCGCAGCCCAGGCCTGGTAGACCGGGGCCGGGAAGGACGCGCCGGCGCCGTTGATGTCGGCAGCGAAGGCAGCGCCCGAAAAGGCGGCGCCGAACGAAAGCGCCGCAACGCCGAGAATATGAGCAAATTTCAAGGGTCTTCTCCTTAGGTCGGGAGATCGCCTGCATCTCGGGAAACGGTCCGGATGCGCGATTGGCCAGAGGGGCGGATGGGTTTCACACTGGACTCTTACCGCTCCGGCACCACGGTTCTATGACCTCTGGGTGACGCCTTGATGACAGTTCAAGCTATTGAATTCACTTGCCTTTATGATCAGCCGGCAAAGTGGCGGACAATCTTACCGAGAATGTCGAGCCCTCGCCGGGAACGCTTTCTATGCCCAGCTTTCCGCGGTGGCGGGCGACGATGTGCTTGACGATGGCGAGGCCCAGCCCCGTGCCGCCCTGCTCGCGCGAATGGGCGGTGTCGACCCGGTAGAAGCGCTCGGTGAGGCGCGGCACATGCTCGGGCGCGATGCCGGGGCCGTAATCGCGTACCGACACGACGGCATCGCCGCCCTCGCGGGCGATGGCGATCTCCACCCGGCCGCCGGCGCCGCCATATTTCAGCGCGTTCTCGACCAGGTTCTCGAAGACGCGGATCAGCTCGTCGCGGTCGCCGCGCACGTTCACCGGCGGCTGCGGGTGCTCGAAGGCGATCTCCACCCCGCGCTCGCGCCCCAGCGGCCCGAGCGCGTCGCGCACATGGCTGATGACGGAGACGAGGTCGATCTCCGCCTCCGGCCGCAGATGCGCGTTCAGCTCGATGCGCGAGAGCGAGAGCAGGTCGTCGATGAGGCGCGACATGCGCCGCGCCTGCTCGCCCATGATCTTGAGGAAGCGCTCGCGCGCATTGGCGTCGTTGCGGGCCGGCCCTTGCAACGTCTCGATGAAGCCGGAGAGCGAGGCGAGCGGGGTGCGTAGCTCGTGGCTGGCATTGGCGATGAAGTCGACCCGCATCTGCTCGACGCGGCGCTGCGGGGTGAGGTCGACGAAGCCGAGCAGCACCGCCTCGGTGGGGGCACCGTCGCGGGCGGGCCCCGGCCGGATCGGCACGATGTCGGCGCGCAGCCAGCGGTCGATCGGCACGCGCTCGGCGAATTCGATGCGGCGGGCGACGCCGTCGGCGGCGGAGGCGCGGATGGCCTCCAGCACTTCCGGCACGCGCATGGCGAAGGAGACGGGATCGCCGACCCGCACGCTGGCGAGCAGGCCGACGGCACTGAGATTGGCCGCGAGCACGGTGCCGCGCGCGTCGAGCAGCAGCGCCGGATCGGGCAGCGCCCGCACCAGAGCGGGCAGGCGCTCCTCCGTGCGCACCGGCTTCGGCTCGCCGGAGAAGCGCGCCAGCGCCGCGGCCACCGGGCGCTTGCGGGCGGGCAGCAGCGCCGCCCCGGCGACGAGGGCGCCGATCACGAAGGCGACGCTCGGGTCGAGCGCATCGGTCCAGACCGCACCCCCGAGCCCGAGCGCGGCCGCGCCGAGGATCCAGCGCGCGCCGACGAGACGCTCGCGCAGCGTGTCTTCCGCCAACTGGCTCGACTCTCCCAGGGCCATACCGGACGCTTCCTGCCCAACGCTATCGCCGGCGATTCCCGCCGGCCGCTTCAATGGATATGCTGTCTGCGCGCCGCGCGCGAAAGGCTATTGGTCCGAACGCGCGAATCGGGAAAAGGCGGCACCACCGTCCCTTATGTTACAGTTGAGAGGCTTCCATATGACGAAGAAGCCGGCCAAATCCTCCGCTAAATCGGCGGCGAAATCCGCTGCGAAATCCGCGCCTGCCGCCGCCAAGGCGGGGCCGTCCCCGAAAGCCGGGCGCGACGACGCGCTCGCCGCCGCGCTGGCGGACTTCTCGGTGGACAGCCCGGAGCTGTCGCCGGTCATCGCCCGGCGCGCCTATGGCAGCGGCGGCTACCCTTACGTCGACCGGCCCAAGCGCAAGACCTACGAGAAGGAGCTGCGGGCGCTGCAGATCGAGCTCCTGAAGCTGCAGGAATGGGTCAAGGGCACGCGCGAGCGGGTGGCGATCGTGTTCGAGGGGCGCGATGCCGCCGGCAAGGGCGGCACCATCCACCGCTTCATCCAGCATCTCAACCCGCGCTCGGTGCGGGTGGTCGCCCTCACCAAGCCGAACGACACCGAAGCCGGCCAGTGGTACTTCCAGCGCTACGTCGCCCATATGCCGAGCAAGGGCGAGATCGTGATCTTCGACCGCTCCTGGTACAACCGCGCCGTGGTCGAGCCGGTCATGGGCTTCTGCACGCCGGGCGAGACGGCGCATTTCCTCGAGCAGGTGCCGACCTTCGAGAAGATGCTGGTCGACGACGGCATAAGGCTGTTCAAGGTGTGGCTCGACATCGGCCGCGAGATGCAGCTCAAGCGCCTGCACGACCGGCACCAGGACCCGCTCAAGCGCTGGAAGCTCTCGCCCGTGGACCTCGCCGCGCCGGCGCGCTGGGACGCCATATCGGCGGCGCGCGACGCGATGATCACCGCCACCCACGCACCGGCACCGTGGACGATCGTGCTCTCCAACGACAAAATGAGGGCGCGACTCGGTGTCATACGTCAAATTCTGGCCCAAATCCCCTATGAGGGCAGGGATGACCGGCTGATCGGCATCCCCGACCCGGCCATCGTGCTGGACGGCCGCGCGTTCCTCGGCCGCCAACGGGCCTGAATCGCGTATCACGGGGCAAGGGCGTCGGCGAAGGCATCCGATGGACGTCGAAGTACGGCGAAGGACGATGTGCAGTCGCGTTCTCATCGCGTTGACGCTCAGTGCCGGCATGTCGCTCGCCGCGAGCGCCGCCAGCGCGGAGCCGATGCCGCGCCCGCAGGTCGACTACCGGGCGAGCGTGAAGACCCCGCAGGGCACGCAGATGACCATGGCGCATAGCCAGGGCCGCATGCGCATGGACGTCACCGGCGCCGAGATCCCCGGCACCATGACCAGCTTCATCGACCTCAGCCGCGGCCGCATGACGGTGCTGATCGCCGCGCCCGGCATCGACAAGCGCGCGCTGGAGATCGAGCTGCCGGCGACCTTCGCCTTCGTCGACCCCGAGGGCGAGGGCACGCGCACCGGCACCGACATGGTGGCGGGCGAGGCCTGCGACCTGTGGGTGATGAAGCCGCCGGTCGGCAACGCGCCGATCGAGACCTGCATCACCTCCGACGGGATCGTGCTCAGGGCGTCGACGGCGATCGAGGGCAAGAACGTCGTGGTCTACGAGGTGCTGGAGCTGGAGCGCACGCCGCAGGACCCGGCGCTGTTCGAGCTGCCCAAGGGCGTGAAGGTGACGAAGATACCGCCGGGCGTGCAGGGGCTGATCCCCAATCTCGGCCGCTAGGCTTCCAAATCCGAAGGGCGGCTAGCCCGCCGCGCGGCGGCGTTCCGGGCTCTCGGCGGGCGCCTCGATGCCTTCCGGCTCCAGCACCGGCAGCGCCGCCAGCGGCTCGGGCGAGGCGTGCGAGGTCGGCACGGCGCGCTGGCGGCGGCTGATGACGAGCTCGCGCGTGCCCATGATGACCAGCGCCAGGATGAAGGGCGTCACATAATAGAGCAGGCGCAGCAGCAGCAGCGCACCGAGCAGCGGCTCCTTCTCGAACTGCGGCAGCGCCACCAGCATCGCCGCGTCGAACACGCCGAGCCCGCCCGGCGCGTGGCTGGCGAAGCCGAGCAGCGTCGCCGAGATGAACACCACGCCGAGCGCGATCGGGTCGATGAACGGCACCTCAGGCATCAGCACGTACATGGCGGCGGCGCAGAACGACAGGTCGATGATGCCGATGACGATCTGCAGCAGCGTCAGCTTCGAGCCGGGCAGCGTCACCGTCCAGTGCCCCTCGCCCACGCCGATGCGCCGCGGCTTGAGGCCCACCCACACCACATAGGCGGCAAGCGCCGCCAGGAGGCCGAGGCCGATCAGCCGGTTGACCCAGGGCGGCAACTGGTCGACCGCGCTCGCCGCCCAGGGCTCCACCGAGATGCCGAGGCCGAGGATGGCGATGTTGCCGAGCCAGAAGGTCAGCCCGGTGATGAAGCACAGCTTGGCGACGTCGATGGCGCCGAGCCCGTGCGCCGAATAGATGCGGTAGCGCACCGTGCCGCCGGTGAAGGCGGAGAAGCCGACATTGTGGCCGATGGCGTAGGAGGTGAAGGAGGCGAGCGCCGCCACCCGGTAGGGCACATGGCCGTGGCCGATGGTGCGCAGGGCGAACCAGTCGTAGAAGGTCAGGGTGAAATAGGCGCCGGCGACGAAGAGCGCGGCGAGCGCGATGCGCCACGGGTCGGTGCCGGAGATGGCGTCGAACACCTCGCCCGGATGGATGTTGCGCAGCATCTCGTAGAGGACGACGACCGCCACGCCGATGATGACGAGGCTCGCGACGAGACCGAGCGTGTGCCAGCTGAGCCGCTCGCGCAGCCAGCCGGGAAGCAGCTTCAGCCCTTTCATCGCGTGCCTTTCCCCCTCTGGTTCTTTGTCGACCGTGCGCAGCCCTAGCAGACCTGAACGGCTTTCGGAACAAAATCCGAGCAAGCGCGCCGCCGCGCCTCGCGCAAGGCGGCGAGGCCGGCGGGATGCCCCGCCAACTGCCCCCAGATGGCGGCGAGGCCAAGGCGGGACGAGCCCGCTCGCGGCAGCGTGAAGTCCGCGGGCGGCGTCAGAGCCGCACCGGGTAGCCGATCTCGATGGTGCGCGGGCGCGGCAGGCCGAAGCGGTCGACCGAGCGCTCGGCGTTGCGGGCGAGGAAGGCGAAGACATGGGCGAGCACGTCGCGCACGCCGCGTATGTCGTCGGGCGGCATCACCCGCTCATGGCCGATGACGTAGACCGCCTCGTCGGGATCCACCCCCTGCGCGTAGAGCGCCGGGCCGAGCACCGCCGGCACGTCGATCTGCTGCATGTAGCCGAAGCGCAGGTCGACGCGGATATGGGTCGGGTCGAGGGGGAGGACGCGCACGCGCTCGTCCACCGGGACGCGCGGGCGCGAGGCGATCCACACCGAGACCACGACGGATTTGGTGAACTGCACGTTGAGCAGCTCGGACAGCCGCCCGAGCGCCACCGGCGTCACCGCGCCGCCGCGCGACAGGAAGATGGCGGTGCGCGGGCTGACCGCGCAATTGGCCGGCCGGCCGCGGGCGACGAAGTCCTCCAGCGGCTCGGTGAAGCGGCGCTGCTGGATGCCGAGCCCTTCCAGGCCGCGCCGCCAGGACACCATGATGATCAGCACGATGCTGGCGATGGCGACGGGCAGCCAGCCGCCGTCGTGCAGCTTGGTGAGGTTGGCGGCGGCGAAGGAGACGTCGATCACCGCCAGCCCGCCGGCAAGGCCGATCAGCGCCGGCAGCGGCCAGTGCCAGCTGCGCCGGACATAGGCGACGAACAGGATGGTGGTCGACACCATCGCCATGGCCACCGCGATGCCATAGGCCGAGGCCAGCCGGTCGGAGGAGCCGAAGGAGACGACGATGGCGGCGCAGGCCACCATCATGATCCAGTTCAGCCGGCCGATATAGATGTGCTGCTCATTGTGCTCGCTGGTGTAGCGGATGCGCATGGGCGGCAGGTAGCCGAGCTCGATCGCCTGCTTGGCCAGCGAGAACACGCCGGTGATGATGGCCTGCGAGGCGATCACGGTAGCGGCGGTGGCGAGGATCAGCAGCGGCACGTCGAAGACGTCCGGCGACAGGTCGTAGAACGGATTGCGCACCGAATCCCGGTGCAACAGCACGTTGGCGCCCTGGCCGTAATAGTTGAGCAGCAACGCCGGCATGGCGACCACGAGCCAGGCCCGGGTGATCACCGGCCGGCCGAAATGGCCGAGATCGGCATAGAGCGCCTCGCCGCCGGTGATGGCGAGGAAGGTGGCGCCGAGTATGGCGCCCGACAGCCACGGATGGTCCGCCAGCAGCAACAGCCCGTGGCGCGGGTCGAGCGCCATCAGCACGTCCGGCGCCTGGACGATGCCGTGCACGCCGAGGGCGCCGAGCGAGACGAACCACAGCAGCATCACCGGGCCGTAGAAGGTGCCGATGCGCTCGGTGCCGGCGCGCTGGGAGACGAAGACCAGCAGGATGACGATCACCGTCGCGGCGACGATCCAGTGGTCCAGCGCCGGGGCGATGACCTCCAGGCCCTCCATGGCCGAGAGCACCGAGATGGCGGGGGTGAGCACGCCGTCGCCGATCAGCATTGAGGCGCCGACGAGGCCGGCGACGAGCAGGAACAGCCGCCGCCCGGTGGCCGAGCGGTGCAGGTCGAGCAACGTCACCAGCGCGAGGATGCCGCCTTCGCCGTCATTGTCCGCCCGCAGCACCAGCGAGACGTATTTGATGGTGACGGACAGGATGATCGCCCAGGTGATGAGCGAGAGCAGCCCCAGCACCTCGGCATCGGTGACGCCCTGCCCGTTGACCGCCAGCAGGCCCTGCCGGAAGGCGTAGAGCGGGCTTGTGCCGATGTCGCCGAACACCACGCCGAGCGCGGCGATCTCGGCGGTGAAGGGCAGGGTCCGGCTGCCGACGACCTGACGCTCAGCCATGGCGCGTCCGGCCGCCCGGACAGGGAGCGGCAGCCCGCGCGGCGCGCGTTACGATGGATCGTGGCACGGGGGAGCGCGAGGCGGACGGGCGTGACGCGAGGTAGCTGGGCATGGCGGGCCGGGATTCGCACGGGGGTCGCCGGAGCATCCGGCACCGCAGCAATACTCTGGCGAGGCAGCGCCGCCAAGCTCAGACTCCCGATCCCGACGTCGGAAGCCGCCCGACCGAGGCCCGGCATCACGGCAAATAAATGGGGGAGAGTAAGCGAGGGAGGAGGATTGGGGGGCGGATTAACCCTCCTCCCTCTACCAACTGCCGATCATGTCCAAGGGCTTGCGGGTTCCCTTGGACTCGGGCGGTCGGTGAAGGCAGATGATTATCTGTTTCTATGGATACGATCAAGCCAAACCGAACGGTTCGGTCAATCGCCGCGGTGGATCACGTCGCCGCGGTCACGATGGCGTGCCGCCATTGCCAATCCGAACGCCTTGATCCAGATTATTGTATTAAATCTACCCGCTTTTTTGCGTCCAAAGCTCCCATTCAGGCCCCATCATGGCATCCCTGCCGGACTTCGCTCATCAGGACCTGCAGCGACGCGCGCCGGACGAACCGCGCGCCGCGGCGGCGGCCGGGCTCGCCGCCGCCGGCCAGGGCCGCGAGAAGCGATGCCAGATCCTCAGGGGCGCGCGCGAAGTCTTCCTCGCTTGCGGCTTCGACGGCGCCAGCATGGGCGAGATCGCCCGCGCCGCCGGCGTCTCCAAGGGCACGCTCTATGTCTATTTCCCCTCGAAGGAGGAGCTGTTCGCGGCGCTGGTGACGGGCGAATGCCAGCGCACCGCCGAAGCCTGCTTCGACATGAGCGTCGAGGCGGATGTGCGCGAGGCGCTGATCGAGACCAGCCGCCGTTATGTGCGGGCGATGCTGGAGCCGGGCCATGTGCGCACGGTGCGCATGGTCATCGGCGTCGCCGAGAAGCTGCCGGAGATCGGCCGTGCCTATCTGCAGGCCGGGCAGGAGGCGGGCGTCGACCGGCTCACCGCCTGGCTGCGGGCCAAGATCGCGCGCGGCGAGCTCGTCATCGACGACGTCGAGCTGGCGGCCTGGCAGCTCCTCATCGGCTGCCATGCGCATCTGGTCATGCCGCTGATGTTCGGCGACGAAACCCGGCCGGACGCGGCGAGCATCGAACGCCTCGTCGCCCACACGGTGGATTCCTTCCTGCGCTCCTTTGCCGCGCCGCGCCGCAGCACCAGCCGGGCGCCGCTTCGTCAGCGCGGGCGCGATCCGGAGCGGCGGGGATCGAGCGCCGCCGCCTCGCCCTGCCCCAGCAGCGCGGTCAGCCCGTCGCGATAGGTCGGATAGGCCAGATTCCCGCCGAGCAGCGCATGCAGGCGCGCATTGCGCACGCGGCGATTATCGGCCCAGAAGGACAGCGCCATCGCCGACATGGTGGCGGAGGCCACCTCGAAGGGCTCCGGCGCCGGCCCTTCCACCCCGAGCAGCCCGGCGGCGAAGCGCACCGGCGCGCAGGCGGGCGCCGGCTCGTCGTCCACCACGTTGAGGATGCCGTCGAAACCCTGTTCGGCTGCGGCGCGGATGGCGCCGGCGATGTCGTCGACATGGATGCGGTTGAACATCTGGCCCGCACGCTCGATGCAGCGCGCCGAGCCGTCGGCGACGTCGATCAGCGCGTTGCGCCCCGGCCCGTAGATGCCCCCGAGCCTGAGGATCGCCACCGGGCGGCCCGCCCGTTCGCCGAGCGCGCGCCATTGCGCCTCCGCCGCGACGCGGCGTCTTGCGCGAGCGGATACGGCGCTGGGCGGGGCGTCCTCGTCGATCCAGGCGCCGCCGGTATCGCCATAGACGCCGATGGTGGAGAGATAGATGAGCGGCCCCCTGCCCCCGGCGAGCGCCTCGGCGAGGGACCTGAGGAAGGGGTCGCCCTCCTCGCCCGGCGCGGCGGTGGCGAGCACGACATCCGCCGTGCGGGCGGCGTCGAGCAGCTCGGGCGAGGCCGTGCCGTCGAAGCGGAGCGTCTCGACGCCCTCGCGGGCCGTGCCGTAGCGGCTGGTGGCGAGGCGGCGGGCGAACAGGCCGCCATGCAGCGCGACGAAGCGCTGGCCGCAATAACCGAGGCCAAGGCAGAGCAGCGTTTTCATGCGGCTTCGGACGCCCTGGCGAGCCGCCATTCCGCGCGCACCTCCGGGTCGCTCTCGCCGGCATGGGCGTCGCGAAGACGGGCGAAATCGGCGGGGTCGAGCAGGCGCGCGAGTGCCCACACCGCCGCGCCGCGCAGCAGCGGGTGATCGTCGGTGAGAAGCCGTTCCGCCTCCGGAACGAGTGCCGGATCGCCGGAATTGCCGATGGCGATCAGGACGTTGCGCAGGAAGCGCACGCGCCCGGTGCGCTTGATCGGGCTCTTGGAGAAACGGGCGCGGAAGGCCGCGTCGTCCAGCCGAGCGAGCTCAGCCAGCGCCGGCGCGCGGTTCTCGTCGCGGGCGGCGAGCCGCGCCTCGCGGCCGACTTGCGCGAACTTGTTCCACGGGCAGGCGGCGAGGCAGTCGTCGCAGCCATAGATGCGGTTGCCCATGAGCGGGCGCAGCTCGACGGGGATCGGCCCCTTATGCTCGATGGTCAGGTACGAGATGCAGCGCCGCGCATCGATGCGGTAGGCGGCGGGAAAAGCATTGGTCGGGCAGGCGTCGAGGCAGGCGCGGCAGCTGCCGCAATTGTCCCGTTCCGGCGCATCCGGCGGCAGCGCGAGGTCGGTGGCGACGGCGCCCAGCAGCAGCCAGGAGCCCTTCTCGCGCGAGACGAGATTGGTGTGCCGGCCCTGCCAGCCGAGTCCGGCGGCCTCCGCCAGCGGCTTCTCCATCAGGGGGGCGGTGTCGACGAACACCTTGACCTGCACCGCGTCAGGCCCGCCGACGCGCGGCACGAAGCGCGAGGCGATGCGCTTGAGCTTGCCCTTGATCAGCTCGTGATAGTCGTCGCCGCGGGCATAGACCGAGATGGCGCCGCGGGTCGCGTCCGCCAGCGCCGCGCGCGGGTCCTCGTCCGGGCCATAGTTGAGGCCGAGCATCAGGACGGAACGCACTTCCGGCCACATATTGCCGGGCGACGACCGCCGCGCGGCGGTCTCGGGCATCCAGTCCATGTCGCCATGCGCGCCGTCGGCGATCCACTGGTTGAGGCGCGGGGCGGCATGGGGAATGGCATCGGCCGAGGCGATGCCCATGGCGTCGAAGCCTTCCTCGCGGGCGAGCGCGAAGAGATGGGCCTTGGCGGCCTCCGGCGTCAGAAATCGAGGTCCGCGTAGCACGGCGCCGGCGGCATGCCCGCCACCGTCAGGGCGAGCAGCGGCCGGAAAGCCGGACGCGACTTGATGCGCGCGTACCAGATCTTCGCTCCCTCGTCCTCGTCCCACGGCACGTCGCCCAGATAGTCGACGCTGGATATATGGGCCGCCGCGGCGAGATCGGCATAGCTTAGCCGGTCGCCGGCGAGCCAGTTCCGCGCCTTCAGCAGCCAGCCGATATAGTGCAGATGATAGCGGATATTGGCGCGCGCCGCGCGGATCACCGCCATGTCCGGCGGGCCGCCGCCGAGCTCGCGCGGCATGTAGCGCTTGTAGACCTTCTCACGCACCAGCGGCTCGGAGACCTCGGCGAAGAACTTGTGGTTGAACCAGGCGGAGAGCCGGCGCACCTCGACGCGCGCGCCGATGTCGACCGGCAGCAGGCGGCGGTCGCCGAGCTTCGGCCCGCGGGTCTCGTCGAGATATTCGGTGATCGGGTCGATCCCCGGCACCACGAAGCCGTCATCCTCCACCAGCACCGGGGTGCTGCCTGCCGGATCCAGCATCAGGAAATCGGGCCGACGCTCCCACACCCGCTCCTCGATCAGCTCGGGCTCGATCCCCATCTCGCCGAGGGCGAGACGGACGAGACGCGAATGGGCGCAGAAGGGGTGATGATAAAGCTGCATTTTCCGGGAGAATTCGCGGCCGCCGCCGGGCGCGCCTGAAGATCGGTCTAGAAGGGTTCACACGACATCGCAAGCCATAGCGGCTTCAACATGGCAGGGTGTGCGTCCACGGAGCACCGCCACGGACGAGGATTTTTGCGCTATCGTATACGCCTCGTTAACGGGGCTGGGGAGCCACGCCATGGAAAACGCGCCCGCGCACGGCGTCTTCGTGTGGAACGAGCTCAACACGCATGACCTCGCGGCGGCCAAGGCCTTCTATGCCGCGACGCTGGGCTGGCGCTTCGAGACCATGCCCGTCGAGGGCCATGACGATTACTGCATCATCATGATGGGCGAGACGCGCGTGGGCGGCATCTTCATGCTGGCCGGCGCGCAGTTCGAGTGCGTGCCGGACGACTGGCTCGCCTATGTGGCGGTGGACGATGTCGACGCCCGCATCGCCGCCGTCGAGGCGAAGGGCGGCACGGTGCTGCGCGCGCCCTTCGAAGTGCCGGATGTGGGCCGCATCGCCATCGTGCGCGATTCGGGCGGGGCGGTTGCGGGCTGGATCACGCCCCGCATGTGAGTGCGAAAAGCCGGGCTAAACGCCCGTGGTCATTGACGATTCGGTCGATCTGTAACGCGCGTGCCATATAGGGGGCGTAAAAGCGGCGGCATATTTTACCGTCGCGCGCCGAGGCTATTTCGAGGGCACTCCTGCCGTTCGATATCTCTTACCCAAGGGAAGATCCACACGATGCAGCTGCACATCCCGACCTCCCCCGTCCGCGCTTCCGGCTATTCCATAAAGGAAGGCAGCCCTGAATTCGACGATGTCGGCCCCGGGCTCGACGAGGCCGAGGCGCTGGGGGTCGATGTGGTGGAGCTGCCGGTCTATGCGTGGCATCTGATCGTCGACGGCCGCGTGCTCTCCGACCGGGTGAACGACCTCAAGCGGGCGCTGGCCGGCCGCGAGCTCGGCTACACGGTGCACGGCACGCTCGCCATCAACCTGATGGACCTGCCCGAGCGCCTGCCGCGCCACGAGAAGGTGCTGGCGGCGAACATCGAGATCGCCTCGGCCATCGGCGCGCAGCACCTCGTCGTCCATACCGGCTTCGTGCGCGACGCCGCCGACGACATCGAGGTCGCCTATTCGCGCCAGCGCGACGCGCTCGCCCGCGCCGGGGAACTGGCGGCCGCGCGCGGCGTGACGCTGTGCGTCGAGAACATCTTCCGCTTCCCGCACACCCGCGAGACGGCGACCCCGTCCAAGCTCGCCGGCGAACTCGACGCCATCGACCACCCCTCGGTGAAGGCGACGCTCGACGTCAGCCACGCCTATATACGCTGCACCGACGCCCGGCTCGATCCGATCGCCGAGATGGCGGCGCTGGCGCGGCATGTCGCGCATTTCCACCTGCACGATTCCTTCGGCCGACCCAATGAGGGGCGCCCGACCGACATATGGACCTATCATCCCGCCGAGGCGGTGGCGTTCGGCGAGGGCGACCTGCATCTGCCGATCGGCTGGGGCTCGATCGACTGGGACGCGGTGGTGCAGGCGGTGCGTCCCGCGCCGGGCGCCATCGCGGTGCTGGAGCTGAACCCCGTCCACTGGCGCGAGCTGAAGGATCAGGTCCCGGTGCTGCAGGCCCTCGCCGCCCGCTTCCTGCCGGGCTTCGCGGCGGCGTCCTGACGCACTTCCGCCCGCGCCCGCCGAAGCTGCCGTCTTTAAGCGCATGCAGCTTCTTGCGGCGGAAACCGGCGCCCCCTATATCGGCCTCGAACGGCGCGCAGAGCGCCGTGCCCTATTGTTTGGGGGCCGGTCCGGGGGGACGGCGGGGCGCAAACCTGTCCGTTCTTCTCCGGGTGCTTCACGAAGGCCCGGCCGGCCTGCCGGAAGGAGAAACAATATGTCTAAAGTCATCGGCATCGATCTCGGCACGACCAATAGCTGCGTCGCCGTCATGGAAGGCACCTCGCCGAAGGTGATCGAGAATGCGGAAGGCGCGCGGACCACGCCGTCCATCGTCGCCTTCACCGAGGATGGCGAGCGCCTCGTCGGCCAGCCGGCCAAGCGGCAGGCGGTGACCAACCCCGAGCGCACCTTCTTCGCGGTGAAGCGCCTGATCGGCCGCCGCTACGACGACCCGATGGTCGAGAAGGACAAGAAGCTCGTCCCCTACCAGATCGTGCGCGCCGACAATGGCGACGCCTGGGTCGAGGCGGACGGCAAGAAGTATTCGCCCTCGCAGATCTCCGCCTTCACGCTGCAGAAGATGAAGGAGACCGCGGAGTCGTATCTCGGCTCGAAGGTGACGCAGGCGGTCATCACCGTCCCGGCCTATTTCAACGACGCCCAGCGCCAGGCCACCAAGGACGCCGGCCGCATCGCCGGCCTCGAAGTGCTGCGCATCATCAACGAGCCCACCGCGGCCGCGCTCGCCTACGGCCTCGACAAGAAGTCGGCCGGCACCATCGCGGTCTACGACCTCGGCGGCGGCACCTTCGACGTGTCGGTGCTGGAGATCGGCGACGGCGTGTTCGAGGTGAAGTCCACCAATGGCGACACCTTCCTGGGTGGCGAAGACTTCGACATGCGCCTGGTGAACTACCTGGCGGACGAGTTCAAGAAGGAGCAGGGCATCGACCTGCGCAACGACAAGCTCGCGCTTCAGCGCCTGAAGGAAGCGTCCGAGAAGGCCAAGATCGAGCTGTCCTCCGCGACCCAGACCGAGATCAACCTGCCCTTCATCACGGCGGATGCTAGCGGTCCGAAGCACCTGACCATGAAGCTCACCCGCGCCAAGTTCGAGGCGCTGGTGGACGACCTGATCCAGCGCACCGTCGAGCCCTGCCGCAAGGCGCTCAAGGATGCGGGCCTCTCGGCCGGGCAGATCGACGAGGTCGTCCTCGTCGGCGGCATGACCCGCATGCCGAAGGTGCAGGAAGTGGTGAAGCAGTTCTTCGGCAAGGAGCCCCACAAGGGCGTCAACCCGGATGAGGTCGTCGCCATCGGCGCCGCCATCCAGGCGGGCGTGCTGCAGGGCGACGTGAAGGACGTGCTGCTGCTCGACGTGACCCCGCTCTCGCTCGGCATCGAGACGCTGGGCGGCGTGTTCACGCGCCTGATCGACCGCAACACGACCATCCCGACCAAGAAGAGCCAGACCTTCTCCACCGCCGAGGACGGGCAGACCGCGGTCACCATTCGCGTCTTCCAGGGCGAGCGCGAGATGGCCGCGGACAACAAGATGCTCGGCCAGTTCGACCTCGTCGGCATCCCGCCGGCGCCGCGCGGCGTGCCGCAGATCGAAGTCGCCTTCGACATCGATGCCAACGGCCTCGTCAACGTGTCGGCGAAGGACAAGGGCACCGGCAAGGAGCAGCAGATCCGCATCCAGGCCTCCGGCGGCCTTTCGGATTCCGACATCGACAAGATGGTGAAGGACGCCGAGGCGCACGCCGAGGAAGACAAGAAGCGCCGTGCCGTCGTCGAGGCGAAGAACCACGCCGAGGCGCTGGTGCATTCGACCGAGAAGGCGCTCGCCGAGCATGGCGACAAGGTCGGCGCGACCGAGAAGGGCGCGATCGAGACCGCGATCGCCGAGCTCAAGAGCGCGCTGGAAGGTGACGACGCCGAGGCGATCAGCGCCAAGACCAACGCGCTGGCGCAGGCCTCGCTCAAGCTCGGCGAAGCCATGTACGCCGCCCAGCAGGGCGGTGACGACGCCGGCGGCGACGCGCCGAAGGACGATGTGGTCGACGCGGAGTTCACCGAGGTCGACGACGACAAGAAGAAGTCGGCCTGACCGGCTGATGCATCATGCCGCCGCCGGGACCCGTTCCGGCGGCGGATTTTTCTGGAGGCGCGGCTCGCGCAGGGCGTTTGCCGGCATGATTTCCTGCCCGGCAAGCTTCCTGCATGCCGGCCTTGACCGCCCTCCGGCCTGATGCCGGCCGGCGGCAATGGATGCGACGGCCCATCGACCCATGTCCAAGCGCGACTATTACGAGATCCTCGAGGTCACCAAGAGCTGCGAAGATGGCGAGCTGAAGAGCTCGTACCGCAAGCTCGCCATGAAGTGGCATCCCGACCGCAATCCCGGCAATGCCGATGCGGAGGTCCGCTTCAAGGAGGTCAGCGAGGCCTATGAGGTCCTCAAAGACCCGCAGAAGCGCGCCGCCTATGACCGCTTCGGCCACGCTGCCTTCGATGGCGGCATGGGTGGGCCCGGCGGACCCGGCTTCGGCGCCGACTTCGCCTCCACCTTCTCCGACATCTTCGACGACCTGTTCGGCATGGGCGGCGGGCGCCGCGGCGGCGGTGGCGGCGGCCGTGGCGGACGCGAGCGCGGGGCGGACCTGCGCTACAACATGGAAATCACGCTGGAGGAGGCCTTCTCCGGCAAGGACGCCACCATCCGGCTACCGACCTCCATCACCTGCGAGGCCTGCACGGGCACCGGCGCCAAGCCCGGCACCCAGCCCACCACCTGCCGCACCTGCTCGGGAAGCGGGCGCATCCGCCAGGCGCAGGGCTTCTTCACGCTGGAGCGCACCTGCCCGACCTGCCAGGGCCGCGGCCAGGTGATCGAGGATCCCTGCCCGGCCTGCGCCGGCGCCGGGCGCACCACCAAGGAGCGCACGCTGCAGGTGGCGATCCCCGCCGGCGTCGAGGACGGCACGCGTATCCGGCTCGGCAATGAGGGCGAGGCGGGCGTGCGCGGCGGGCCGCCGGGCGACCTCTACATCTTCCTGTCGCTGGCGCCGCACGACTTCTTCCAGCGCGACGGCGCCGACCTGTTCTGCCGCGCGCCGATCTCCATGGTCACTGCCTCGCTCGGCGGCTCCTTCGAGGTGCCGACCATCGACGGCGAGACCACCAAGGTGAAGGTCCCGGAAGGCACGCAGTCGGGCAAGCGCTTCCGTCTCGGCGGCAAGGGCATGCCGGTGCTGCGCACGCGCAACCGCGGCGACATGTATGTGCAGGTCGTCGTCGAGACGCCGCAGAACCTGACGCGACGTCAGCGTGAATTGCTGGCCGAGTTCGAGACCGAATGCTCGAAGGACACCCATCCCGAGGCGAGCGGCTTCTTCGCCAAGGTGAAGGATTTCTTCGCCGGCGACGCAGACTGAAGGTGGAAGCGTTATCACCACGTCATGGCAGGGCCTTAACATCGACAGCTAACCTCTCTAATGTCGGGCTCTGCTACTTTCGTGCTATCCATCCAAGCATGACCGCGCCTTCCCCCAACGGCTGACCGGAATCCAAGTCGCATGCCGCATCGTTCCGCTTTATCGACGGCGAAGACCCGCCCGGCCGCGAAGGGCCGTCCCGACGAAGTCCGCTTCCTTCAGTCCTGGCTGCAGAATCCGCTGGTCACCGGCGCGGTGTCGCCGTCTGGCCGGGCGCTTGCCCGCACCATGGCGAATTATGTCGATCCGAACGACGACGGCCCGGTCATCGAGCTCGGCCCCGGCACCGGCCCGGTCACTTCGGCGCTGGTCGCCCGCGGCATCGCGCCGGAGCGCCTGGTGCTGATCGAGTACAATCCCGAATTCTGCACCCTGCTGCGCATGCGCTTTCCCGGCGCCACGGTGATCCAGGGCGACGCCTACAACATGGCGGCGACCCTCGACGCGCGGCTCGACAAGCCGGCCGTCGCCACGGTCTCCAGCCTGCCGCTGTTCACCCGCCCGGCGCCGCAGCGCTACAGCCTGCTCGACCAGGCCTTCGGCCTGTCGCGCCCGCGCGCGCCCTTCATCCAGTTCACCTATGCGGTGGTCTCGCCGGTGCCGCTGGTGCCGGAGCGCTTCGACGCGCATGTGAGCCAGCGCATCTGGGCCAATCTCCCGCCCGCCCGCGTTTGGGTCTATCGTTCCAACGAGGCGCAGGCGCCGGCCGAACTGGACGCGGCCCGGGCCTGAACGCCGGCCCGCCGCCCTTTCCGATCCTGAAGCGAGAGGGAGCTCCCATGCGCGCCCCGCGTATCGTCGTCTTTGCCGGTTCCATCCGCACCGGCTCCTATTCGGCGCGCCTCGCCGCGCTGGCGGCGCGCGAGCTCGCGCTGATGGAATGCGAGCCGGTGCTGCTCTCGCTCGCCGACTATCCGCTGCCGATCTACGACGCCGACTTGGAGGCCGAATCCGGCGTGCCCGAGCCGGCGCGACAGCTGCGCGACCAGCTCGCCAGCGCCGACGGCGTGTTCATCGCCACCCCCGAATACAATGCCGGCTTCCCGCCGCTGCTGAAGAACGCCATCGACTGGGCGAGCCGCGTGCGCGGTGGCGAGGGCGACGCCTTCAAGGGCCCGGTCTACGCCATCGGCTCGACCTCGCCGGGCGGTCTCGGCGGCTACCGCGCCTCGATGATGTTGCGCCAGACGCTGGCGCTGGGCCTCAACGTGCTGGTGCTCGCCGAGCAGGTGATGGTGGCCGGCGCCGCCAACGCCTTCACCGAGGACGGCGACTTCAAGGACGAGCGCGCGCTTGAGAGGTTGCGCGCGGTGATGTCTACGCTTATCGAGCAAGCGGCGCTCAGGGCAGGTCTGCGCGCCTAGGGCATTTCGAAGAGAAATGCCCTAGCTTGTTCGATCCAGAGCACTTTCTTGTCGTTCCGATGGTTCCATCCGGACGGAAGGGGCTCTGAAGCCGCGGAGAGCTTCATGAGCGCGCCCATCCCCGACCCGCGAGACCGGCTCATCGTCGCGCTCGACCTGCCGTCGGTGGGCGCAGCCGAGAGCATCGTCTCCCGCCTCGGCGATACCGCGACCTTCTACAAGATCGGCTATGAGCTCGGCTTCGCCGGTGGCCTCGGCTTCGCCCGCGAGCTGATCGCCGAGGGCAAGAAGGTGTTCATCGACTTCAAGCTGCACGACATCGGCAACACGGTGGCGCGCGGCGTCGCCAGCCTCGCGGCGCTGGGCGCCAGCTTCGCCACCGTCCACGCCTATCCGCAGACCATGCGCGCGGCGATGGAAGGCAAGGGCGCGAGCCCGTTGCGCATCCTCGCCGTCACCGTGCTGACCTCCTATGACGATGCCGACCTCGACGAGGCCGGCTACCGCGCCGACGTCGCCTCGACCGTGGCGGCGCGAGTGGCGCAGGCGCGCGAGATCGGCGTCGACGGCATCGTCTGCGCCCCCACCGACGCGGCCAAGGTGCGCGGCCTGCTCGGCGCGAAGGGCGCCATCGTCACCCCCGGCGTGCGCCCGGACGGCGCCGCCACCGGCGACCAGAAGCGCGTCGCCACGCCCTTCGCGGCGATCCGCGCCGGCGCCGACCATCTGGTGGTCGGCCGGCCGATCCTCGCCTCGCCCGATCCCGCCGCCGCGGCAAGGGCGGTGCAGGCCGAGGTCGCCCGGGCCCTTTCCGCTCAGGTGCCGAGCGCCTGAGCGCCAAACAGAGGAACACGACGATGGCCAAGGGCTACTGGATCAGCCGCCTCGATGTGAACGACGCCGAGGGCTACAAGCCCTATATCCAGGGCGCCACCGCCGCCATCGCGGCCTTTGGCGGGCGCTTCCTGGTGCGCGGCGGCAAGTTCGAGGCGCTGGAAGGCGCGTCGCGCTCGCGCAACGTCGTGGTCGAGTTCAAGGACTACGAGACCGCGCTCGCCTGCTTCCACTCGCCCGAATACCAGGCCGCCTATACCCATCGCCTCGCCGCTTCCGAGGGCGACCATGTGATCGTCGAGGGCTATGAGGGCGTGCAGCCGGCCGCCCGCGTCATCTCCGGCCCGCCCGAAGGACCGGATCCGGGCTACTGGGTGATGCGCATCGATGTGCACGACCCGGAAACCTACAAGTCCTACGTCGCCGCCGACGCCATCGCGGTCGAGAAGTACAAGGGCTGGTTCCTGGTGCGCGGCGGGCGCTACGAGGCGGTGCACGGCATCGCGCGCTCGCGCAACGTGGTCCTCGCCTTCCCCGACTACACGACCGCGCTCGCGGCCTACAACTCGCCCGAATACCAGTACGCGCTCGGCTTCCGCACCAAGGCGGCGGTCGCCGAGGCGATCGCGGTCCATGGCGGCTGAGCCGTTTGCGCGCAGGAACGCGCGGCGGCGGAATCGGTCGAGCGGGGAGGCGAACGCGCAAGCGCGGCCGGCCCGTTGGCATTGCTGAGCCGGCGGCTTGTGGACAAGCGGGGCGCGTTCTGCTATCTGCGCCACCTTGACCGGCCGCCTGCCTCCTCGTGAGGTTACGCACCGGCCCAGAATTCAACGCATGCGTGAAGCGAAGCACGAAGAGGAACACACGTGCAGGTTCTCGTTCGGGACAACAACGTCGACCAGGCCCTCAAGGCGCTGAAGAAGAAGATGCAGCGCGAAGGCATTTTCCGCGAGATGAAGCTGCGCGGCCACTACGAGAAGCCGTCCGAGAAGCGCGCCCGCGAGGAGGCCGAGGCCATCCGCCGCGCTCGCAAGCTGGCCCGTAAGCGCGCCCAGCGCGAAGGCCTGCTGCCCTCGAAGCCGAAGACCGTTCCCGGCCGCGGCTGAGGCGACGGCTGCTTCCGCAGCCCGCAGCCGATTGAACATGCAGAGCGCGGTGACGAGGGTCGCCGCGCTTTTGTCGTTGGGGCTGCGTTGCAGCGCTGAGGATCGTCATGGCCGGGCTTGACCCGGCCATCCACGTCGTCGGCTCCACGCGGTGCGCGCTGGTCCCAAGTCGTGGATCCCCGGGTCAAGCCCGGGGATGACGGTTGGAAGGCGGCAATCACCATCCCGACGACCCTCATCCTTCGAGGCTCGCTGCGCAAGCACCTCAGGATGAGGGCGCTTTATGGGATCAGGTTTCGGGAGTACGACCGCCCAGCCTCACTGCCGGTTGAACGGCACCGTGTATTCGCCGGCGCGGATGCGGCCGGCGAGGCGCTCGGCGAAGCCCGCGGCGGCTTCCTCGCCATAGGTGGCGACCATGGAGCGGATGGCGGTGAACAGCGCCGCCTGCGCGAGGCAGTCCTCGTCCAGCCCGTCATAGACGGCCTCGTTCCACGCCTCGTCGAGATAGGCGAGCGCGGCGTGGCGCTCGTCCTCGAGCGCGCTGTCGGTCTTGCCATCGATGTCGTGCGTTTCCGGAAGCTGGGACAATTCGATCCTCCGCGTGCGAGCGACGCGCCATGAGTTGGACCTTAGCACGCCGTGCCGGCCGTTCCGCCCAAGAATTGAAGGACGGTTAATATGGCGCGGCAAAAATGCGACACGCCGGGCGAATTCGCGCCATCCTAGCCGGATCAGTTGCTGCCGTAGCGCGCCGCAATGTCGCGGGAGAGTTTTGCGCCCGTCTCCAGGTAGCGCTGGCTGGCCAGCTCGGCCGAGGGCGTGCAGGTGCGGTAGACCTGCTTGTAGCTCTCATAGCCGTTGTTGAAGGCGGCGATGAGCTGGCCGCGCCGGTCGCCGGAGGGCGCCTCGACGTCGAGCAGGCCGGCCATCTCGTCGCGCCAGCGCGTCGCCTCCGCCGCCCCGCAGAGCGGGCGGATGTAATGCAGCGCGCCGAGGATCTCCGCGAGGCGCAGCAGGTCACCCTCATAAGGCGGCGCCGCGCCCTGCGTTGTCTGCGCCGTCGCCGGCAGGGCAAGACCGAGCAGGAGGACGGCACCGAGGGCGGAGCGGAGGACGCGGTTCATGGCCGCTGTGGTGCGCTGCCTGAGAGCGAGCGTCAAGGGGCCGCGGGCGAAGGCCGGGCCCGGAGCCTCGATCTGCAATTCCCCTTCCTCATCCCCGGGCTTGACCCGGGAACCCAGACTTTCCGCCTGCACCCGGTCACTGGGTGGCCGGGTCAAGCCCGGCCATGAGGGGGAACCCCTGCGTCCCTCACGTCGAATGCGTGCTGGCGGCGGCGAAGGCGATGAGGCGCGCCGCCTCGACGATGCCGGCGAGGCCGGGCGTCGTCTCCTCGGGCAGCACGGATGGGTCGAACCAGCCGACCTCGGCCGCCTCCGGCCCGACCGCCGGCTCGCCGCCGGTCCAGCGCGCGGCATGGCTGACGACGACGAAATGGGCGGAAAGGCCGCCGGCCTCATCGCGCTGGATGACATCGAGCGCCCCGGCGAAGCCGAGTATGTCGCAGGCGACGCCGACCTCCTCCATCACCTCGCGCGCCGCGGCCTCGGCCAGCGTCTCGCCGGGTTCGACCCGGCCGCCGGGCAGGGTCCACAGCCCCGGCGAGGGCGCGCGGCCGCGCCGCGCCAGCAGCACGCGCCCGTCCCGGAAGACCGCGGTGCTGGCCGCGAGAACGGGCCGGATCGGCGTCGACATGCGCTCTTCTCCCATTGAGAGGCGAATCGGCGCCATGCTAGCGCAGGTGCCGGCGCCCGAAAGGGGCCGCATTCGGATCGGAGATTTCGGTGATGTTCAAGGGAGCGGCGATGAGACAGGTTCACGCAAGGACGGCGATCCTCGCCGCAATGCTGCTCACCGCCCTGCCGGCCGCGGCGCAGAACGGGCCGCAGGCCGCGACGACCGCCAAGCCGGACCCGGTCTGCGCCAGCTATGGCGCCGGCTTCGCCCGGGTTCCGGGCACGCAGACCTGCGTGAAGATGAGCAGCAGCGTGCAGACCGACGCCTATGGCACCGACGTCTCCGGCTCGGCCAGGGTCGATGCCCTCGCGCCGGCCCTGAAGAGCAAATGATCAGCGCCCGAACGCCGCGAAATAGCGCGCGATGATGCCGGCATAGACGTCGGTGAGCCGCTCGACCTCGTCGACCGGCGTCGCCTCGTCCACCTGGTGCATGGTGGTGCCGACCAGCCCGAACTCGACCACCGGGCAGTAATCCTTGATGAAGCGCGCATCCGAGGTGCCGCCGGTGGTGGAGAGCTCCGGCTTCTGCCCGGTAGCAGTGGCGATCGCGTCGACCACGAGGTCGACGAATTCGCCCGGCGCGGTGAGGAAGCTGTCGGAATTGCGCGGCTCGATGGCGAGCGAGAAGCGCACCTCGTTGCCGGCGGCGGCCTTCAGCCGGCGCTCGATCTCGGCGGTGAGCGTCGCCGGGGTCCACAGCTCGTTGAAGCGGATGTTGAAGCGCGCCCGCGCCTCGGCCGGGATGACGTTAAAGGCCGGGTTGCCGACGTCGACCGAGACGACCTCGAGGTTCGAGGCCTGGAAATGCTCGGTGCCGCGGTCGAGCGGCTCGGCCTGCAGCCCGGCGAGCAGCTTCACCATGCCGGGGATCGGGTTCTCGGCGAGGTGCGGATAGCCGACATGGCCCTGCTTGCCGTGCACGGTGAGCGAGCCCGACAGCGAGCCGCGCCGGCCGATCTTCACCATGTCGCCGAGCGCGGCGCGCGAGGAGGGCTCGCCCAGCACGCAATGGTCGATGCGCTCGTCGCGGTCGGCGAGCCAGCGCAGCAGCTTCTCGGTGCCGTTGATCGCCGGGCCTTCCTCGTCGCCGGTGATGAGGAAGGAGATCGAGCCCGGCAGCGCGCCGTCGCCCGACCAGCCATTGGCGCCGGCGAAATCGAGGCCGGCGGCGATGAAGGCGGCGACCCCGCCCTTCATGTCCACCGCGCCGCGGCCATAGATCAGCCCGTCATGGATGGCGCCCTCGAAGGGCGGGAAGCGCCAGTGCTCGGGATCGCCCGGCGGCACCACGTCGGTATGGCCGGCGAAGCAGAGGTTCGGCCCCTTGTCGCCGAAGCGGGCATAGAGGTTCTCGACGTCCGGCGTGTTGGGGCTGGTCAGCTTCACCCGATGGACGGTGAAGCCGGCGGCGCGCAGCAGCGATTCCAGGAAGGCGAGCGCCCCGCCCTCTTCCGGCGTTATCGACGGGCAGCGGATCAGCGCCCGCAGGATCTCGACGGGATCGGCCCTGACGACGTCTGCCATGCCACTCTCCTGTGTCCGCTCGCCGCCCGCCGGCGCCGATCAATCCCGCAGCAGGTCGTTGATCGAGGTCTTGGAGCGGGTCTGCTCGTCGACGCGCTTGACGATCACCGCGCAGTAGAGCGAGGGGCCGGGCGTGCCGTCCGGCAGCGGCTTGCCGGGGAGCGAGCCGGGCACCACGACGGAATAGGCCGGCACCTCGCCGACGAACACCTCGCCGGTGGCGCGGTCGACGATCTTGGTGGTGGCGGAGATGAACACGCCCATGGAGAGCACGGAGCCGCGGCGCACCACCACGCCCTCGACCACCTCGGAGCGGGCGCCGATGAAGCAGTCGTCCTCGATGATCACCGGGCCGGCCTGCAGCGGCTCCAGCACGCCGCCGATGCCGACGCCGCCGGACAGGTGCACATTGGCGCCGATCTGCGCGCAGGAGCCGACGGTCGCCCAGGTGTCGACCATGGTGCTGGCGCCGACATGGGCGCCGAGATTGACGAAGGACGGCATCAGCACGACGTTCGGGGCGATATAGGCCGAGCGGCGCACGATGGCGCCCGGCACGGCGCGGAAGCCGGCCGCGCGGAATTCGCTCTCGCCCCAGCCGTCGAACTTGGAGGGCACCTTGTCCCACCAATGCGCGCCGCCCGGCGCGCCGGGGATAGCGCTCATGTCGTTGAGGCGGAAGGAGAGCAGCACCGCCTTCTTGAGCCACTGGTTGACGGTCCACTTGCCGTCCGCGCCCGGCTCGGCGACGCGCGCCTTGCCGGCGTCGAGCAGGCCGAGCGCCTCGTTGACCGCGTGGCGCACAGCGCCGCCGGTCTCGAAATTGATCGACGCGCGGTCCTCGAAGGCCGCCTCGATGGTGCTCTGAAGCTCGCTCGACATGTCACTCTCCCGCTGTCCGGCGGGTCTTGTCCGGTCGCGGGCGGTTTCTGTCAACGGGGATGTGGGCGAACCGCTTGGGAGCCGGCGAACTTCGCCTCCACGGGACTGTCCTCATCCTGAGGTGCCCTATGGGGCGCGCAAGCTGTTCAGGAAGCCGGTCAGGTCGTCCGTCACCACGTCGATATGCTCGCCGTCGCGGCCCTCGTGCTCCCACGCCTCGCGGTCGGCGGGGTTCACGGCAAGGCCCGGCGGCACGACGAGCACGGTGCGCATGCCGAGCTGCGCCGGCACTTCGAGGTTCCGCGCGAGGTCCTCGAACATGGCGGCACGGCCCGGATCGACCTCGAAGCGGGCAAGGAAGCCGCGATAGGCGCTCTCCTGCGGCTTGGGATGAAACTCGGCCGAGACGATGTCGTGCACGTCGGCGAAGTGGTCGGAGATGCCGAGCTTGTTCAACACCTGCTCGGCATGGCCGCGCGAGCCGTTGGTGTAGACCAGCTTGCGACCGGGGAGCGCGCCGATCGCCTCGCCCAGCGCCGGCGCCGCCTCCAGCGAGGTCAGGTCGATGGCGTGGACCTCGGCGAGGAAGGCGTCGGGGTCCATGGCGTGCTCGATCATCAGCCCGCGCAGCGAGGTGCCGTATTTGCGGTAATAGCCCTTCTGCAGCGCGAAGGCCTCGTCGAGCGTGATGCCGAGGAAGCGCGAGATATAGGCGCGCATCTTCACATCGATCTGCCGCCACAGATCGAGGCCCGGCGGATAGAGCGTGTTGTCGAGGTCGAACACCCATGTCTCGACATGGGAGAAATCGATGGCGGAAGCATCGGCGCGGGCTGAAGTCGGCATGGCGCCATCCATAGCGAAGACCGATCAGCGAGGCGAGGCGGGATTCGCGCTCCCCGCCTGTCACGCCCTCATCCTGAGGTGCCCGGCCACAGGCCGGGCCTCGAAGGATGCTCGTCCGGGTGCGCTTAAGCGAGCATCCTTCGAGGCGCGCTGCGCGCGCACCTCAGGATGAGGTCGCGCGCGGGGTTGGATCAGCGCGTCATCAGCGTGCCGGAGCCGTGGTCGGTCAGCAGCTCCAGCAGCACCGAATGCGGCACCTTGCCGTCGAGGATCACCACCCCCTCGACGCCCTGCTCCAGCGCGTAGATGCAGGTCTCGACCTTCGGGATCATGCCGCCGGAGATGGTGCCGTCGGCGATCAGCGCCCGCGCTTGGGAGATGGTCAGCTCCTTGATCAGCTGCTTGTCGGCGTCGAGCACGCCCGGCACGTCGGTGAGCAGCAGCAGGCGCTTGGCCTTGAGCGCACCGGCGATGGCGCCGGCGAAGGTGTCGGCGTTGACGTTGAAGGTGCCGCCGTCAACGCCGGTGGCGACCGGCGCCAGCACCGGGATGAGATCGCGGCCGAGGATCTGGTCGAGCACGGTGGTGTCCACCGTCTCCGGCTCGCCGACGAAGCCGAGGTCGATCACCTGCTCGATGTTGGAATCCGGGTCGCGGACGGAGCGCGTCACCTTGGAGGCGAGGACCATGTTGCCGTCCTTGCCGCTGAGGCCGAGCGCCTTGCCGCCGGCCTCGTTGATGAAGCCGACCAGGGATTTGTTGATCGAGCCGGCCAGCACCATCTCGACGATCTCGACGGTGGCCTTGTCGGTGATGCGCAGGCCGGCGGCGAATTCGGACTTGATGCCGAGCTTGGCCAGCATGGCGCCGATCTGCGGGCCGCCGCCATGCACCACCACCGGGTTCACGCCGGACTGCTCGAGCAGCACGATGTCCTGCGCGAAGTCCCGCGCCACCTGCTCGTCGCCCATGGCGTGGCCGCCATATTTCACCACGACGATGGCGTCGTCGTAGCGCTGCATGTGCGGCAGCGCCTGCACCAGCACGCGGGCCTTGGCGTGGTCGTCGATGATGTCGGCGGCGGTCTCGGCGGCGGTCTCGGCGGTCATGGGCGGGAATCCGTGGACGCGGGCGGGCCGGTGGCGGCCGCAGGGGCGGGACAGGCGAGCCCTTCTAGCCGATTTCGGTGACGCTTCTCAATCGCCCTTGCCGGCCAGCGCCGCGGGCGTGCGCGCAAGCCAAAGGTTGCGGCCGCCCTCCTGTCCGCGACCGCCCTTCCGTGCCATATGCTCGGGCATGAGCAGGCCCGTCCCCAGCCCGCGCCCCATGCAGGCACGCTTCATCGAAGGCTCGACGCTGCGCCATGTCGCGGTGATGACCGCGACGGGATCGGTGGGCCTCGTCGCCGTCTTCGTCGTCGACCTGCTCAACCTCTTCTACATCTCGCTGCTCGGCGAGGAGGAGCTGGCGGCGGCCATCGGCTATGCCGGCACGGTGATGTTCTTCACCACCTCGGTCGCCATCGGCGTGATGATCGCCGGCTCGGCGCTGGTGGCGCGCGCGGTCGGCAGCGGCCGCATGCAGGACGGACGGCGGCTGTCGACCTCCGGCTTCCTCTACATGACGCTGGCGAGCGGGCTGATGACGGTGCTGATGCTGCCCGTGCTGGAGCCGATGCTGTCCCTGCTCGGCGCCAGCGGGCGCACGCTGGAATTGGCCGAGGACTTCCTCCTCATCGTGCTGCCCTCCACTCCGCTGCTCGGGCTCGGCATGGCCGCCTCCGGCACGCTGCGCGGCGTGGGCGATGCGCGCCGCTCCATGTGGGTGACGCTGTCGGGCGGCATCGCCACCGCGATGCTCGACCCGCTGCTGATCCTCGCGCTCGGCCTGGGCGTGGAGGGCGCCGCCATCGCCTCGGTGCTCTCGCGGGTGGTGATGGCCGCCTACGGCCTCTACGCGGTGGTGCGGGTCCACGGGCTCGCCGAGCGGCCGAGCCTGAAGGGCCTGCTGACCGACCTCGCGCCGCTCTCGGCCATCGCCGTGCCGGCGATCCTCACCAATGTCGCCACCCCGGTCGGCAACGCCTATGTCACCTATGCGCTCGCCCCGCATGGCGACGCGGCGGTGGCCGCCTGGGCGGTGATCGGCCGGCTGATCCCGGTCGCCTTCGGCCCGCTCTTCGCGCTCACCGGCGCCATCGGCCCGGTGATCGGCCAGAATGTCGGCGCGCTGCGCTATGACCGGGTGCGGCAGGCGATCCGCGACAGCCTGAAGCTGACGCTCGGCTATGTGCTGCTGGTCTGGCTGGTCATGGCGCTGGCGCGCCATCCGATCGCGACCGTGTTCGGCCTGTCGCCGGAGGGCGAGGCGCTGGTCGAGTTCTTCTGCCTCTTCGCCGCCGGCGCCTACATCTTCTTCGGCGCGCTGTTCGTCGCCAACGCCGCCTTCAACAATCTCGGCGCGCCGCTGCTCTCGACCCTGTTCAACTGGGGCCGGGCGACGCTCGGCACCATCCCCTTCGTCTGGGCGGGCGGGCATTTCTTCGGCGCCATCGGCGTGATCGCCGGCCAGGCGCTGGGCTCGGTCGCCTTCGGCGTGGCGGCTCTCATCTCGGCTTTCGCTGTGGTGAGGCGCCTCGACGCCCGCAGCCGCCCGCCCGAGCCTGCGTCCCCCCTCGCCGGAGCGGAACTGCCGCCCTTCTCGCGCGGCGAGGACGCCACCGCCATCGAGACCGAAGGGCTCAGATAGGCTCAGATGATCCCGGCGACGCCGAGCGCGGCGCCGGCGGCCAGCATCCACAGCGGGCTGAGGCGGGTGAAATAGAGCACCAACGCGGCGACCACGGTGAAGACCGCGGTCATCGGCGTACGCGCCGCGCCCTCCGCCAGCACGACACCGGAAGCGGCGATGAGGCCGATGGTCAGCGGCACCAGCCCGCCCTGCACGATGCGCCGCCAGCGCGCCGCGCGAAAGCGGTGCCAGACGCCGCCGACCACATAGGCCAGCACGCAGGTCGGCCCCATCAGCGCCAGCGTCGCCACGACGGCGCCGAGCGTGCCGGCGACATGCCAGCCGATCAGCGTGACGATGAGCATGTTCGGGCCCGGCGCCGCCTGCGCGATGGCGAAGGCCTGGGAGAACTGGGCGTCGGTCATCCAGCCGGCGACCTCGACGATCTGGCGGTGCATCTCCGGCACCACCGCGTTCACGCCGCCGACGGTGAAGGGCGAGATGGCGAGGAAATGCAGGGCGAGCGAGACCACCGGGTCGTTGTCGTTCATCGCCCCTTCCTCCGCTCGGCCCACCAGGACAGCCCGATCGACACCGGCGCCAGCGCCAGGATGACCATGGGCAGCGACCATTGCAGCACCGCGACGCCGGTGAAGGCCGCCAGCGCGATCAGCGCGGTGTGGACGCGCGGGCGCCGCCACAGCGGCTCGGCCATGCGCAGCGCCATCGAGATGACCAGTCCGGCCGCCGCCGCCGCCAGCCCCGCCAGCATGCTGGAGACCGCGCCGATATCGGCGTAGCGGGTGAAGACGACGCCCGCCAGCACCACGCCGACCGCCGGCACCACGGTGAGCCCGAGCACGGCGGCGACAGCCCCCGGCACGCCGCGGAAGCGCGCGCCGACCACGACCGCCAGGTTGACGATGTTCGGCCCGGGCAGGAACTGGGAGAGGCCGATCGCCTCGGTGAACTCGTCGGGGGTGAGCCAGCGATAGCGCTCGACCAGCGCCCGCCGGGCGATCGGCAGCACCCCGCCGAAGGCGACCATCGCCACCGAGAGAAAACCGACGAACAGCTCCAGCAACCCCGGATCGGGCGTGCTCGGGCTATCGGTCGGGGCGGGGCTGAGCATGGAATCGCAGGGCGGGCGAGCTGGCGATATCGCCGCTATAGACCAATCGCCGCCGGCTGATAATGCAAAATGCATCCTGGTACGGACAAATCCAACCGCCTCGCCTGTTCGCGGCCCCTTTCCTCCCGACGAGGAGAACGGATAGAGTACAGCCATGAGCGAACCCGCCCTCGTCATGCCCATAGACGGCCGCCAGTCGGAGATGGCCCGCGCCATCCAGCGCGGGGCGCTGCGCTATCTCGGCGCCCGTGGCCTCGTCGGCGTGCCGGAATTCTCCCTCGCCTCCGGCCGCCGCGCCGACATCGCCGCGATCGACATGCGCGGCGAGGTGTGGGTGGTCGAGATCAAGTCCTCGGTGATCGACTTCCGCACCGACCGCAAATGGACCGACTACCGCTTCCATTGCGACCGGCTGTTCTTCGCCGTCGGCCCGGACTTCCCGCTCGACATATTGCCGGAGGATACCGGCATCATGGTCGCCGACCAGTTCGGTGCCGGGCTGATCCGCGAGGCGCCGCACCACCCCATGCCGGGCGCCACCCGCAAGGCGCTCACGCTCCGCCTCGCCCGCACCGCCGCCGGGCGGCTGATGGGGCTGATGGACCCCGAGGCGCTACGCGGGATCGAGCTTTAGGGGCTGGTCGGCAGAGGAGCGTGCGTGCTTCGAGGCCAGCCTGCGGCCGGCACCTCAGCATGACGACGGTTCCTCGGTTGCACGTACTTCGTCATCCTGAGGTGCTCGCGCAGCGAGCCTCGAAGGACGCAGGCCCGTGCCGATATGCCCGATTTGAATCTGGACGGGGGAAAACCGCCCACCGCGCTTGAAACGCGACCTCCCCCTCTGCCAGCGTCTTTTCCATGGATGCCCGCGTGAACGAGATTCCACCGGACGAGGCCGCGCCCCTGCCCGCGTCGAAGGACGCGGCGGAGAACCGCGTCACGCCCAAAGCGCCCGCCGAAGGCGAGCGCGTCACGCCCATGATGGCGCAGTACATCGAGATCAAGACCGCCAATCCCGGCAGCCTGCTGTTCTACCGGATGGGCGACTTCTACGAGCTGTTCTTCGACGACGCCGAGACGGCGTCCCGCACGCTCGGCATAGTGCTGACCAAGCGCGGCAAGCACCAGGGCGAGGACATCCCGATGTGCGGCGTGCCGGTGGAGCGCGCCGAGGAATATCTGCACAAGCTGATCGCCGCCGGCCACCGCGTCGCCGTCTGCGAGCAGATCGAGGACCCGGCCGAGGCCAAGAAGCGCGGCCCGAAGAGCGTGGTGAAGCGCGACGTCATCCGCCTGGTCACGCCGGGCACGCTGACCGAGGACGCGCTGCTCGACGCGCGGCGCGAGAACGTGCTCGCCGCCGTGGCGCGGGTGCGTGGGGGCGACGGCGAGGACGGCTACGTCTACGCCCTCGCCTTCGCCGACATCTCGACGGGCAGCTTCCGCGTCGCCGAGACCGACGCTTTGCGCCTCGCCGCCGACCTCGCCCGTATCGAGCCGGCCGAGCTGCTGCTGGCCGACGCGGTCTATGACGAGCCGGCCTTCAAGGCGGTCTGGCGCGCGCTGCCTGCGGTGACGCCGCTGCCCAAGGAAGCCTTCGACGGCGCCAGCGCCGAGCGGCGCCTCGCCGGCTTCTTCCAGGTGGCGACGCTCGATTCCTTCGGCAGCTTCTCCCGCGCCGAACTCAGCGCTGCCGCCGCCATCGTCGCCTATGTCGAGCGCACCCAGCTCGGCGCCCGCCCGCCGCTGAACCGGCCGCAGCGCGAGGCGGCCGCCGACGCCATGGTCATCGACCCGGCGACGCGGGCGAATCTGGAGATCCTGCGCACCACCACCGGCGACCGGGCGGGGAGCCTGTGCGCCTCGGTCGACCGCACCGTCACCTCGGCCGGCGCGCGGCTATTGTCCCGCCGCCTCGCCGAGCCGCTGACCGACCCCTTCCGCATCGCCGCGCGGCTCGACGCGGTGGAGCATCTGGTCGACGAGACGGCGCTGCGCGCGCAATTGCGCGACCGCCTCGCCGGCGCGCCGGACCTTGCCCGTGCGCTCTCGCGTGTCGCGCTCGGCCGCTCCGGCCCGCGTGATCTTGCCGCCATCGGCCGGGGCCTCACCGAGGGTGCCACTATTTCCGCGCTGATCGCCGCCTCGCCGGCGCCGGCGGAACTGGCGGAAGCCGCGCGCATACTCGCCAGTGTCGATCCCACGCTCGCCGCCATGCTCGGCGCGGCACTCGACGACGAATTGCCGCTCAACCGCCGGGACGGCGGCTTCACCCGGCCGGGCTATAGCGAGGAGCTCGACGCCACCCGCGCGCTGCGCGACGAGAGCAGGCGCGTGGTGGCGGCGCTGGAGCGGCGCTATGTCGAGGAGACCGGCGTCCGGGCGCTGAAGATCCGGCACAATGCCGTGCTCGGCTATTTCGTCGAGGTCTCCCAGCAGAATGCCGACCGGCTGCGCGAGCCGCCCTTCGACGCCGTCTTCATGCACCGCCAGACCATGGCGGGGGCGATGCGCTTCACCTCCACCGAGCTCGCCGAGCTGGAGGCGAAGATCGCCAGCGCCGGCGAGCGGGCGCTGGCCCTGGAGCAGCGCATCTTCGACGAGCTCGCCGCCGCGGTGCTCACTCACTCGGAAGCCATCCGCGCCTGCGCCGAGGCGCTGGCGGTGATCGACGTCACCGCCGGGCTGGCGAAGCTCGCCGTGGACGAAACGCATGTGCGCCCGGACGTGCATGACGGGCTCGACTTCCTGATCGAGGGCGGCCGCCATCCGGTGGTCGAGCAGGCGCTGCGGCGCGACGGCGGGCCGTTCGTCGCCAATGACTGCGAACTCTCGCCGCCGGAAGCGGCCAATAGGGGCTCAACGTCCGGCCGCATCTGGCTGGTCACCGGCCCCAACATGGCGGGCAAGTCGACTTTCCTGCGCCAGAACGCGCTGATCGCCATCCTCGCCCAGGCCGGCGCCTTCGTTCCCGCGCGGCTGGCGAAGATCGGCGTCGTCGACCGCCTGTTCTCGCGCGTCGGCGCGGCGGATGACCTCGCGCGCGGGCGCTCGACCTTCATGGTCGAGATGGTCGAGACCGCCGCCATCCTCAACCAGGCGACGGAACGCTCGCTGGTCATCCTCGACGAGATCGGGCGGGGCACCGCGACCTTCGACGGCCTCTCCATCGCCTGGGCGAGCCTGGAGCACCTGCACGAGGTCAATCGCTGCCGCGGCCTGTTCGCCACCCATTTCCACGAGCTGACCGCCCTCTCCCAGCGCCTCGCCCGCCTCGTCAACGCGACGGTGAAGGTGAAGGAGTGGGAGGGCGAGGTGATCTTCCTGCACGAGGTCGTGCCGGGCGCCGCCGACCGCTCCTACGGCATCCAGGTCGCCAAGCTCGCCGGCCTGCCGCCGGCGGTGGTTTCCCGCGCGCGGGCGGTGCTCACCGAGCTGGAGAACGCCGACCGCGCGGCCCCGGCGCAGCGCATCCTTGACGACCTCCCCCTCTTCGCCGCCATCAACCGCGCGCCCGCGCCGGCCGCCAAGGCCGACCCGGCGGCGGAAGCGGTGAAGACGGCGCTCTCGGGCCTCGATCCCGACGAGATGACCCCGCGCGAGGCGCTGGAGGCGCTGTACCGGCTGAAGGCGGCGGCGAAGGGCGGGTAGGCAACCTCATTCTGCCAGTGGGACGGCGTGGCCAAGGATGATCGTCATGCCCGGGCTTGACCCGGGCATGACGTTGTTTTGGGAAGGCGCGGCGCTTTTTACGCCTGGCTCGCCGCCTGCGTCCTGAGCGCGGCCTGCGCCGCGGCGAGGCGGGCGATCGGGACGCGGAAGGGCGAGCAGGACACGTAGTCGAGCCCCACTTCCTCGCAGAAGGCGACGGAAGCCGGGTCGCCGCCATGCTCGCCGCAGATGCCGAGCTTGAGCTTCGGGCGCACGGCGCGGCCGCGCTCGGTGGCGATCTTCACCAGCTCGCCCACGCCCTCGACGTCGATCGACACGAAGGGGTCGACCTCGAAGATGCCCTTGCCGACATAGGTGCCCAGGAACGTGCCGGCGTCGTCGCGCGAGATGCCGTAGGTGGTCTGGGTCAGGTCGTTGGTGCCGTAGGAGAAGAATTCCGCCGTCTCGGCGATCTCGCCGGCCTTGAGCGCCGCGCGCGGCAGCTCGATCATGGTGCCGACCTGGTACTCGACCTTGGCGCCGGTCTCCGCCTCGACCTTCCTGGCCGCGGCGTCGATGACTTCCTTGACCAGATCGAATTCCTTCTTGCCGGTGATCAGCGGCACCATCACCTCCGGCACCACCGGCTTGCCGGTCGACTTCTGCGCGGCGACGGCCGCCTCGAAGATGGCGCGCGCCTGCATCTCGGCGATCTCCGGGAAGGCGATGGCGAGACGGCAGCCGCGGAAGCCGAGCATCGGGTTGAACTCGTCGAACTCGCGCTTGCGGGCGGCGAGCTTGGCGGCGGAAACCCCGAGGCCCTCAGCCACTTCCGCGATCTCGGCGTCGGTGTGCGGCAGGAATTCGTGCAGCGGCGGGTCGAGCAGGCGGATGGTGACGGGGAGCCCGTCCATGATCTCGAACAGCTCCTGGAAGTCCGAGCGCTGGGCGGCGAGCAGCTTCGACAGCGCGGCGCGGCGGCCCTTCTCGTCATCCGCCAGGATCATTTCGCGTACGGAACGGATGCGGTCGCCGTCAAAGAACATGTGCTCGGTGCGCGAGAGGCCGATGCCCTCGGCGCCGAAGTTCTTGGCGGTGCGGGCATCCAACGGGGTCTCGGCATTGGCGCGCACCTTGAGGCGGCGCACGCCGTCGGCCCAGCCCATCAGCGTGGCGAACTCGCCGGACAGCTCCGGCTGGAGGGTGGGCACCGCGCCGGCGATCACCTGGCCGGTGGCGCCGTCGATGGTGAGGATCTCGCCCTTCTTCAGCGTCACGCCGCCGGAGGTGAGCGTGCCCGCCGCGTAGTCGACGCGGATGGTGCCGGCGCCGCAGACGCAGGGCTTGCCCATGCCGCGCGCCACCACGGCGGCGTGCGAGGTCATGCCGCCGCGCGTGGTGAGGATGCCCTGAGCGGCGTGCATGCCGTGGATGTCCTCAGGCGACGTCTCGATGCGCACGAGGATGACCTTGCGGCCCTGCGACTTCAGCAGCTCCGCGTCATCCGCCGAGAACACGATCTCGCCGGAAGCGGCGCCCGGCGAGGCCGGCAGGCCGGTGCCGATAACCTTCTTCTCGGCCTTGGGGTCGAGCATCGGATGCAGCAGCTGGTCGAGTGCCGCCGGATCGACACGGGCAATGGCCTCCTCGCGGGTGATCACGCCGTCATTGGCGAGCTCGACCGCGATGCGCAGCGAGGCCTTGGCGGTGCGCTTGCCCGAACGGGTCTGCAGCATCCACAGCTTGCCGCGCTCGACGGTGAATTCGAGGTCCTGCATGTCGCGGTAGTGCTGCTCCAGCACGCCGGCGATGCGGTTAAACTCGGTGAACACCTCCGGCAGCGCCTTCTCCATGGACGGCTTGTCGGAGCCGGCCTCGATGCGCGCGGCCTCGGTGATGTTCTGCGGCGTGCGGATGCCCGCCACCACGTCCTCGCCCTGGGCGTTGATCAGGAACTCGCCATAGAGCGCGTTCTCGCCGGTGGAGGGGTTGCGGGTGAAGGCGACGCCCGTTGCGGACGTGTCGCCCATATTGCCGAACACCATGGCCTGCACGTTCACCGCCGTGCCCCAGCTCTCCGGGATCTGGTGCAGACGGCGATAGACGATGGCGCGCTGGTTCATCCACGAGCCGAACACGGCGCCGATGGCGCCCCAGAGCTGGTCGTGCGGGTCCTGCGGGAAGGCCCGGCCGAGCTCGTGCTGCACGAGCTTCTTGTAGCGGGCGACGATCTCCTTCCAGTCCCCGGCGGAGAGGTCGGTGTCGAGGTTGAGGCCGTTATCGGCCTTGTAGCCGTCCAGCACCTCCTCGAAATGATGGTGCGGGAAGTCCAGCACCACGTTCGAGTACATCTGGATGAAGCGGCGGTAGCTGTCATAGGCGAAGCGGGCATCGCCCGAGGAGGCGGCCAGCGCCTCCACCGTCGTGTCGTTCAGCCCGAGGTTCAGCACCGTGTCCATCATGCCGGGCATGGAGGCGCGGGCACCCGAGCGCACGGAGACGAGCAGCGGGTTGGCGGCATCGCCGAAAGTGCGGCCGGTGAGCTTGCCGACATGGGCGAGCGCGTCGTCGACGGCGGCCTTCAGCTCCGGGGGATAGCTGTTGCCGTTCGCGTAATAGTAGGTGCAGACCTCGGTGGAGATGGTGAAGCCGGGGGGCACCGGCAGGCCGAGATTGGACATTTCCGCGAGATTCGCGCCCTTGCCGCCGAGCAAGTTGCGCATATCCGCCGCACCTTCCGCAGTACCGTCGCCGAAGGCGTAGACCCATTTCGTCATGTCGGAAGCCCTGTTGAGGAGAGGCCGGAGGGGGCCTCTTCGCCGTGATGGAAATTCGACCAAGGCCGAATGTTGAGCACAGACAAATAGTTAGGCTACATCCCGGAAAATGGCCGAGACCCTTTTCCAAGGATCATCTAGCGCCCTGGCCCCATTCCTTCAATCCATCAATTCGCAGTGCACCATGATCCTTCGTGCCGCAGCGTCCCATCGGGGAGGCACCCGATTGCCGCGAGGTCAGCAATCAGGCAGGCTCGCGGCGCCGGCAACCCACTTCAGCCAAGGGACATTCCATGACTGGCACGTTGAACCGACTGGCCCCGCACGTCCTCAGCCTGCTGCGAATCGCCTCGGCCCTGCTGCTGCTGCAGCATGGCACCACCAAGATCCTCGGCTTCCCTCAGACCCAGGCGAGCGGCATCAGCCTGACCACCCCCGGTGGCATCGCCGGCATCTTCGAGCTGGTCGGCGGCGTGCTGCTGCTGATCGGGCTGTTCTCGCGCCCGACCGCCTTCATCCTCTCGGGCATGACGGCGGTAGCCTATTTCATGGTGCACGCGCCGCAGGACTTCTACCCGATCGTCAATGGCGGCGAGTTGGCGGCGCTCTACTGCTTCGTCTTCTTCTACCTCACCTTCGCCGGCCCCGGCCCGTGGAGCATCGACGCGCTGCGCTCGCGCGACGCGTGAGGTCGCCCCTGCAATGACGTCATCCCGGAACGGCCGTCAGGCCGTATCCGGGATCGCATGCAGGACGGAGAGCAATCCCGGCTCACGCTGCGCTTCGGCCGGGATGACGGATGTCGAGGGCTCAGAACGGCATGTGGCCGGAGCGGCCGAGCAGGCCCATCACGCCGATGAAGATCAGGTAGATGGCGACGATGTAGTTGAGCAGGCGCGGCATCACCAGGATGAGGATGCCGGCGATCAGCGCGACGATCGGCTGGATGCTGACGATGTTGATTTCCATGTGCGAACTCCCCGAGGCGGTAACTCAATAAGCGTCAGACGCGGGCGAAGTTCCAGCTTTTCCGTGAGGGAGCGGAGGGATTTCCCGCGCTGGCGCCCGGCCGCGTATCTCCCTTTCCAGTCCAATGGCCCTCATCCTGAGGTGCCCGGCCGAAGGCCGGGCCTCGAAGGATGCTCGTCCGGGTGCACGGTGTCGACCATCCTTCGAGGCTCGCTACGCTCGCACCTCAGGATGAGGTTGCTGGCTGGGGAGCGAAAAGGCGGGATGACGTCCGCCGCCCCGCTCAGCCCTCGATGCGGTCGAAATCGGCGATGGCGCGGGTCGCGGTGCGGATATCGGCGAGCAGGCGCAGGCGGTTCGCGCGCAGCGCCTTGTCCTCGGCGTTCACCGTCACCTTGTCGAAGAAGGCGTCGACCGGCGCGCGCAGGCGGGCGATCAGCGCCATGGCGCCCTCGAAGTCCTCGCTCGCCAGCGCCGCCTCGATCTGCGGGCGCAGGTCGGCGATGGCATCGGCCAACGCGCGCTCCTCCGGCTCGGCGAAGAGCGCGGTATCGACGCCGCCCTCATAGGCGATGCCGTCCTTCTTCTCCTCGATACGCAGGATGTTCGCCGCACGCTTGGTGCCGGCGAGCAGGTTCCTGCCGTCCTCTGAGCTGAGGAAGCGGCCGAGCGCCTCGACGCGCTTGACGATCAGCAGGAGGTCGTCCTGGTCCGGCAGCGCGAACACCGCGTCGACGAGATCGTGCCGCGCGCCCTGCTCGCGCAGATGAACCTTCAGGCGGTCGGCGAAGAAGGCGAGGAGGTCAGGCTCGACGAATTCGGTGAGCTTCAACCGCAGTCCATTCTCCAGCACTAACCGCACCACGCCCAGCGCCGCCCGCCGCAGCGCATAGGGGTCCTTGCTCCCGGTGGGCTTCTCATCGATGGCCCAGAAGCCGACCAGCGTATCGAGCTTGTCGGCCAGCGCCACGGCGACGGAGACCGGCGCGGTCGGCACGCGGTCGGTCGGGCCCTGCGGCTTGTAGTGCTCCTCGGCCGCGAGGGCGATCTCCTCCGGCAGCCCCTCCAGACGGGCATAGTATTTGCCCATCAGGCCCTGCACTTCGGGGAATTCGCCGACTACCTCGGTGCGCAGATCGCTCTTGGCGTAGAGCGCGGCGCGCTCGGCGAGCTCCGGATCGGCCCCGACCAGAGGCGCCAGCGCCTTCGCCAACGCGGCGATGCGCTGGATGCGCTCGAGCTGCGAGCCGAGCTTCTCGTGGAAGGTGACGTTGCCGAATTTCGCCAGCCGCTCTTCCAGCGGCACGGCGGCGTTGGTCTTCTTGTCGGTCTCCCAGAAGAACTTGGCGTCCGACAAACGCGCGCGGATGACGCGCTCATTGCCGGCGACGATGGCCTTGCCGCCGTCGCTGGCCTTGAGGTTCGACACCAGGATGAAGCGGTTGGCGAGGCGCCCGGTGGCCGGGTCCTTCAGCACGAAGCATTTCTGGTTGATGCGAATGGTGGCGCGGATCACCTCGTCCGGCACGTCGAGGAAGCCTTCCTCGAACGCGCCCATCAGCACCACCGGCCATTCGACGAGGCCGGCGATCTCGTCGAGCAGCCCCTCATCCTCGACCAGCTCCAGCCCCTGCGCCAGGGCGAGGTCCTTGGCATCATTGAGGATGATGTCCTTGCGGCGGTCGCGGTCGGCGACGACGAAGGCGGCCTCCAACTTGGCCATCCAGTCGTCGAGCCGGCGCACCCTGATCGCGCCTTCGGAGAGGAAGCGGTGGCCGCGCGTGGTGTCGCCGGATTCCAGCCCGTCGATCTCGAAGCGCACCACCTCCGGTTCCTCGGTCTCCGGGCCGAAGGTGCAGAGGATCGATTGCAGCGGGCGCACCCAGCGCAGGCTGCCGGTCTCGGCCGAGGCCTTGCCCCAGCGCATCGACTTCGGCCAGGGGAAGCCGCGCACGATCTCCGGGACGATCTCGGCGACGACGTCCGGCGTCGGGCGGCCATGGCGATGGATATGGGCGACGTAGGAATCGCCCTTCTTCGGGTCGCTCACGATCTTGGCTTCGTCCAGCGAGGACAGCCCGGCCGCCTTGAGGAAGCCCTGTATGGCCGCCTCCGGCGCGCCGACGCGCGGGCCCTTGCGCTCCTCATGCGTGTCCGGCTGGTGCGCGGGCAGGCCGTGGATCGCCAGGGCGAGGCGGCGCGGGGTGACGAAGGCCTTGGCGCCCTCATAGAGCAGGCCGCGCTCGACCAGCGCGTCGGTGACGAGCTTGCGCAAATTCTCCGCCGCGCCCGCCTGCATGCGGGCGGGGATTTCCTCGGAGAACAGTTCGAGCAGAAGATCGGGCATGGGCGCGGGTCACGTCGGCTGCGGGGGAAGAACGCCGGACGCCCTAGCACGGCGCGGCGCGCAAAGGGAGAGCGAAGTCAGCGCAGCGGGGTGGAGGCGCGCTCGGTCATGGTCAGCGCGGCGGCGAGCGGGCAGACGACGAGCAGCAGCACCATGGTCAGGGTGTTGATCTGCAGGGAGGTGCGGGCGGTGAGGCCGTCGATCCGAAGACGATGCCGCCGATGGGCCGCATCAGGAAGGAGGCGGCGAAGACCCCGAAGGCGGAGATGAGGCCGACGAAGGGATCGGAGGTCGGGAAGAAGTTCTTCGCGAACACCGCCGCCAGGAAGCCATAGGCGGCGAAATCGTACCATTCCAGCGTGTTGCCGATGACGCCGGCGAGCAGCAGGCGCGGCGACACCTTGCCCGGCCGCTCCCGCGGGCCCGTCTGCGCCGACGCGGTGGAAGCCAGGTCGGCGGTCGCGGCGAGGGACGGGCTGGTCAAGGGGCGGCTCAGGGCCGGAAGGGATCAGGCTTTTACGGCGTCGACCCCGCCCGCGGCAGTGGCGAGCCAGGCGGCGCCGCAGGCCTTGGCCAGCTCGCGCACCCGCAGGATGTAGCTCTGGCGCTCGGTCACCGAGATGACGCCACGCGCGTCCAGCAGGTTGAAGACGTGGCTCGCCTTGATGCACTGGTCATAGGCGGGCTGCGCCATCAGATGGCGGGCCCTGTCGTCGGCCCAGCCGGCCTCCAGGTACTTCGCCGCCGCGCTCTCGGCCATGCGGAACTGCTCGAACAGCATGTCGGTGTCGGCATGCTCGAAATTGTGCCGGGAATATTCCTGCTCGGCCTGCAGGAACACGTCGCCATAGGTGACCTTCTCGGCCCCCTCGCGGCCGTTGAAGTTGAGGTCGTAGACGTTCTCGACCCCCTGCACATACATGGCGAGGCGTTCCAGGCCGTAGGTCAATTCGCCCGCGACCGGGGCGCATTCGAAGCCGGCGACCTGCTGGAAATAGGTGAACTGGCTCACCTCCATGCCGTCGCACCAGCACTCCCAGCCGAGGCCCCAGGCGCCGAGCGTCGGGCTCTCCCAGTCGTCCTCGACGAAGCGCACGTCGTGCAACCTGAGGTCGATGCCGATGGCGTCGAGCGAGGCGAGGTAGAGGTCCTGGAGATCGGCCGGCGAGGGCTTCAGGATCACCTGGTACTGGTAATAATGCTGCAGCCGGTTGGGGTTCTCGCCATAGCGCCCGTCCTTGGGGCGGCGCGAGGGCTGCACATAGGCCGCCTTCCACGGCAGCGGCCCAAGCGCGCGCAGCGTGGTGGCGGGATGGAAGGTGCCGGCGCCGACCTCCATGTCGTAGGGCTGGAGCACGACGCAGCCCTTGTCCGCCCAGAAGGCATGGAGCGCGAGGATGAGCCCCTGGAACGACTTGTCGGGGCGCATATGGGGCGGCAGCGTGGGATCGATCATGGAGGCTCGGCGGATTGGCGGGAAAATCGCGCGCAACCTAGGCTGCGCAAGGTTCCCGATCAAGCTTGGAGCGACCTCCGACCCTGAACAACGTCATGCCCGGGCTTGACCCGGGCATCCACGACTTCGACTCCGCCTGGCGCCAAGGAAGACGTGGATGGCCGGGACAAGCCCGGCCATGACGGCGTGACGGCTGGGCTCCGTGTGTCATTCGGCATGCCCTCGTGTTCGTTTTGTCAGCGGCAAAAACGGACTATCTATCCGACATGTCCGACACGACGACCGAATCGCCGATCTCCAACGCCCCCGACTGGACCGTCTCCGAGCTTTCCGGCGCGCTCAAGCGCACGGTGGAGGACGCCTTCGGCCATGTGCGGGTGCGCGGCGAGATCTCGGGCTATCGCGGCCCGCACTCGTCGGGCCATGCCTATTTCAGCCTGAAGGACCAGAACGCCCGGCTCGACGCCGTGGTGTGGAAGGGCGTGTTCGGCCGCCTCAAGGTGCGGCCCGAGGAGGGGCTGGAAGTGGTCGCCATCGGCCGCATCACCACCTTCCCCGGCAAGTCGTCCTACCAGATCGTCATCGACCAGCTCGAATTCGCCGGCGCCGGCGCGATCATGGCGATGCTGGAGGAGAGGAAGCGCCGGCTCGCCGCCGAGGGGCTGTTCGCCGGCGAGAGGAAGCGCCGCCCGCCCTTCCTGCCTGTTGTCATCGGCGTCGTCACCTCGCCGACCGGCGCGGTGATCCGCGACATACTGCATCGCCTCTCCGACCGTTTCCCGCGCCATGTGCTGGTCTGGCCGGTCAGGGTGCAGGGCGACACCTGCGGGGCGGAGGTCACCGCCGCCATACGCGGCTTCAATGCTCTCACCCCCGGCGGGCCGATCCCGCGCCCGGACGTGCTGATCGTCGCGCGCGGCGGTGGCTCGCTGGAGGATTTGCTCGGCTTCTCCGAGGAGAGCGTGGTGCGGGCGGCGGCGGAAAGCGCGATCCCGCTCATCTCCGCCGTCGGCCACGAGACCGACGTCACGCTGATCGACTTCGCCGCTGATGTGCGCGCGCCCACCCCCACCGCCGCCGCCGAGATGGCGGTGCCGGTGCGCGCCGATCTGATCGCCGAGGTGGCCGGGCTGCATGCGCGGCTGCGCGCCTGCTTCGCCCGCGGCCTCGACCGCCGCGCCACCGATCTGCGCTCGCTCTCCCGCCTGCTGCCGAGCGCCGATGCGCTGCTCGCCTTGCCGCGCCAGCGGCTCGACATCGCCGGCCAGCGGCTGCCGCGCGCGCTGAAAGCCAATGCGGCGGCACATCGGCTGGCGCTGACCCGTGCCGAGGGGCGCCTGGCGCCGCAGCGCCTCGCCGTGCTGGTGGAGCGCCGGCGCGAGCGTTTCGAACTGTTCGCCGGGCGGCTCTCCAGCGCGCTGCGCGCCAATGCCAATGCCCATCGCGAGCGGATCGACCGCGCCCGCGAGCGGGTCAACGGCGTGCATGCCCGCCTCGCGCCCTGCCTGCGCCGCGGCCATGAGGAACGGGCGCGCAAGCTGCGCTCGCTCGAGCAGCTCATGCAGGCGCTGTCCTACAAGGGCGTGCTCGCGCGCGGCTACGCGCTCGTCCGCGACGCCAATGGCGAGCCGCTGCATGCAGCGGCCGAGGTCGCGAGCGGGCAGGCGCTGGAGATCGAGTTCCGCGACGGGCGCGTCAGCGCGGTGGCCACCGGCGAAGGAACGCCGCCGCGCCCGCCCGCGCGCAAGCCGGCCAAGCCCCGTGGGGCCTTGCCGGACGAGGACAGCCAACCCACCTTGTTCGGCAATTGAGCGCCCCGCCGCGCGGGCAGGCAAACCCGCGGACTTGCCGCCGGTGCCGGCGGGCCGCTATTGTCGGGCATTGAACAAGCAGGAAAGAGCGGCGCCATGAACCGCTTCGAACGTTTTTCCGCCTCCGGCGAGGCCGAGTTGCGCTATCTCGACGGCGACTTCCGGGTCGTGCGTCCGGGCACCTTCGTGCGCTGCGCCGTGACCGGCCAGCCGATCCCGCTCGACGAGCTGCGCTACTGGAGCGTCGATCTTCAGGAAGCCTATGCCAGTCCGGAAGCGGTACTGGCACGGCTGCATCCCGACCTCGCGCGCGGCCGCTGACGGCCGTTCAGCCGTTTCCCAATCCCGCCAGCATGCGGTCGAGCGCGCGCGCGCTCTGCGGCTCCAGCGCCATGCGCACGGGCAGCACGTCGGAGACGCCGAGCAGTTCCTGGCCGATCTCGCTGCCGGCGAGGCGCATCGCGTCCTTCTCGGTCGTCACCAGGAGGAGGTCCTCCTCCTCGGCCTGCGCGCGCAGCTCGGCGATCTCGGTCTGCGTGTAGACGTGGTGGTCGGGGAAGGCGCGCGTCGCCACCGGCAGCATGCCGAGCGAGCGCAGCGTGTCGAAGAACTTGGCCGGCCGGCCGATGCCGGCATAGGCGAGCACCCGCTTGCCGAACAGCCGCGCCACCGCCTGCGCATCCGGCGCGAGGCGCCCGCGCAGCACGACGATGCCGGCGGCATAGCCGTCGCGCGCCACCCGCTCGCCCGGCGCGCCCTCGCCGACGACCAGCAGCGCCTGCGCCCGCTCCAGCTGCGGCGCCAGCGGCGCGCGCAGGGGTCCGGCAGGCAGGCACAGGCCGTTGCCCACCCCCACTCCGCCGTCGACCACGAGGATGGACAGCGCCTTGGCGAGCGTCGGGTTCTGGAAGCCGTCATCCATGATGAGGATGTCGGCGTCGGCCTGCGCCGCCATCTGCGCCCCGGCGAGCCGGTCGCGGGCGACGAAGGTCGGCGCGGCGCGGGCATGCAACAGCGGCTCGTCGCCGACATCCTCGGCGCTGTGCAGCAGCGTATCGACCTTCACCGGCCCCTTGAGCCGCCCGCCATAGCCGCGGGTGAGGATGGCCGGCTGCAGCCCCTTGGCCATGAGCCGCTTGGCGATGGCGATCACCGCCGGCGTCTTGCCGGCGCCGCCCACCGTCGGGTTGCCGACGCAGACCACGGGAATGCCGACCTCGGCGCCCGGCCGGCGCATGCGCGCCAGCGTGGCGGCGCCGACCGCGGCGCCGAGCGGGGAGAGCAGCGCCGCCAGGGTGCTGCGTTCCCGCCGCCACCAGAAGTCCGGCGCTCGCATCGCGGTCAGTGCCTCTCCAGACGTATCTGAACGAGATAGGGATCGATCGCCGCCAAGGTACGCTCGAGCGCGCCGCCGAAGCTCTCGACCGTCGCCTGTCCGGCCTCGATCATATGCTGGCGCGAGGCGCGGTCCGCCAGCAGCATGAAGGCGCTCGCCGCCAGCGTGCGGGCATCGCTCACCGGCGCCGCGCCGTGCTCGGCGTCGAGCCTCGCATAAAGCTCGCTGAAATTCGTGACATGCGGACCGTGCAATATGGCGGTGTCGAGCTTGATCGGCTCGATCGGGTTCTGCCCGCCCCTGCGCACCAGCGAGCCGCCGAGCAGCGCCACCCCGGCCAGCCGATAGAACAGGCCGAGCTCGCCGATGGTGTTGGCGACGTAGATCGAGGTGCCCTTGTCCGGCAGGTAGCCGTCGCCGCGCAGCACCGCCGGGCAGCCGGCCTCGGTGGCGAGCTGCACCACCGCCACGCCGCGCTCGGGATGGCGCGGGGCGATGATGGTAAGAAGCCCCGGCATCTCCTTGGCGAGACGCTTGTGCGCCTCGATGATGATCTCCTCCTCGCCCGGATGGGTGGAGGCGGCGACCAGCACCTCGCGCCCGGCCGAGGCGGCGCGCAGCGCGTCGAAGGCGGCGAGGTCGACCGGCGGCGGCGGCGCGTCGAATTTGAGGTTGCCGGTGACGGTGACGCGCGGCGCGCCGAGCTTCTTCAGCCGCCCGCCATCGTCCGGCCCCTGCGCGAGGCACAGATCCACCCGCGCCAGCAGCGCCGCGACGCTGCGCCCGACGCGCTGCCAGCTCCCGAAGGAGCGCGGCGACATGCGGGCATTGACCAGCACCAGCGGCGTGCCGCGCGCGCTCACCTCGTTGATCAGGTTCGGCCACAGCTCGGATTCGACCAGCAGCACGAGGTCGGGCCGCCAGTGCTTCAGGAAGCGGCGCAGGAACAGCGGCGAATCGAGCGGCACGAACTGGTGCGGCACGTCGGGCGGCAGGCGCGTGCGGGCGAGCCGCGCCGAGGTCAGCGTGCCGGAGGTGAACAGCACCTGGAAGCCCCGCCCGCGCAGCCGCTCGATCAGCGGCAGCACCGCGATCATCTCGCCGACGCTGGCGCCGTGCAGCCAGACGAGCGGTCCCCTGGGACGCGGCGCCGAGGCGCGGCCATAGCGCTCGCGCAGCCGGGCCGGGTCCTCCTTGCCGCGCTTCAGCCGGCGCGCCAGCAGGAAGCCGATGAAGGGCGTCGCCAGCCAGGTCGCCATCCGGTAGAGGCGGATCAGGAAGGTGGAGCGCGCCTTAGCCATGCCGCGCCCCGGTCATCGCAGGCGCGATCCGGGCGCGCCGGTTCCCGGAGCCTGCTGGCCATGGGAAAGATTAGCCGGCTCCACATGCGCCTTGGCCGGACGCCCGACCAGCTCCTCGGCGCGGGCGGTGATCTCGTCGAGCTGGCGCTGCAACTCGCGGCGCGCGGCGTCGAGCTCTTCCGGGCCGGCATCGGCCGGCACCCTCAATCCGTCGCCGGCGACCACGGCGGCCCGGCCGAAGGGCAGATGGATGGCGGCGCGGTCCCAGCTCTTGGCGAGGATGCGGTTGGAGGTGGCGATGGCCACCGGGTAGATCGGCCGGCCGGAATGCTTGGCGATGGTGATCACGCCGAGGCCGACCACGCGCGAGATCTTCGGCACGTCGGCCGTCATCGCCACATTGGTGCCTTCGCTCAAATGGCGGATCATCTCCACCGTGGCGTTGAAGCCGCCCTTGGTGCGGAAGTCGCGCCCCTGCGCCCCCGAGCCGCGCACCGCGCCGATGCCGAGCGCCTCGGCGGCGATGGCGTTCACGTCGGCGTCGGCGCTGCGCGAGATCATCACGCGGGCGCGGTGATAGGGCCTGACGAGGAAGGGCGTGAGGAAGTGCTGGCCGTGCCAGAAGGTCAGGATCATCGGCAGCTGCGCGTCGGCCAGCTCGTAGAGATTGGCCGGCTCCATCACCACGCGCTGCGTGCGCCAGACGAGGCGCAGATAGGACGCCATCGTGCGTCCGAGCACGTTGCGGACCGTTGGGGAGGTGCGCAGTCTACGCCACATGTCGGAAGGGCCGGCGTTCAGCGGGTCGTGGCGCTGGCTTCCGGATCCAGCAGGCGATGCAGATGGACGATGAAATAGCGCGTCTGCGCGCTGTCGACGGTCTGCTGTGCCTTCGCCTTCCAGGCGGCGTGGGCGGTGGCATAGTTCGGATAGACGCCGACGATGTCGAGCTTGTCGAGATCCTTGAAGGTGATGCCGTCAATGGATTCGAGTTCGCCGCCGAAGACGAGATGGAGAAGCTGAGGACTGGCCTTGGTCTCGGTCATGCGGTTGCGTCCTAATGCGGGGCGCCGTCAGCGCGCCGCGACCATGAGGGTCGGGTGCAGCAGGGGTCCGGCGGACACCAGTGCCCCGTGCCGCGGCACCGGCGCGTTATAGGCGAGCGGACGGCCGTCCAGCGTGGTCAGGCGTCCGCCTGCTTCGTGCACCAAAAGGTCCGCGGCGGCAAGGTCCCAGTCGTTCCCGTTGGGTGACGCCAATGCCGCATCCAGCTCGCCCGTCGCCACCCGGGCGATGCGCAGCGCCAGCGAACGGATGCGCGGCACCCGGCGCAGCGTCCCGTTGCGGTCGATGTGACTGACGAAGGGCGCCGGGCCGTCGACCGTCGCGCCGGCCATCTCCGCCATCTGCGAGACCGTGATCGACCGTCCGTTGCGGGTGGCGCCGCCGCCCTGCACGGCGATGAACAGCTCCTCGGTGATCGGGGCGAACAGCGCGCCGGCGATGGGCCGGCCGTTCTCGACGAGCGCCGCCTCGACGCACCAGTCCGGCCCGCCGGCCATATAGGCGCGGGTGCCGTCGATGGGATCGACGATCCACACGCGCTTGCGCGACAGGCGCGAGGGCTCGTCCACCGTCTCCTCGGAGAGCCAGCCATATTCCGGGCCGATGAGGCTGAGCCGCTCGCGCAGCATCACGTCGACGGCGAGGTCCGCCTCGGTGACGGGCGAGGCATTGTGCTTCGACCAGGACTTCACGCCCTCGCGGAACATGGCGACGGCCACCGCGCCGGCGGCGACCACCGCGTCCGCCAGATGCCGCGCGGCGATGGCCGGGTCGGCGAGCGGGTCCGGGCGGGGCGTCTCAGGGTCGGAAATGGGATATGGCTCCATCATCGGGGATTAGTCGGCGCGGACGGCATGCGCAACCGCCATGTCGGCACGGCGGGCGCTTTCGACAAGGTTTCATCAAGCATAGGCGCCGTTTCCGGCCGCGAAGAAACGGTCAACCATTTCCTTTAAGCGGGTTGGGGGTACCGGGCGACTAGGGTGCTGCCACGACCGAGGCCATAGAGCCGGAAAATCGGCGGGGAGAGCATGATGCGTCAGCAGAAGGCAGAGGCCTGGCCTCACGATCCAGCCTATCCTTATGTCGCGCTGGAACGTCCGACCGGAGCGGAGGGATGGCCGCTCCTGTTCCAGTCGCTCGATCCGGGCGCCGATGACGGCGTGCGGCTCATCGCGCTGTGGCCGGATGCGGTGGCGCTGCGCCGCCGCGTCGCTGGCCTGCCGATGAAGATCGAGCGGCCGCTCACCGACTATGGGGGGCTGGCGGTGGCCCTGCTCGACCCGGAAGGCGACGACGAGGGCGTCGCCATCGTGCTGGTGCATGCCGATCCGGTTTTGTCGGTCACGCTCTACAGCGCCCCGCATATCGACGACGTGGTGGCCGAATGGCGCGGCTGGAGCGAGGCGCTGAGCCTGCCCATGCTGGTGACCGAGGCCGACGGCACGCGCCGCCCGGCCTATCCGATGATCGGCCGCCTCACCGTCGCCGCCGCACGGGCGCGCCGGCCGCGCCGCGGGCCGCTGAAGCACCGCCGCCCCAGCGTCTATCGGCGGCGCGCCGCCGGCCGGCCGCTGGCCGGGCTCGACGTGCATCGCGGCGAGCGCGAGCTGATCGCCAGGGACTGAACGCGCGACGGAGCGAGCCGCACCCATCATCAGGTATGCACGGCCGACACCAATGCCGCGCCCTGGTGGAACGTCGTGGTGCTAGAATGCGCGCGTCCGCCGCTGCCAGAGTTTCGACCCATGAAGCACATGCTGACCCCGCTCGCCGCCGCGCTTCTCCTCGGCTTCGCGCCGGCGGCCAACGCCTCGCCCTGCGCCGACGCGGTGACGAAGGCCCAGTCCGAGCTTGACCAGTACATCGACGCGCTCGCCGCCGCCGGCCCGAGCGCGCCGGAGACCACGGGCGCGCTGCTGAGCCACGATCCCTCGCCCGGCGAGATCGCCCGCACCGAAGCCGAGCTCGGCGACGGCGACCAGGCGGAGCAGGCGCAGGAGGCGCTCGACCGCGCCCGCGCCGCCGAGGCGAATGGCGACACCGCGACCTGCGAGGCGGAGGTCGCGAGGGCGCGCGCCACGATAGGCCGCAAATAGTCCGGCCTACTCGCCGCCCTCCCTCGCCAGCGGCCGGATGAGATGGCCGTGGAACAGGAAGGCCAGCCCGGTCAGAGCGGCCAGCAGCAGGCACGCCGCCGCCATGGCCGGGACCAGCCCCGCCGCCGCCAGCAGCAGCGCGCCGATGCAGGCGCCGGCGACGAAGGAGGCCCATGAGCCGGCATAGGCCAGTGCCTCGGACGGCCGCTCCTTGCCGCGCAGCCAGTGCGCCAGCGCCTGGCCGCAGCCGAACAGCGCGCCGGTGACGAAGCTCTTGCCGATATCGGCGCCGGCGATGACCTGATGCACGTTGTTCTGCATGCCCATCGCCACCGCGACCGGCAGCAGCGAAAGCTTGCCGATGCCGGCGGCGGTGAGCACCATCGCGAGCGCGAACAGCCCGACCTCGCTGCCGAGCACCGCCACCAGCTTCCATTCCTGGGCGGCGTCGGCGACCAGCGTGCCGAGGAGCGCGCCAAGGATGAAGCTGGCGATGACGGAGAGCGTGACCAGCACGACCTCCCACTGACCATCGGCGAGCTGGATGCCGAGCCTTGTGCTGTTGCCGCTCATGAAGGACAGGAACAACCCGCCGAGATAGGCATAGCCGACCGCGTCGACGAAGCCGGCGACGATGGTGGCGAAGCTGGCGAACAGCAGCGGGCGGCCGCCCGCGCGGAACATCTGCATCCTCACCCCAGCTTTCTCATCTTCGCACGTTCATTGGGACAGGCGCGAAAAAGGGCGCCGAGGGGCGCCCTTTCCGCGGGCCGCGACGCGGCTCGATGTCAGGCCGGGATCACCGGCAGACGTGCACCCAGCCGCCGCCCCAGGTGCGGCGCCAGAAGCAGCCCTGACGAACCGGCGGGCCCCAGGCGCGCGCATAAGGCGGCACGTACCAGTAGTTCCAGCCCGGACGCCACCAGCAATGCCAGACGCCGCAGACCCAGCGCACATTCTCGGTGAGCGGGGCGGTGGCGGGCAGGACGATGGACGAGGTGCCGAGCGCCGGGGTGGCGACGCCGGCCTGGGCAGTGCCGCCGCCAAGGCTGGTGGCGACGATCATTCCCAGCGCGAAGGCCGCGCCGAGGACGATCTTGCGGAAGGAGAGGATGAAAGACACGGAAAGGCTACGCATGAAGCACTCCCGAGCGTTGAAGACCGACGCTGAACGATAGCACGCCGCTTTTCCGACGCCAGACGTAACCCCATGGGACAGCGAAAAAAATCTGGCCCGCAGATGGCGTTTCGCGGACTGGCCCCCGGGTCAGTCCCGAGATGAGGGAGATACGAGCGTCAGGGTATGCCGGCGCCGGAACCGCTCAGCAGCGCGAGACCGACCAGCCCACCGCCCAGCACCAGGATCGCCGGATTGACCTTCTTCACGAAATAGACCCCGGCGAACACCGCCACCGCGATCAGAATCGTGAGCACGCCGTCGATGGCGGTGCGGGCGATGGAAATGGTGCCGGCCGCCATCAGACCGACCACCAGCGGCGCCATGCCCTGCTGCAACGAGCGCCGCCAGGGCGAGCCCTCGAAATGGTCCCACACCCGCGAGGCGCCCCAGGAGATGACGCCCGCCGGCACGAAGAACCCGAGGAAGGCGAGCAGCGCCCCGACATAGCCGGTGACGTGGTAGCCGATGACGATGACCATCAGCATGTTCGGCCCCGGCACCACCTGGCCGAGGCCGTATATGTCGCGAAAGCCGTCATCGGTCAGCCAGTGATGGCTCTCCACCACCAGCGCCTTGGTCTCCGGCAGCACGGCGGCGCCGCCGCCGACCGCCAGTACCGAGAGCAGCGCGAAGACGCCGAGGACGGAGAGGTTCTCGTTCATTCGGACGATCCCGGCGCATCGGCGGCCTGCCGGCGCGGCCGGTAGAGGAAGACCGCGACCGGCCCGACGGTGAGCAGCACCCAGATCAGCGAGATGTGCAGGAAGCTCACCATGCCGACGGTGACCAGGATGATGGCGATGTCGACCAGGCTGCCGAGCTGCTTGCGGCCGATCTGCAACGTCACCGCCGAGAGCATGCCCACCGCCGCCGCGCCGACGCCGACCAGTGCCGCGTTGACGTAGGGGTTGGAGGCGTTGGCGGCATAGGCGACGCCGAGCACCAGCACCATCGTGCCGCCCGGCAGGGTGATGCCGAGGAAGGCGATGATCGAGCCCCACACGCCGCGCAGCCGGTCGCCGACGATGATGCTCATATTGGTGGCGTTCAGCCCCGGCAGCGCCTGCGAGATCTCCAGCGCCGAGAGGAAGTGCTCCTCGTCGAGCCAGCGCTTGCGGATCACCAGCCCGGCCCTGAGATAGGCCACCACGCCGCCGCCGAAGCTGACCGCGCCGATGCCGAGGAAGGTGAGGAAGATGTCCCACAGCTTCACGTCGCGCGGCACCGCATAGGGCGCCGCTTCAGTGTCGGGAGCGGCGCCCGGTCCGGGCTGCGCAGGCGTGTTCATGCGGGGGAACTCGCGAGGAGGATCAGCTTTCGTGGCTGGCCACGAGCTGCTTGCCGAAATTGTAGACCAGCGCCGTCTTGGTGGCGCCGAGCTTCACCCATTCGGGGGCATGGGTCTGCGCCGCCTTGAAGAACTCCTCCGAGCGGGCGCGCGCCTTGACGTGCACCTCGTCATAGCGGTCGAACTTCGCCTGGAAGGCGAACTCGCCGATGATCGAGGTCTCGGTGGCGCGGTCGCGCCAGACCGAGATGGTCGCCTTGGCGACGAGGCCGTGGCCGAAGTCGAAGGAGCCGACATTCACCTGCACCTCCTCGACCGACAGGTTGTTCACCTGCCCGATCTTCTTCTCCTTGTCGGCCGGGCAATGCGCGGCGAGCTCGGGGAACACGGTGGCGATGCGCTCCAGCCCCTCGTCGAGCACGAGGCCGGGGCTGAGCAGCACGCAATTATGCGAGTAGAGCGAGCGGATGCCGCCCAGGCTGTCCTTCGCCGGCAGCAGCTCTTCCTTGAACTTGATGTCGGCCTTGCCGCTCAGATGCGGGATGACGTCGACGGCGGCGGCGGTGGCGAGGTCCGGGTGGCGAAACTTCAGCGCCAGCTCGTGCTCGTGGTCGGGCCAGCCATCAGTGTAGAAGGTGCGTTTCCGCAGGATGAAGGCGTTGCGGTAAAGGTCGTAGTCCGGCGTGTCGTAGAATAGCACCTCGCGGACCTGCCGCTTGAAGCCGTCCTTGTTGGTGGTGACGCCGACCTTGAACTCGGGTGCGATCAGGCACAGCTTATGCCAGTACACCTCGAACTGATGGGGGTCGAAGAAGCGTTCCGGCCGAAGCAGGATCTTGTATTCGCGGTAGTGAATATCGTCCATCGCAGGCCCCGCAGACGGCCGCTCGCCGTACGCCCGACGTCAAGCTTTACGCCGCCCCACAGTCGCCGACAAGGCCGGGTCACGCGCCCGTCACACGCGGCGGCTACCGGCGAGATACCTTGAAGAAGGCGGCTGAAGTGTGATCCAAGGAAGCTGATCACCGATCAGCGCCTGCGGAACGGCCGCCCGACGCCCGCCCCCCGCGAGAAGAGAGACAGCACCATGCCCTCCAAGCTCGACCAACTGCGTGCCATGACCGTCGTCGTCTCCGACACCGGCGACATCGAAACGGTACGCCGGCTGAAGCCGCAGGACTGCACCACCAACCCGACCCTGCTGCTCAAGGCCGCCGAGATGCCGGCCTATGCCCACCTCGTCGACGAGGCGATCGACTGGGGCGGCCGGCAGGGCGGCTCGCGCGAGGCGGCGATCAACGCCACCTGCGACCGGCTGGCGCTGAACTTCGGCGCCGAGCTCTCCACCATCGTGCCCGGCCGGGTCTCCACCGAGGTCGACGCGGACCTCTCCTTCGACACCCAGGCGACGCTCGCCAAGGCGCGGTCCTTCATCGCCGCCTATGAGGCGCGCGGCGTCGGACGCGAGCGCATCCTCATCAAGGTCGCCTCGACCTGGGAGGGCATCCGCGCCGCCGAGGTGCTGCAGAAGGAAGGCATCGACTGCAACCTGACGCTGCTGTTCTCGCTCACGCAGGCCGCGGCCGCCGCCGATGCCGGCGCCTTCCTGATCTCCCCCTTCGTCGGCCGCATCCTCGACTGGCACGTCAAGGCGGGCGAAGGTCCGTTCACCTCCGAGACCGATCCGGGCGTGAAGTCGGTGCGGCAGATCTACGCCTATTACAAGAAGCACGGCCTCCCGACCGTGGTCATGGGCGCCTCCTTCCGCAACACCGGCGAGATCGAGGCGCTGGCCGGCTGCGACCGCCTCACCATCGGCCCGGCGCTGCTCGACCAGCTCGCCGCCGATGACGGCGTGCTGGAGCGCAAGCTCGACCCCGCCAACACCGAAGGCGCGCCGGCGAAGCTCTCGCTCGACGAGAAGGCATTCCGCTTTGCCCTCAACGAGGACCAGATGGCGACCGAGAAGCTCTCGGAAGGCATCCGCCTCTTCGTCAAGGACCTGCGCACCCTGCGCGGCCTCGTCGCCAAGCGTCTGGAAGGGGCGCAGGCCGCCTGATAGAAGCGCGCTTTCGGAGGAGGGCGCCCGCCCTCCTCGCCCATCCTTCCGCGTGCCCTTCCATGATCACTCCCGACCTCGGCTTCGTGCTCGCCGCCGGCATGGCGGCGTTCTTCGTCGGCATGAGCAAGGGCGGCGTGCCGATGATCGGCGGCCTCGCCGTGCCGACCATGGCGCTGTTCATGTCGCCGATCACCGCCGCCGGCCTGCTGCTGCCGGTCTACGTCATCAGTGACATGTTCGGCGTCTGGGCCTACCGGCGCGAATTCTCCGGCCGCAACCTCGCCATCCTCATTCCGGCTTCCACGCTCGGCATCGGCATCGGCTGGGCCACCGCCTCCATCGTCACCGAGGCGATGGTGATGCTGATCGTCGGCGGCGTAGGGATCGCCTTCTGCCTGATGCGCTGGTTCGGCGGCGCGGGCAGGGTGGCGCGCCCGGCAGACCTGCCGCGCGGCGTCTTCTGGGGCGCGGTGTCGGGCTTCACCAGCTTCGTCAGCCATGCCGGCGGGCCGCCCTACCAGATGTATGTGGTGCCGCAGAAGCTGCCGAAGATGGTCTATGCCGGCACCACCACCCTCACCTTCGCCGTGGTCAACGCCCTGAAGCTGGTGCCCTACTGGGCGCTGGGGCAGCTCAACGCCGACAATCTCGCCGTCACCGCGCTGCTCATCCCGGTGGCGGTGGCGGCGACCTTCGTCGGCGTGAGGCTGACCCGTGTGCTGCCCGAGAAGCTGTTCTACCGGCTGGTGGTGGCGGCGCTGTTCCTGATCTCGCTCAAGCTCACCTGGGACGGCGCGAGCGAGATGCTCGGCTTCTGAACCCTAGTCCTCGACCGGCCGCGCCATCAGCGCCGCGCACCAGAAGCCGGCGGCGAACACCACCGAGAAGGCGATGACGGTGATCAGCACCGGGTCGTAGGAGCCGGCGGCGGTCCACAGCATGGCAAGGCCCACCGGAGCGAGCGCGCGCGAGATGGTGGCCGGCATGGCCAGCGCGCCGTTCACCGCGCCATAGGCGCGCCTTGTCAGCAGCTCCGGCACGACGAGGCCGCGCACGATGGTGACGAGGCCGTTCGCCACGCCGAGCGCAAGGGCGAACAGCGCCACCCATTCGAAATGCGGCGGCATGAACTCCAGCGCCAGGAAGGCGACGGGGAAGATCGCCACGATGAACGAGCCGACTACGCGCACCGGCACCCGCGGCGCCAGCACCGAGACGGCGACGCGCCCGGCCACCTGCGCCGGGCCGATCAGCGCGATGGCGCTGACCACGCTCGCCGTGTCGAAGCCGCGCTCGACCAGCAGCGGGTAGAGGTGGAAGGTGAAGCCGGAGAACATCGCCGCATAGGCGGTGAAGGCCGCCGCCAGCGCCCAGAACACCGGCCGGCGCAGCACCTCGGCGACCGCCCCGCGCCCCGGCGCGGGAGCACCCGCCACGCGCGGCGGGGCGGCGTCGAGCGAGGGATCGATGGAAAGGAAGTTCACCGTCCCGCAGATCACGATATTGACCGCGCCGAGCACCAGCAGCGTGTCGCGCCAGCCGACATTGTCGAGCAGGAGCTGGATCAGCGGGATGAACACGGTGGAGGCGAAGCCGCCCCAGAGCGTCAGCGCGGTGATGCCGGGCCGGGCGTTGAGCGGGCCGGCGCGCCGGGCGATCACCGCGAAGGCGGGATCGTACAGCGTCGCCGCCTGCATGCAGCCGATGCCGGCCACCGCCAGATAGAACAGCGCCATGCTGTCCGCATGCGCCCAAAGCACGAAGAGCAGTCCCGCCAGCAGCGAGCCGCCGGTCATGATCGCCCGGCCATGGCCGCGGTCTATGGCGGCGCCGACCGGATAGGCGGCGAGGCCGCCCAGCGCGAGGCCGAGGGTGGCGGCGCCGTAGAGCTCGGCCTTGGACCAGCCCAGCTCCACGCTCATCGCCTGGGCGATCTGCGGGAAGCTGTAATAGAGCGTGCCCCAGGAGCAGACTTGGCCGACGCCGAGCCCGACGATGAACAGGCTGCGCCCGTTGGGCGGGGGGACATGCGTGGCGGGGGCGGCGGCGGTCACGTCACGCGGACTCTCATGCGGCGGGGGCAGCGCCCGGCTTCAGCAGCGAATGGACGAGGTTGACCCAGTAGCTGGCGCCGACGGGGATGAGCCCGTCATTGAAGTCGTACTGGGCGTTGTGCAGGTTCGGGCCGGGGCCGCTGGCAAGGCAGAGATAGGCGCCCGGCACCCTTTCCAGCATATAGGCGAAGTCCTCGGCGGCCATGATCGGCTCGAAATCGGGGACGACGTTCTCCGCGCCGACCGTCGCGCCCGCGGCGGCCAGCGCCTGCCCGAACTCGGCGCGGTGGTTGACCAGCGAGGGATAGCGGCGCTCATAGCGAATCTCGGCGCTCGCCCCCTGCGCGGCGCAGACGCCCTCGACCACGGCGCGGAAGCGCTGCTCGACGAGGTCGCGCACCTCCGGCGTGAAGCTGCGCACCGTGCCGCGCAGCACCACTTCGTCGGGGATGATGTTCCAGGTCTCGCCGCCATGGATTTGGGTGACGGTGACCACCGCCGCCTCCTGCGGGCTCACCGAGCGCGACACGATGGACTGGAGCTGCGCGACGATCAGCGAGGCCGCCAGCACCGGATCGATGCCGCGCTGGGGCATGGCGGCATGGGCGCCCCGGCCGATCACCTTCACCTCGAAGATGTCGAAGGAGGCGAACATCGGCCCCGGCCGTCCGAGGAAGGTGCCGAAGGGCGCGTTCGGCCAGTTGTGCAGGCCGTAGACCGCCTGCGTCGGGAACAGGTCGAACAGCCCCTCCTCGACCATCACGCGCCCGCCGCCCTCGTTCTCCTCGGCCGGCTGGAAGATGAAATGCACCGTGCCGGCGAAGTCGGGATGCGCGCTCAGATGGCTTGCGGCGGCGAGCAGCATGGTCATGTGCCCGTCATGGCCGCAGGCGTGCATCTTGCCCGGCGTGTCCGAGCGATAAGGCAGGTTGGTCGCCTCGTGGATGTCGAGCGCGTCGATGTCGGCGCGCAGGCCGATGGCGGGGCCATCGCCCAACCGGCCCTTCAGCGTCGCCACCAGCCCGGTGCCGGCGAGGCCGCGATGCACGGGCAGGCCGAAGCTCTCCAGCTTTCCGGCGACGAAGGCCGAGGTGCGATGCTCGGTAAAGGCGGTCTCCGGCATGGCGTGCAGCGTGCGGCGCCATTGGGTGAACTCGTCCGCCTGCGCCGCGACCTCAGGGACGATGCCGACCGAACCGTTCTGCGCCACGCCGAGCCACCCTGCCCGTTCCATCTTCCGGTCGGATTATCGCGCCCCGGACAGGCCGACAAGGGCATGCGGCGCAGGGCTGCCGCGCGGCTTCGGCAGACAAGGCCGGCACGGGCGCCGGAACCTCTCATAGGCGAGCACGGTTGACGCAGCACAATCGCCCGCACGGAGACCTCGCCCGCGATGCCCGAGCCCGTCCATGATTTCGTCGAAAGCGCCCTCGCCGAACGTCCGGCGCCGCGCTCGGCCGGCCCGCCGGCACCGCTCGAATCCGGGCCGCTGCTGCGCCCCGGACGCAATGTCTGGCGTGTCGAGACCGCCGAGCGCGCCGCCGTGCTGGTCGACGGCGCCGCCTATTTCGGCGCGCTGCGCGAGGCGATGCTGAACGCGCGCGAGACCATCCACATCGCCGGCTGGGACCTCGACAGCCGCATGAAGCTGGTCGGCGAGAGCGGCACGGCCGATGACGGGCTGCCGGAGACGCTGGCGGCCTTCCTCTCGGCGCTGGTGGCGCGCAACCCGCATCTGCGCATCCGCCTGCTCCTGTGGGACTATTCGGTGCTGTTCGCCTTCGAGCGCGAGCTCACCCCGATCTATTCCTTCCTCTGGTCGACGCCGCCGCAGATCGAACTCTGCCTCGACGACGCGCTGCCGCTCGGCGCCTCGCACCACCAGAAGATCGCGGTGATTGACGACCGCGTCGCCTTCTCCGGCGGGCTGGACCTCACCGGCCGCCGCTGGGACACGCCCGCGCACACGCCCGACGATCCCGACCGCATCGATCCGGCCGGCAGCGCCTATGCGCCCTTCCACGACGTGCAGATGGCGGTGGATGGTGCGGCGGCGGAGGCCCTCGGCCGGCTGTTCCGCGACCGCTGGAAACGGGCGGCCTGCGAGCGCCTGCCGAACCGGCGGCGGCGCGGCGGGGCCGACCGCTGGCCCGAGCATCTCGTGCCGGAGTTCCGCGACGTCGAGATCGGCATCGCCCGCACGCTGCCACCCTATGCCGACGCGGCGGAGGTACGGGAGGTCGAGGCGCTGTTCTTCGACATGGTCGATGCCGCCGAGCGCTTCGTCTATGTCGAGAACCAGTTCGTCACCTGCGAGCGATTCACCGAGCGCCTGATCGAACGGATGCAAGCGCGCCCGCAGCTCGAGGCGCTGCTGGTGGCGCCGCAGACCTATCGGAGCTGGTTCGAGCACCAGTCCATGGGCCTCGGCCGCCAGCGGGTGATCCAGGCCCTACATGACGCCGGCATGGCCGAGCGCATACGCGTCGTCTTCCCGGAGGTCGCCGGCGAGGCCGAGACCGTGCCGGTGATGATCCACGCCAAGGTGATGATCGTCGACGACCGCCTGCTGCGGGTCGGCTCGGCCAATCTGTGCAACCGCTCCATGGGGTTCGACAGCGAGTGCGATCTGGTGATCGACGCCACCGATGCCGAGGAGCGTGCCGGCGTCGCCGCCATGCGCAACCGGCTGGTCGGCGAGCATGTCGGGCTGAGCGCCGAGGAGGTAGCGGCGGTGATCGAGCGCACCGGCTCGCTGCTGGCGGTGCTGGACGAGGCGAAAGAGGGGCGCCGGCTGGTCGAGGTGGCGCAGGTCGACACCACCGAGCTGCCTTTGCCCCTGCCGTTTGCCTCCATCGACGCGCTCGCCGACCCGATCGAACCGCTCTACGAAGAAACCGGTTCCGCCCGGAACGGATCCCGAAAGCCGCGCCGGCTGCTGCCGATCGCCATTGCCGTCGCGGTGTTCGCCGCTCTGGTGCTGGCCTGGGCCAACTCGCCCTTCGCCGAGCCGGAACGGCTCGTCGGCGCGCTCGATACCATCGCCGACCGGCCCTGGGCGCCGGCGCTGATGGTGGCGCTGTTCGTGCTGGGCGGGCTCGTGGCCTTCCCGGTCTCGGTGCTGATCGTGGCGACGGTGGCGATGTTCGACAGCTGGGGCGGGGCGGCGATCGCCGGGCTCGGCGCGCTGGCGAGCGCGGTCGTCACCTACATGATCGGCCGGCAGATCGGCACCGGCACGGTGCGCCGCTTCATCGGCCCGCGCATCAACCGCATCCGGCGAAGCCTGGCGGATCAGGGCGTCGTCACCGTCGCCACCGTCCGCCTCGTGCCGGTGGCGCCGTTCACCTTCGTCAATCTGGTGGCCGGCGCGGCGGGGCTGCGCTTCGTCGACTATGTAGTCGGCACCGCCATCGGCCTGCTGCCCGGGCTCATCGTGCTCACCGCGCTCGGCCGGCAGATCGTCGAGCTGTTCTCAAGGCCGTCGCTGTTCGGGGCCGCCGTCTTCGTCGGCTTCCTGCTGCTGTGGATCCTGTGCTCGATCGGCCTGCAACTCCTCGTGTCGCATTTCCGGAGGGCGGCTTGAACGGCCTCCCGCCGCCCGGCCGGCTGCGGCTGATGACCTGGAACATCCATGGCGGCATCGGCCCGGACCGCCGCTTCGACCTCGACCGCATCGCTAGCCTGGTGGCGAAGCACGCACCGGACGTGCTCGCATTGCAGGAGATCGACACGCGCGGGCGCGACATCGACTGCCTGGCGCCACTGCGCGGCCTCGACATCCACCATTTCACCGAGGCGCGCACCATCGCCGTGCCGGACGGGCATTACGGCCACGCGCTGTTCTCGCGCTGGCCGACCTCGGATGTCGTGCTGCACGACCTGTCGGTGTGGCGCTACGAGCCGCGCATCGCCATCGAGACGCAGATCGCCACTCCCTTCGGCCCGCTGCACCTCGTCGCCGTGCATCTGGGCCTGTTCATCTTCGAGCGGCGGCGCCAGGCCGGCATGCTCGCCGCCATGGCGCGGCGCGTGCGCGGCATGCCCACGGTGATGATGGGCGACTTCAACGACTGGTTCTCCTTCGGCCAGGTCACACGGACCATGAGCCATGTGCTGCCCGAGCGCACCCGGCTGCGCACCTTCCCGGCGCAGAAGCCGGCGCTGCGGCTCGACCGGGTCTATTGCAGCGCGCCGGGCATGCTGGCGGATGCCTTCACCGATCCCGCCGCGCGGGCGATCTCCGACCATCTGCCGATCATCGTCGATCTCGCTTTGCCCGCGCGCGGGAACGCCGTCCCGGCGGAACCGGCCGAAGCGGGACACGTTGATTCCGACACGGCACGAACGGGAGGAGTGATCGATGATCCCGAACCAGCCGAATCCCGATAGGGCAGAGACACCCGACAGGCCGGACACTCCCGTACCCGGCGTGCCGCCCATGCCCGACACCAACCCCATTCCCGACCCGGCGCCGATCCGCGATCCGGTGCAGCCGCCGGTCCACGACCCGGACGTGCCGGGCATACGCGACCCGGTGCCGCCCGACGTCAGTGACCCGCCGCCGGCGCCGCCTCCGCCGATCCGGCCGGGCGGGGCTTTGCTGAGCGGTGAGGATCCGCGCGACCCGCCGCGCGATCCCCCGCCGGACCGGCCACCGCCCGGCATCGACGATCCGACAGAGCCGCCCGACCCCGACCCCGACATCGTGCCCGATGTCGACGAGCCGATGGACGAGCCGCGCGCGCCGCCGATGGACCTGCCGCCGCGCGAGCCGGGCCAGCCGCCGATGCAGCCGGCCAATGCCGCGATTTTGCAGATAAATCCTGGAACGTTCCGCTAGCTGGTTGGTTTTTCCTGCATTCCGCAGCGCCGCTACGTGCCGCGCGCGCCAGGATACCACGCATCCTAAAGCAATACCGGCTCCTTAAGGAGGAAATTACCATGGGTCTGTTCTCGAAAGACATCAAGACCATGAACGATCTCTTCGTTCACACGCTGCAGGACATCTATTACGCGGAGAAGAAGATCGCGAAGTCACTGCCTACCATGATCGACAAGGCGACGGACGCGCAGCTCAAGGCTGACTTCAAGCACCATCTGGGCGAGACCGAGAACCACATCCTCCGCGTGGAGGAGGTCTTCAAGATGCACGGCGTGGAGCCGAAAGCGGTCAACTGCCCGGCCATCGACGGCATCATCGACGAGGCCGAGGAAGTCACCGGCGACGTGGCCGACAAGCAGGTGCGGGACGCCGCGCTGATCGCCGCCGCGCAGGCGGTCGAGCATTACGAGATGACCCGCTACGGCACCCTCGTCGCCTGGGCCAAGCTGCTCGGCCGGCCCGACTGCGCCAGCGTGCTCCAGAAGAACCTCGCCGAGGAGAAGAACGCCGACAGCAAGCTGACCAAGCTCGCCGAGTCGAAGGTCAACCTCTACGCCGCCGAGTAAGGCGCGCGTGGCCGGCGCCGGCTTCGGGGTCTCCCCTTCCCGGTCGGCGCCGGCTCCCCCAGCCGATGGAGAATCCCATGCCTGCCAAGTCCAAAGCCCAGCAGAAGGCCGCCGGTGCGGCGCTTTCCGCCAAGCGCGGCGAGACCAAGAAGAGCGAGCTGCGCGGCGCCTCCAAGTCGATGGAGAAGTCGATGAGCGAGAAGCAGCTCGAAGAGTTCGCCTCGACGAAGCGCAAGGGCAAGCCCGAGCACGTCGCCGGCCGCCACTAGGCCGACGGCCGCCGCCGCGGCCCGAAAAGAACCGAGCCCTTCGATCAGGGTGCTTTCCGTCATCGGAAAGGGCTCTGGGGGGAGTTTTTTATTGTGAGGAGACCCCGATGGACGCCGCCAATCCGAAGGCCCATCCCACGCCGCCCTTCCCGCGCCAGCCGCAACCCATGCCCGGCATGACCGCCTCGATGCAGCCGCGCCCCGACCATGGCGAGGAGAGCTACAAGGGTTCGGGCCGGCTGAAGGGCAAGCGCGCCATCATCACCGGCGGCGACAGCGGCATCGGCCGCGCGGTGGCCATCGCCTTCGCCCGCGAGGGGGCGGACCTCCTCATCTCCTATCTCAACGAGGGCGACGACGCCGCCGAGACCCAGCGTCTGGTCGAGGAGGCCGGCCGCAAGGCGGTGCTGGTGCCTGGCGACATCCAGCACGCGCAGAACTGCCGCGCGCTGGTGGAGGCGGCGATGGACGAGCTCGGCGGCATCGACATCCTCGTCAACAACGCCGCCCATCAGGCGACGTTCAAGGAGATCGGCGACATCTCCGACGAGGAGTGGGAGCTGACCTTCCGCGTCAACATCCACGCCATGTTCTACCTGACCAAGGCGGCCGTCCTGCACATGAAGCCGGGCAGCTCGATCATCAACACCGCCTCGATCAATTCCGACAAGCCGAACCCTTCGCTGCTCGCCTATGCGACCACGAAGGGGGCGATCCAGAACTTTACCGCCGGGCTGGCGCAGCTACTGGCGCCCAAGGGCATCCGCGCCAATGCGGTGGCGCCGGGGCCGATCTGGACGCCGCTCATCCCCTCGACGCTGCCGCCGGAATCGGTGGAGCATTTCGGCGAGCAGGTGCCGATGAAGCGGCCCGGCCAGCCGGCCGAACTCGCCACCGCCTACGTGATGCTGGCGGACCCACTGTCGAGCTACGTCTCCGGCGCCACCATCGCCGTGACCGGCGGCCAGCCGATCCTGTGAGTATGGGCGAAGTCCGCCTCCCCGCCCTGGCAACCTCATCCTGAGGTGCCCGGCCGAAGGGCGGGCCTCGAAGGATGTTCATCCAGGCGCGCTCGGGCGACCATCCTTCGAGGCTCGCTGCGCTCGCACCTCGGGATGAGGGTGCATGAAGATGAGCGCATCGCACGCCGGGGAACGAAGACGCCCACCGCCGCGTTCAAGCCCCGCAACGCGTATGGGGTACTTGTAAATGGCGTCGGGCAGCACCCAACCGGGCCGGCCTTCGCGGTCCTTCTTCACCCGCTTCGCGCAATGGGTCGCCGTGCAGGCGGGCAAGCCGACCACCTTCGCCGGCGCCGCCGCCATCATCGTGCTGTGGGCGATCAGTGGCCCCTTCTTCGGCTTCGGCGACACCTGGCAGCTAGTGATCAACACCTCCACCACCATCATCACCTTCCTGATGGTGTTCGTGATCCAGAACAGCCAGAACCGCGACACCGCGGCGCTGCACATCAAGCTCGACGAGCTGATCGCCAAGAACGACCTCACGCGCAACGTACTGCTCGACCTCGAGGAGCTCGACGACGGCGCGCTGGAGGAAATCCGCGGCGAGTACGAGGCGCTGGCGCAGGCCGAGCGCGACGGCAAGGCGCCGGTGGCCGCCAGCCGGAAAGGCAAGGCCGGGCCCGGCGCCTAGGTCCCGGCGGGCGGGTCAGCCTTTCCCCGCCTTGTCCTTCTTGCCGTTCTCCTTGTCCTTCTCGTCCCGCTTCATGCGCTTGGCCGCGGCCTTCTGCTCGGCATTGGGCCGTTCGCGATTGGTGAAGCGGGCATTGCCGAGCCCCGTGCCGATGGTCACCGCCCCCCAGCGCGCGACGTCCTGCATGAACGGCACCTCGCTCAGCCCCTGCACCACCGCGTCATTGTGCATGACCACGACGGTCTCGCGCCCATCGATCTCGGGGATGGCGTCCCACAGCGCCGCCGGCAGGTTGAAGCGGGCGCTCTCCCAATTGCCCGGCAGGTTCTGGCCGCCGGTCTCGATCGAGCCGTCCTCGGCGATGGCGCCGGGGCAGCCGACGCCGATGAAGGGGGCAAGCTTCACCCCCTCCTTCTCCGCCTTGCCGATCAGGTCCTTGAGCATGTCGACCATGCGGTCGATGGCCTTGTCGCGCGCGGGATCCTCGTCGCCATGGCGCCACAGCTCGATCTCGCGCACCTTGGCCTTGGAGAGGTCGTCGGCCTTGTCGAGGTTGAGGCGGACGATGCCGGCACGGATATTGGTGCCGCCAATGTCGACGGCGAGGATGTCGTCGAAGCTCTCGAACATCCAGCTCGGCGCCAGATGCACGGCACCGATCAGCCCGGCCTCGTCCGGATCGTTGCGGATCGGGTGCAGCTCGATCTCGATGTCGTCGGCGCGCAGCTTGAGCTCGGCGCGGGCCACCGCGATGGCGGCGAAGCGGCTGGCCGCGAGGCCGCCGCCGACGGCGATGCGCTGCGTGCCGCGCCAGTCCTTCGAGCGCAGCAGCCGGCGCAGCACCGCGGCGAGCTCGCCGGCATAATCCTCGATGGCGCTCAGGATCAGTGCCTGCTCGTGCGGCCTGCCCTCGGCCAGCGCCTCGTCGATCAGCGACTTGGAAAGCTCCTCCGTCGGGGTGTCGCCGAGCACGGGATGCTTGATCGCTGCGATCTTCCGCCAGCGATCGAGGCTCTCGAAGAAGGCGGCGCGGCGTGCGCGATCGCCGACGAAGCCGTCCTCGTCGCGGAGCTGGCTGTTGCAGGCGTCCACCGTGACGGCGGTGAGCGTCCCCGCGCCATGCACGCCGAGCGCAGGCGGGCTGTCCTTGGTTTCGGTCCTGGTGGCCTTCGTCTTCTCGGCAGCGGTCATGCGGAACTCCGTCATCACGCGGAAACGTCATGACGGCAAGTTGCGCACCGTCACGATAGGTAAGCTGTTAGTCTCTCGGGAGAACGGCCGAGGCGGCCGGTGCGTTCCCGCCCGTCAAGGCGCAGGGCCGCGCGAAATTTTCATCCCGCCACGGAATAGGAACGGCGGGCGCTCCGTATACGGGTCATGAGGCGCGATCAGGCGAACGGCCGGACCGGCAAATTCGACGTTCTCGGGCAGCTCGCCGTGATGCGGCGCTATGCCCGCTCGCTGACGCGCGACGATTCCGAGGCGGAGGACCTCGTCCACGACGCGCTGCTGCGCGCCTATGAGCGGCGCGGCAGCTTCGACGCCGGACGCGGCGAGGAAGGCCGTGGGCTTCGCGGCTGGCTGCTCTCGGTGCTGCACAACGTCTTCGTCGACCGCCGCCGCTCCCGCAAGGCCGAGGCGCGGCGCGAGGCCGAGGCGCTGGAGCTGGCGGAGACCGTCACGGCGCCGGCGCAGGAACACCAGTTGCGCCTGGCGCAGGTGCGCGACGCCTTCATGGAACTGCCCGAGGAGCAGCGCGCGGCGCTGCACCTCGTGGCCATCGAAGGGCTCGGCTACGCCGAAGCCGCCTCAACGCTCGACATCCCGCAGGGCACGCTGATGTCGCGCCTGTCGCGCGCCCGCGCGACGCTGCGCGCCATCGAGGACGGCACGGCGCGGCCCGCCCGCCTGCGCATTGTTGGAGGATCGGATGACCCCGCACATTGATCCCGTCTCCGACGAGGACCTGCAGGCCTATGTCGACGACCAGCTGACCGTCGCCCGGCGCATCGACGTCGAGGCCTATCTCAGCGCCAACCCTTCCGCCGCCTCGCGGGTGATGGCGGATCTGCGCATCCGCGACGAGTTGCGCCTGTCGCTCGCCGAGACCCCGCGCGGCGCGTCGACCGCCACCGCCCGCATCGCCACGGCGGAGGCAGCGCGGCGGCTGGAGCGCGCTCTGTCGCGCGAGCGCTGGCTGCGCGGCCTGCGCATCGCCGCGACGGTGGCGCTGCTCATCGGCGCCGGCTGGTTCGCCAATGCCCAGTTCGGCCATCTCGGGGTGAGCCGCGTCGTCGCCTCGGACCTACCGCCGGCCTATGTCGACGACGCCGTGCGCGCCCACCGCACCGCGCTGGTGCGCGCCGGCATGCCCTCGCAGCGCGCGGGGCAGGGCTACGACCCGGCGGAAATCCGCGCCGCCACCGCCATCGTCATGCCGGCGCTGCCGGAGGGCTGGCAGGTGGAGGACGTGCAGGTGTTCCCCTCCGCCTTCGGCCCCAGCGTCGAGCTGGCGGTGAAGACGAAGGATCTGGGCACCGTCTCGCTCTTCGCCGTCCGCCCGGGCGGCTTCGACGTAGTGCCGGCGACCACCGTGCCCAAGGACGAGCTCAACGCCGCCTACTGGCAGATGGGCGAGGTCGCCTATGCCCTCGTCGCCCAGCCCGGGCCGGAGGCGAGCCCGCGCGAAATCGACCGGGCCGCCGCCCGGCTGGCGAGATCACTTTACTGACCGCCCTCTACTGAACCGTGCCCGGCGGTAAGCCGGGCCTGTTGAAACCGCTGCACCCGACCCACATAGGTCATAGGAGACTGACATGAGCATGCCGAACCCCGGCTTCCAGTGGTCCCGCACCGCGACCGTCGACCAGGCCGTCTTCGACGAGGGCCTGCGCCGCCACATGCTGCGCGTCTACAACTACATGGCGCTCGGCCTCGTGCTGACCGGCGTCGTCGCCTTCATCGTCGGCACCACGCCGGCGCTCTACGTGCCGATCTTCTCCACCCCGCTGAAATGGGTGGTGATGTTCGCCCCGCTCGCCTTCGTGCTGTTCTTCTCGTTCCGCATGCAGTCCATGTCGGGCGCCGGCGCGCAGACGATGTTCTGGGCCTTCTGCGCGGTGATGGGCCTGTCCATGGCCTCGATCTTCCTGGTCTTCACGGGCACCTCGATCGCCCGCACCTTCTTCATCGCCGCGACCATGTTCGGCGCGACGAGCCTCTACGGCTACACGACCAAGCGCGACCTCTCGCAGTTCGGCTCCTTCCTGATCATGGGCCTGATCGGCGTGGTGATCGCGAGCCTGGTCAACATCTTCCTCGGCTCGACCATGCTGCAGTTCATCGTCTCGGTCGTGGGCATCCTCGTCTTCGTCGGCCTGACCGCCTGGGACACCCAGTCGATCAAGGAGCAGTACGCCGACTATTTCGACGCGGAATCGCAGCAGAAGCTCGCCGTCTTCGGCGCCTTCTCGCTCTACCTGAACTTCATCAACATCTTCCAGCTGCTGCTGAACTTCACCGGCGAGCGCGAGTGAGCCGGCAGCGGCGGCGCCCGAAGGAGACTTTCCGATGAATGAGCAAGACCGCCAGGCCATCGATGGCCTCTTCGCCAAGCTCGGCGAAGCGGAACGCCAGTCCGGCCCGCGCGACGCGGAGGCGGAAGGCTTCATCGCCCAGCGCATCGCCCAGCAGCCGGCGGCGCCCTACCTGATGGCCCAGACCATCGTGATGCAGGGCTACGCGCTGGAGCAGGCGCAGGCCCGCATCAGCGAGCTGGAACAGCAGGCGCAGCAGGTTCAGGAGGAGCGCCCGGCCTCGGGCGGTGGGCTGTTCGGCAGCCTGTTCGGCTCCAGCCAGCCGCCGCGCCGCAGCCCGGTGCCCTCCATGCCGCGTCCAGGCTCGCCCTTCGGGGCGGGGGCCGCGCAGGGTGGGGCGCAGGGTTATGGCCAGCAGCAAGGTGGATTCCAGCAGGGCGGCCTTCAACAGGGTATGCCCGGCCGTCCCGGCTTCGGCGGCGGTGGCTTCCTCGCCGGCGCGGCGCAGACGGCGATGGGCGTGGCAGGCGGCGTGCTGCTCGGCAATGCGATCGCCGGGATGTTCGGCGGCGACGAGGCCAAGGCGGCCGAAGCGCCCGCCGAGCCGGCGCAGCAGCCCGAGCCCGATGCCTCGGCGACCGACGCCTCCGCCAATGATCCCGGCGCGGACGACATCTCCGGCGCCGACAATGGCGGCTGGTTCGACGGCGGCGGCTGGTTCGGCGGCGACGAGGAAATCTGACCCTCGCCGCACGTCCAAGGCGTTTCCTCTCAAGGCCGGCCTTCGGGCCGGCCTCTTTTTTGGCCTCAGACCCGAAGCCCGTTCTCCAGCGCGAACTCCTTCAGCTTGCGCTCGGGGCGGGCGCCGATATGGCTGATGATCTCGGAGGCGCAGAGCGCGCCGAGCTTCAGGCAATCCTCGGCATCGAAGCCGCGGGAGAAGCCGTGCAGGTAGCCGGCGGCGAACAGGTCGCCCGCGCCGGTGGTGTCCACCACCTTCGCCACCGGGAAGGCCGGAACGCTGACGAGCTCGTCCGCCGTCATCGACAGCGCGCCCTTCTCGGAGCGGGTGACCACGGCCCGCTTCGCATCGGCGCGCAGCTGCGCCAGCGCGGTGTCGAAATCGGTCTCGTAGAGCGACATCAGCTCCGCCTCATTGGCGAAGACGAGGTCGACGACGCCCTTGCGCATCAGGTCGAGGAACTCGGCGCGGTAGCGCCCGACGCAGAAGGCGTCCGACAAGGTGAGCGACACGGTACGCCCCGCCTTGTGGGCGACGCCGGAGGCCTTGAGGAAGGCTTCCTTCGCCGCTGGCGGATCCCACAGATAGCCCTCGAGATAGGTGACGGTGGCGGCGGCGACCGTGGCTTCGTCGACATCGGCCGGGCCGAGGTCCTGCGCCGCGCCGAGATAGGTGTTCATGGTGCGCTCGCCGTCCGGCGTCACCAGGATGAGGCAGCGCGCCGTCGCCGGGCCGGAGCCGGCCGGGGGCGTGGCATAGGTGACGCCGGCGGCGCGGATATCATGGGCGAAGATGCCGCCGAGCTCGTCGTCGCGCACCTTGCCGATGAAGCCGGCCTGCCCGCCCAGCGCGGCGACGCCGACCATGGTGTTGGCGGCCGAGCCGCCGGAAATCTCCACGCCGGGCCCCATGGAGCTGTAGACCGTCTCGGCCCGCGCCTCGTCGATCAGCGTCATGCCGCCCTTGCGCATGCCTTGCCGGTCGAGGAAGGCGTCCTCGGTACGGGCGAGCACATCGACGATGGCGTTGCCGAAGCCGATCACATCGAGCTGCTGGACGGTCATGGGCGCTTTCTCTGGAGGTCGACGCTGGAGGGTGCCATCGCGGTAGCAGACGGGGCCCCGGCCCGCAACGCTTGCGGTGGCGCCGGGCCGCTTCTCGCCGCTCGCTTTCCCCTCTATTGCTTGCCGATGGCCCTGCTCCGCCGCGCCTCCACAGTCGCGCTCCTTACCCTCGCCTCGCGCGTGCTCGGCTTCGCCCGCGATGCCGGGGTGGCGGCGCTGTTCGGCACTGGAGTGGTGGCGGATGCCTCGGTGGCCGGCCTCGCCTTGCCGCAGCTCGCCCGACGGCTGCTCGGCGAGGGCGCGCTGAACGCCGCCATCCTGCCGCGGCTGGCAGGCGAGACCGAGCGACGCGCAAGGCTCGCCGGGGCGGCGCTGATCCTGTTCGGCCTCGCGGCGCTGGTGCTGGCGGGGCTCATCTTCCTGTTCATGCCGCAGGTGGTGGCGCTGCTGGCACCGGGCTTCCCCGATTCCGGCCCGCGCGAGGACGGCGCGGTGCTGGCCGGACGGCTCGCCATCGCCTGCCTGCCCCTCGCCTTGCTGGCCGGCGTCTTCGCCGCCTTCGCCAATGTCGCCGGCCGCTTCGCCCGCCCTGCCATGGCCCCCGCCGCCGCCAATGTGGTGGTGATCGCGCTGCTCGTCCTGCTCTGGCTCGCCGGCGGGACGCAGATGAGCGTGCCCGCCGCGCTCGCCTGGCTGGCGGCGGGAGCGGTGGCCGGGGCGCTGACCCAGTTCGCGCTGAACCTCATCGCCGTGCCGCGCGACTTCTTCGATCTGCGGGTCTCGAAGGCCGACCTCAAGGCCGCGCTGCCTATGCTCGCGGGCGCGGCGCCGACGCTGCTCGCCGCCGCCCTGCCGCAGCTGCGCTTCCTCCTCGCCGCCTCGGCCGCCTCCGGGATAGCCGGGGGCGTGGCGGCGCTGTTCTATGCCACCCGCCTCGTCGAGCTGCCGCTCGGCCTCGTCGGCGCCAGCGCGGGAGCGGTGCTGCTGCCGGCGCTCACCGCCAAGGACGAGGCGAAAGCCGGCATGGGCGGGATGGAGGCGGCGCTGGCGCTGTCTTTGCCGGCGGCGCTGGGCCTCGCCGTGCTCGCCCATCCCATCGTCACCGTGCTGTTCCAGCGCGGCGCCTTCGATGCCGAGGCGAGCGCGCTCACCGCCACGGCGCTGGCCTTGCTAGCGCTCACCCTGCCGTTGCAGGCAGTGGAGAAGGTGCTGGTCGCCATCGCCTTCGCCAGCGGCCTGTCGCGCCTCGTCACCATTGCGAGCCTTGCCGCTCTGCCCATCGGCGCCGTCATCGGCTTCCTTGCCGTGGATCGGCTGGGCATGGCCGGGCCGGCGCTGGGCGTGCTCGTCTCCAGCCTCGTCGGCCTGATGGGTCTCGGGACCGGCCTCGCGCGCCGCCGGCTGCTGGTGGTCCCGAACGAGGCGCGCCGTCGCCTTATCGGGCTCGGTCTCGCCACCCTCGCCATGGTGCTCGCCGTCGCGATTGCGGCACGCCTCGTCGAGGCCGCCTTGGCTGCCGGCGGGATCGTAGCCGCGACGGCGCTCGCTGGCCTCGTCCTGCTCGGTGTCGCGGTCTATGCCGGTGGCGCCCGGCTGTTCGGCGGCATGGAGATTGCGGCGCTGCGCGCAGGCCTGCGCCGATAGACAGCTTGCCCCATTGGGGCATGCGTGCCATTAGCGCCGTCGCGAAAACAGGGCGCAGACCACAGGACGTCCCCATGGCCTTTCAGCAGCGCGTGTTCTCCGGCGTCCAGCCGACCGGAAACCTGCATCTCGGCAATTATCTCGGCGCCATCCAGCGCTTCGTGGCGCTGCAGGACAGCTATGACTGCCTCTATTGCGTCGTCGACATGCACGCCATCACGGTCTGGCAGGACCCGGCCGAGCTGAAGAAGCAGATCCGCGAGGTCACCGCGGCCTTCATCGCCGCCGGCATCGACCCGACCAAGCACATCGTGTTCAACCAGAGCCAGGTCTCCGGCCATGCCGAGCTCGCCTGGGTGTTCAACTGCGTCGCGCGCCTCGGCTGGCTCAACCGCATGACCCAGTTCAAGGAGAAGGCGGGCAAGGACCGCGAGAACGCCTCGGTCGGCCTCTACGCCTATCCGAACCTGATGGCCGCCGACATCCTGCTCTACCGTGCCACCCATGTGCCGGTGGGCGAGGACCAGAAGCAGCATCTAGAGCTGGCCCGCGACATCGCGCAGAAGTTCAACAACGATTTCGGCCCGTCCATGGCCATGCTGGGGATCGAGGGCGCCTTCTTCCCGCAGCCCGAGCCGCTGATCGGCGGCCCGGCGGCGCGGGTGATGAGCCTGCGCGACGGCTCGAAGAAGATGTCGAAGTCGGACCCCTCCGACCTCTCGCGCATCAACCTCACCGACGACGCCGACACCGTCGCCTCGAAGATCCGCAAGGCCAAGACCGACCCCGAGCCGCTGCCTTCCGAAGCCGAGGGGCTCAAAGGTCGTCCGGAGGCGGAGAACCTCGTCGGCATCTATGCGGCGCTGGCGGACGTGTCGAAGGAGAAGGTGCTGGCCGAGTTCGGCGGCGGCCAGTTCTCCACCTTCAAGGCGGCGCTGGTCGATCTGTCGGTGGCCAAGCTCGGCCCGATCGGCGGCGAGATGAAGCGCCTCGTCTCCGAGCCCTCGCACATCGACGCCATCCTGCGCGACGGCGCGGCGCGGGCGCGGGTGATCGCCGACGAGACCATGCACCACGTCAAGGACATCGTCGGCTTCGTGCGCTGAGCCCGCTCAGGCGTTTGCCGCGGCGCGCGGCACCTCCTCGATCGGCATCGGCCGGCTGAGGAAATAGCCCTGCGCCCGGTCGACACCGAGCCGGCGCAGCATCTCGAACTCGCTTTCCGTCTCCACGCCCTCGGCGGTGATCGACGAGCCGATCTCATGGGCGAAGGAGATCAGCCCCTTGGCCAGCGCGCGGCGGGCGCCGTCGGTGTCGATGTCGCGCGTCAGGCTCATGTCGAGCTTGATGATGTTGGGCTGCAGATTGAGGATGTGCCGCATGCTGGCGAAGCCCGCGCCGGCATCGTCCACCGCCAGCCGCAGCCCCTTCTCGCGCATCGGCCCGAGCGCCTGCGCCAGCGCGCCGTAATCGACAACCGTGGCGTGCTCGGTGATCTCCAGCACCACCCGTGAAAGGTCGAGCCCCTCCAGCACCGGGCCGAGCCGGCCCGACAGGACCAGCTCGGGCGAAGTGTTGAGGCCGAGGAAGGCCGGCAGGGCCAGCCGCTCCAGCGCCGGCAGCGCGTTGAGGATGGCGCGCAGCTCCAGCTCCTCGCCCATGCCGACCTGCCCCGCCGCCTCGAACCATTTGTCCGGCCCGCGCTTCGGCTCGATATCGAAGCGGGCGAGGCATTCGACGCCGGCGACGCTGCGGTCGGCCACCTCGTGGATCGGCTGGTAGACCATGCGCGGCGTACCCGCCGCCATGGCGAGGCGCAGCCGGGCCGATTCGCGCTGCTTCAGCTTCTCCGCGGCGGCGGCCTCGTCGATGCGCCCGGCCAGTACCTCGGCGAAGGCATGCATCATCTTCATCTCGCGCGGGCCGAGGCTGCGGTCGCTCATATAGCTGAAGCAGCACAGCGTGCCGTAGATCTCGCCGTTCTCCAGCCGGATCGGCACGCTCAAATGCGAGCCGATCGGGATGGCGGTGGTGGCGGGGATGCACATCGCCGCCGGCACTTCGGCGGTGTCGGGAATGCATTCGGGCAATTCTCCGCGCACCACCTTCAGGCAGTAGCCCTCCTCCAGCGAGAGCGCCTGTTGCGGGGCGATCGGCGCCGGCCCGTCGGCGTCGACATGCTCGAACACCCGGTCATGGATGCGGAAATGCGAGATGAAGGCGACGTCCATGCCGAGATAGCGGCGTATGGTGCGCAGCACGCGGTCGAACCCCGAGCGCACCACCTCATGCGCGAAGACATCCTGGATAGGGCTCGACCGTTCCGAAATCGACTGACCCATGGCTCCCTCCTGGCGGCGTCTCCCCGGTCACGCATGGGAACGCCTTCGGCCGTTCGCTGTCGCGATTCTTCTGGCTCGGTACGTGTCGCGCCGGTCGGGCACGGAACGGACGAAGCCTGGCCGATTGTCGATAAATTAATTCAAATTTCTTTCGTGAAAATAGCTTCCCGCATTCGTGATGTCGGTGGGGAAGGCGGCGGGCGCAGCCGCTCACGGCGCGGCTGTGCTAAAAAGCGGGCGATGCCGCGATTCCCGGAGTGATCATGACGCGCCGGCGCCAGAGCCATGAACCCGGCCACCGCCGCAAGTTCCTCGTCGTCGCTGACGACACGCCGGAATGCGACCGCGCGCTCTATTACGCCGTGCGCCGCGCCACCCGCCTGCAGGGCGGCGTCGTGCTGCTCACCGTGCTGGAACTCGCCGACGTGCAGAGCCAGTGGCTCGGCGTCGCCGGGCTGATGCGGGCAGAGGCGACCGACAAGGCCGAGGCGCGGCTGGAGCATCTCGCCGCCCGTGCCCGCACGGTGGCCGGCGTCGAGCCGGAGCGGATCGTGCGCGAGGGCCGGATCGTCGACGAGATCCACAAGCTGATCGACGCCGACGAGGACATCGCCATCCTCGTGCTGGCCGCCGGCACCGGCCATGAAGGGCCCGGACCATTGATCGCCTCCCTGGCGACGGGGACATGGGCCGGCCTGCCCATCCCCGTCACCATCGTGCCCGGCACGCTCACCGACGCCGAGATCGACGCGCTGGCGTGATGCAGCGTGCTGCGTCTTTGCACGCCCTTCCCCTCCGGCGCGCGAGGGACTATCTAAATTCTAAATTCCCCCGTCGCCGCGGCCTTGAACCCCGGTTGGCAAGGAGAGACCCGATGTTCATCCAGACCGAAGCCACCCCGAACCCCGCCACGCTCAAGTTCCTGCCCGGCCGCACCGTTCTCGGCCACGGCACCTTCGAGGCCCGCGACGCGGACGAGGCCTCGCGCTCGCCGCTCGCCGCCCGCCTGTTCGAGGTGCCGGGCGTCACCGGCGTGTTCTTCGGCTCGGACTTCGTCACCGTGACCAAGGAGAAGGGCGAGTGGGCCCATCTCAAGCCGGCCATCCTCGGCGCCATCATGGAGCATTTCGTCTCCGGGCAGCCGGTGCTGCCGGAAGATCATGCCCATGTCGCCGACGACGCCTTCTTCGAGGAGAAGGACGCCGGCGTGGTCGACACCATCCGCGAATTGATCGACACCCGCGTGCGCCCGGCGGTCGCCAATGACGGCGGCGACATCACCTTCCGCGGCTACAAGGACGGCGTGGTCTTCCTCGCCATGAAGGGCTCCTGCTCGGGCTGCCCGTCCTCCACCGCCACGCTGAAGAACGGCATCGAGAACCTGCTCCGCCATTTCGTGCCGGACGTGGTGGAAGTCCGCCCGGTCTGATCGGCCGGGCCGGAAGGACCCGGCGCCCCTTCCCTTCGGCGGCGCCGGTGCGCATGGTGGGCGCGACAGGTATGTGACCATGCGTGATTCTCGGCCATGCTGATTCTTGCCCTCGACACCGCGCTTGAGGCCTGCTCGGTCGCGCTGCACGACCTCGAGGCGGACCGCACGTTGGTGCGCCTGCAGGAGCGCATGGCGCGCGGCCATGCCGAGGCGCTGATCCCCATGGTCGAGCGCGCGCTGGACGAGGCGGAGGTCGCGATCTCCGACGTCGATGCCTTCGCCGTCACCGTCGGGCCTGGCAGCTTCACCGGGCTGCGCGTCGGCATTTCCGCCGCGCGCGGCTTCGGCCTCGCTACCGGCAAGCCCGTCATCGGCATTCCCACGCTCACCGTGCTCGCCGCGCCGCTGCTGGCGCAGGACGACCGCGTGCCGGTCGCCGCCGCCATCGATGCGCGCCACGGCAATGTCTATCTGCAGATGATCGGCGCAGCGGGGCGGGTGCTGGTCACGCCGCGCGCCACGTCGGTGAAGGACGCGGCCCGCTCGATCGCCAACGGTCCGGTACGGCTCGTCGGCTCGGGGGCGCGGCTGCTTACCGAGGTCTGGCCCTCCGGCGAGCGGCTGCCGGTGGAAATCCAGATCGAGACCATGCCCGACCCGGTCTGGCTCGCCCGCCTCGCCGGCGTCGCCGATCCGGCCCGTTCCGAGCCGAAGCCGCTCTATCTGCGCGACGCCGACGCCAAGCCGCAGACCGCCCAGCGGATCGCCCGCCGATGACCGGGCTGCTGACGAGGCTCGGGCTGCGCCGCCGCGAGGTGGCGCTGCGCCGGGCTCGCGCGGGCGATGCCGAAGCGCTGGCGCGGCTGCACGCCCAATCCTTCCGCGTTGGCTGGGACGCCGCCGAGTTCGAACGCCTGCTCGCCAACCGGCTCAGCCGCTGCCTGGTGGCGACGGACGGGCCTTCCGGCGCACCCGTCGGCTTCATCCTGCTCAGCGGCGTCGCGCCGGAAACCGAGATCCTCTCCGTGGCCGTAGCGAGTGCCCGGCGGGGCGAGGGCATCGCCCGGCGGCTCGTCGAGGCGGCCTTCGGCACGCTGGCGGCGGAAGGCTTCACCACCGTGTTCCTGGAGGTGGAGGAGGGCAATGTGTCGGCCCTGCACCTCTATGCGCGTACCGGCTTCCGTGAAATCGGCCGCCGCAAGGGGTATTATCACAAGGCCGACGGCGAAGCGGTGGCCGCGCTGACCATGCGGCGGGATATCGCCTAGGTAGAGATTGCCCTCGGCCGGCACGCTGCGCCATAAGGCGTCGGGGACCCAAGACGGACTGACGGATGAACGACAAGCCGACCGCGATCGAGGAAGCCTGCGTCACGCTCGGCTTGCGCATGACCGACCAGCGGCGCGTCATCGCGCGCATCATCGCCGACGCGCAGGACCATCCCGACGTGGAGGAGCTGCACCGGCGCGCTGTGGCGATCGACGACCGCATCTCCATCTCCACCGTCTACCGCACGGTGAAGCTGTTCGAGGATGCCGGCATCATCGCCCGCCACGATTTCCGCGACGGCCGCTCGCGCTACGAGCCGGTGCCGGACGAGCACCATGACCACCTGATCGACATCCGTTCCGGCGGCGTGGTGGAGTTCCGCTCGGAGGAGATCGAGCACCTGCAGGAGGAGATCGCCCGCAAGCTCGGCTACCGGCTGGTGGGCCACAAGCTGGAGCTCTACGGGATCCCCCTCGACAAGCCCAAGCCCGCCGACGAACCGAAAGGCTGAGCCGTGCGCGCCTGGCTGGTGCTCGTGCCGGTGGTGCTGATTACCCTCGTCGGCATCCCGTTCCAGTGGGCCTCGGTGAAGTTGAAGCTGCCGACCCGCCGCATCATCCCGGTGCTCTATCACCGCGTCGTGCTGGCGCTGGTCGGCGTGCGGGTGACGGTGGTCGGCGCGCCCTCGCCGGCGCGCCCGCTTCTCATCGTCTCCAACCACGTCTCCTGGCTCGATATCCCCGTGCTCGGCTCGCGCCTGCCGCTGTGCTTCGTCGCCAAGAGCGAGGTTGCCGGCTGGCCGGGCGTCGGGCTGCTGGCCAGGCTCCAGCGCACCATCTTCGTCGACCGCACCTCGCGCAGCGCCACCGGCAAGGTCGCCGGCGAGATGGCCGAACGGATGAATGGCGGCGATCCGGTCGTGCTGTTCGCCGAGGGCACGTCGAGCGACGGCAACCGGGTGCTGCCCTTCCGCTCGGCGCTGGTCGGCGCGGCAAGGCACAGCATGGGCGAGGACGCCACCATCCAGCCGCTCGCCATCGCCTATGTCGGGCAGGGCGGCATCCCGCTCGGCCGCCCGCGCCGGCCGCGCCTTGCCTGGTATGGCGACATGGACCTCGCCCCGCACCTCCTCGACGTGCTCCGGCGCGGGGCGGTGGATGTGGAACTGCATTTCGGCACGCCTCTGCCGGCAGGGAATCGCAAGGCCGCCGCGCTGCACGCCGAGACCGCGGCTCGCACCATGCTGGCGGGCGCGCTCACCGGGCGCTCCGGCTGAGGCGGATATTGCGGCAAATAACGCCCCGCCTGTGGGTTCGCGCCGCCCGGCCGCATTCCCTTTTTCCGGGAATCCCGTTACACAGGGAGCATAGGTGTCATCCGTGGAGACGTAGACGATCTCGACCTGTGAGCGAGCGGCGATATGCGAGGGCGCCTGCGACTGGGCGCAACGCTCGTGCGCTCGGAATTCAAGGGAAATTGGCCGCGCCTTCCTTACCGGAAGTCACGCGGACGGGTCGATCGAGACGCAATGACTGAACCGCGCAAGCTTTACGTCCGTTCCTTCGGCTGCCAGATGAACGTCTATGACGCCCAGCGCATGACGGACACGCTGGCCAAGGAAGGCTTTGTCGAGACCGACAGCCCGGACGACGCCGACCTCGTCATCCTCAACACCTGCCATATCCGCGAGAAGGCGGCCGAGAAGGTCTATTCCGAGCTCGGACGCCTGCGGAAGGCGCAGGAGGAAGCCGGCCGCAGCCAGATGGTGGCGGTCGCCGGCTGCGTCGCGCAGGCCGAGGGCGCGGAGATCATCAAGCGCGCCCGTGCGGTCGACCTCGTGGTCGGCCCGCAGAGCTACCACAAGCTGCCGGAGCTGGTGGCGGAGGCGCAGGCCCGCCGCGACGGCAACGGCAAGCGCGCCAAGCTGGTCGAGACCGAGTTCCCGGTCGAGGACAAGTTCGACTTCCTGCCCCCACCGACATCGGCCGCCATCACCAAGCGGGGACCGGCCGCCTTCGTCACGGTGCAGGAAGGCTGCGACAAGTTCTGCACCTTCTGCGTCGTGCCCTATACGCGCGGCGCCGAGGTCTCGCGTCCGCTGTCGAAGATCCTCGACGAGGTGGTGCGGCTCGCCGATAGCGGCGTGCGCGAGATCACGCTGATCGGGCAGAACGTCAACGCCTATCACGGCCTCGATGCCGGCGGGCGCAGCGCCAACCTCGCCGAGCTGGTGCGCCGGGTGGCTGAGGTGCCGGGCATCGCCCGCGTGCGCTACACGACCAGCCATCCGCGCGACATGGACGAGGAGCTGATCGCCGCCCATGGCGAGATGCCGGCACTGATGCCCTATCTGCATCTGCCGGTGCAGTCCGGCTCCAACCGCATCCTCGCCGCGATGAACCGCAAGCACGACCGCGAGCTGTTCTTCGACATCGTCGAGAAGGTGCGCGCGGCGCGACCGGACATCGCCTTCTCCTCCGACTTCATCGTCGGCTTCCCCGGCGAGACCGACGAGGATTTCGCCGACACGATGGACCTCGTCGAGAAGGTCGGCTTCGCCTCGGCCTTCTCGTTCAAATACTCGCCGCGCCCCGGCACGCCGGCGGCCGGCATGGAGGCGCAGCTTCCCGAAGCGGTGAAGTCGGCGCGCATCCATGCGCTGCAGGCCCTGCTCGACGGGCAGAAGGCGGCCTTCGACGAGGGCTGCCGCGGGCGCCGCTTCGAGATCCTGCTGGAGAAGCCCGGCCGCTTCCCCGGCCAGCTCATCGGCCGCTCGCCCTATCTGCAGTCCGTCGTCGTCGAGGCGCCCGTCGAGGCAATCGGCACGCTGGCCATGGTGGAAGTCCGCGAAGTCAGCACCAAGAGTCTTTCCGGCGACATCATCGGCGGGGAATTCTTCGCCGAAGATTCGAAGTGGGAATCGCGTTTTACAAGGCAGAGCGAGAAGCTGGAGGCGTGAGCGTGCGTCGAGCTGGATCTGATACGGAACGTGCCTTGGTAGCCGCCCGCGCGGGCACTCCCGCCGGATCAACGACACAGACCGCGCCGCGCCCCAACCCACAGTGGATCGAGACCACCGAGGAGACGCCGAGCCAGATCGTGCTCGCCTTCGACGACAACCGCCTCGCCAGCCAGCTCTTCGGCCATTACGGCCAGAACCTCGCGCTGATCGAGCGCCGGCTGGAGATCGTCGCCGAGCAGCGCGGCAACCATGTCACGCTGGAAGGCCCGCGCGAGGCCTGCGAGCAGGCCCGCCACGTGCTGGAGACGCTCTACGCCCGGCTGAAGAAAGGCGTCGAACTGCTCCCCGGCGACGTCGAGGGCGTGCTGCGCGAAGCCGCGGCGCAGGGCTTCCTGTTCGAGTTCGACCCGGCGACCAAGAAGCAGAGCTTCGACGAGATCCAGCTGCGCCGCCGCCCGGTGCGCGCGCGCACCGCCGCGCAGGACGCCTATATCCGCGCGCTCAAGCGCCATACCCTCGTCTTCGGCGTCGGCCCGGCCGGCACCGGCAAGACCTGGCTGGCGGTCGCCTATGCCGTCCACCTTCTGGAGCGGCGGGTTGTCGACCGGCTGATCCTCTCCCGTCCGGCGGTGGAAGCCGGCGAGCGGCTCGGCTTCCTGCCCGGCGACATGAAGGAGAAGGTCGACCCCTATCTGCGCCCGATCTACGACGCGCTGCACGATCTGATGGACCGCGCCTTCGTCGAGCGCGCGCTGACCTCCGGCGAGATCGAGATCGCCCCGCTCGCCTTCATGCGCGGGCGCACGCTGGCGAACGTCTGCGTCATCCTCGACGAGGCGCAGAACACCACCTCGATGCAGATGAAGATGTTTCTCACCCGCCTGGGCGAGAACTCGCATATGATCATCACCGGCGACCCCAGCCAGGTCGACCTGCCGCCCGGCCAGACCTCGGGCCTTGCCGAGGCGGTGACGCTGCTCAAGGACGTCGAGGGCGTCGAGGTCTGCCAGTTCCACGCCGCCGACGTGGTGCGCCACGAGCTCGTCGGGCGCATCGTCGCCGCCTATGACAGGAAGGCCGCCGGCGCAACCGAGGCCCCGCCGCGATGAGCGACGACAGTAGCATCGAGGTCGACGTACTCGTGGAGGCCGACGCCTGGTCGGCCTTCCCCGAGGCGGCCGGCCTCGTCATCCGCGCCGTCGATGCCGCCTGCGAGGGTGCGTCGAGCGAGTACGAGCTCGATATCGACGGCGCCGAGATCGCCGTGAAGCTCACCGACGATGCCTCCATCCGCCTGCTCAACCGCGACTGGCGCGGCAAGGACTACGCCACCAACGTGCTGTCCTTCCCGACGCCGGAAATGGCGCGGGCCGGCGGCGATCCCCATCTCGGCGACATCGCGATCGCCTTTGAGACCCTGGCGCGCGAGGCGGCCGAGGAAGGCAAGCCCTTCGCCGACCATCTCGTGCACCTCGCCGTGCATGGTACGCTGCATCTGCTCGGCTACGACCACGAGGTCGCCGAGGACGCCGAGGAGATGGAGGCGATGGAGCGCCGCGTTCTCGCCGGGCTCGGCGTGCCCGATCCCTATTCCGAAACCGAACCCGTTCATCAACACGACTGAGGCCAATGTCCGACCCCGTTTCCAATCCTTCCTCCGGCCAGGGCAGCGAAGGCCCAAGTAGCGGCTCCGTTACCGGGCCAAGTACCGGCTCGGCTGCCGGCTCCGGCAGTCCCGGGCAGCGAAGCCCGGCCGACGCGCGCTCCAGCGAGCCGCGCGGCGGCATCTTCGACCGCCTGCGCGCGTTGATCGGCGGCTGGCGTTCCTCCGGCTCGCTGCGCACCGACCTCGCCGAGGTGCTGTCCGCCGCGAGCGCCGAGGCGGGAAGCGACCTGTCGGCCACCGAGCGGGCGATGCTGAAGAGCATCCTCGACCTGCGCGAGCTTCGGATCGGCGACCTCATGGTCCCCCGCGCCGACATCATCGCGGTGCAGAAGGACATCTCGTTGGGCGAATTGCTCACCGTCTTCGCCGATGCCGGCCATTCGCGCCTCGTCGTCTATGACGACACGCTCGACGATCCCGTCGGCATGGTCCACATCCGCGACCTCGTCACCTATCTGACCCAGCGCGCCATGACGCCGCGCCATCCGGCGCCGCGCGGCACCACCCCGAATACGTCGCCGGAGGAGAAGCCGGCGGAACAGCCGGCGGGCAAGCCTGTGCCGAGCTTCAATCTCAAGGCCATCGACCTCGGCACGCCGCTCAGCGCCGCCAAGCTGATCCGCCGCCTGCTGTTCGTGCCGCCCTCCATGCCCTCGATCGAGCTGCTCGCCAGCATGCAGGCGAGCCGCATCCACCTCGCCCTCGTCATCGACGAATATGGCGGCACCGACGGTATCGTCTCGATGGAGGACCTTGTCGAGGAGATCGTCGGCGACATCGAGGACGAGCACGACGAGGACGAGACCCCGGACATCGCCCGCCAGCCTGACGGCAGCTTCATCGCCGATGCCCGCGCCAGCCTCGAGGACGTCGCCGAGATGGTCGACCCCGCCTTCGCGCTCGGCGAGGAGGCCGAGGAGGTCGACACGCTGGGCGGGCTCCTGGTCACGCTCGCCGGCCGCGTGCCGGTGCGCGGCGAGATCGTGCTCGGCCCCGGCAATTTCGAGATCGAGGTGCTGGACGCCGATCCGCGCCGGGTGAAGCGGCTGCGCCTCTCGCCGGGCGGCGGGGAGAATGGCGGCTCCGGCTCCGCCACGGGTGAGGGCCGCCGGCCCGAGCGCACCGAAGGGCGCGCCGAGGAGCGCCCCGCCGGCAGCAGCCTGCCGCCGCCGGCCGAGCAGCAGCGCAAGGGCGCCTTCGGCACCGAGCGCACCCGCGGCACCGATGCCGCCTGAGCCGTGGCCTATCCCGAATCGGCCGCACGCCGCATGCTGACGCCGGAGCTGCTTCGGACGGCGCCACTGCGCTGGCGCGCGCTCGCCGCGCTGGCGGCCGGCGGGCTCTCCGCGCTCGCCATGCCGCCCTTCGGCCTGTGGCCGGTGCTGGCGCTCACCTTGCCGGTGCTGGTGTTCCTGCTCGACGCCTCGATGCGGCTCCCGCTCGGGCGCGCGCTGCGCTCGGCCTTCGCCGCCGGCTGGCTGTTCGGCTTCGGCTACTTCGTCGCCGGCCTGTGGTGGATCGGCGAGGCCTTCCTCGTCCAGGCGGACATGTTCGCCTGGTTGATACCCTTCGCCGTCCTCGGCCTGCCGGCCTATCTCGCGCTGTTCACCGGGCTCGGTTGCGCCATGGCGCGGCTCGCCTGGACGCCGGGGCCGGGGCGGCTGCTGATCTTCGCCGTGGCGCTCACCATGAGCGAATGGCTGCGTGGCATCGCGCTGACCGGCTTCCCCTGGAACGATTTCGGCTATGCGCTGGCCGGCGACCTGCGCTTTGCCCAGGCCGCTTCGGTGATCGGGCTGCTGGGGCTGTGCTTCCTCACCCTGGCGACGCTGGCCGCCCCCGCCGCGCTGTTCGACGGACAATTCTCCGCCCGCGCCCGGCGGGTGCCGCTGGCGCTCGCCGTGCTGGTGCTGGCGGGGCTATGGGGGGCCGGCCAATGGCGGCTCGCCACCACGCAGGTCGGCGACGTGCCCGGCGCGCGGCTGCGGCTGATGCAGCCGGACCTGCCGCAGGACGCCAAGTTCCGCTACGACGCCCGCCGCACGGTGATGGACCTCTATGTCGCCACGAGCCAGAGCCAGGGCGGGCTCGACGGCGTCACCCACCTGTTCTGGCCGGAATCGGCCTTCCCCTTCTTCCTCGAGCACGAGCCCGAGGCGATCGCGCGCATCGCGGAGCTGCTGCCGGACGGCGCGACGCTGATCACCGGCGCCGCGCGCATCAAGCCGGACCCGACCCGGGCGCGCCCGGACGTGTTCAACAGCCTCCGGGTGCTCGGCTCCGACGGCGCCGTGCTCGGCAATGCCGACAAGGTGCACCTCGTTCCTTTCGGCGAATATCTGCCGTTTCAGGAAACGATGGAATGGCTGGGCTTACAGCAGCTCACCCGCCAGCGCGGCGGCTTCGCAGCAGCGCAGGAGCGTTCCCTGCTCGCCATTCCCGGCCTGCCGGCGGCGGTGCCGCTGATCTGCTACGAGGCGATCTTCCCCGACGAGGTGATGCCCGCGGGCCTTGCCGCCGGGCAGAGGCCGGGCTTCCTGCTCAACATGTCCAACGACGCCTGGTTCGGCCTGACGCCCGGCCCGTACCAGCATTTCGAGCAGGCGCGACTCAGGGCGATCGAGCAGGGTCTGCCGCTGGTTCGGGTCACCAATAACGGCATTTCCGCCATCGTCGACCCGCTCGGACGAACCCGCGGCCTGCTACCTCTGGGTGCACGCGGAATTCTCGACGGAACGCTGCCGCTGACGCTTGAGTCGACAATATATGCTACATACGGCAATTTAATACCGCTTATCCTCGTCGTATTGGGCCTATTGCTAGCGATTGCGCTCCGGCAGCGCGATATGCACGTCTAGATTGATCGACGGTAGGATCAGCTTTGCCTAGACTGCAACCGGGCCTGGGCACTGCTTCTCTCCACCAGATCGGCGGAGGGAGGTATTTTTTTGTTTCCAGTCGGGGAAGCCGATGACCAAGAAGTCTCCTAATCCAATCGACAAGCACGTCGGCAGCCGGGTGCGCATGCGCCGCATGATGATTGGCATGAGTCAGGAGAAGCTCGGCGAGAATCTCGGCATCACCTTCCAGCAGATCCAGAAATACGAGAAGGGCACCAACCGGATCGGCGCCAGCCGGCTGCAGAACATCTCCAACGTGCTGGGTGTTCCGGTCTCCTTCTTCTTCGAAGGCGCGCCGAATGTGGGAATCGCCAATACCGGCTTCGCCGAGGATGCCTCGCCGGCCTATGTCTCGGATTTTCTCGCGACCACCGAAGGACTTGCGCTCACCCGCGCCTTCCTGAAGATCGCCGATTCCAAGGTCCGCCGCCGCATCGTCGATCTCGTCGAGGCGCTCGCCAGCGAGAACGCAAGCTAGACTCGCCGAGCCCCTGCGTTCTTTTTTCCGAACGAATCCGCCTTTACAACCTTGACCCGCCGGGGCCCGCTTGCGAAACATGCGGGGCCGGATGCCTTCCTCGCGCCGGCTTAGATCGAGGAGCCGACGCGTGTCCCGCCAAGCCTATCTGTTCACCAGCGAATCCGTTTCCGAAGGCCACCCGGACAAGGTGTGCGACCGCATCTCCGACGAGGTGGTGGACGCCTTCTTCAAGCACGGCCCGGAATATGGCTGGGATCCGAGCCAGCTGCGCGTCGCCGCCGAGACGCTCGCCACCACCAACCGCGTGGTGATCGCCGGCGAGACCCGCGGCCCGGCGCAGATCACCCGCGACTACCTCATCCACCGCGCCCGGCTCGCCATCAAGGACATCGGCTACGAGCAGGACGGCTTCCACTGGGAGAACGCCGAGATCGACGTGCTGCTGCACGCCCAGTCGGCCGACATCGCCCAGGGCGTCGATTCCGCCAACAACAAGGATGAGGGCGCCGGTGACCAGGGCATCATGTTCGGTTATGCCTGCCGCGAGACGCCCGAGCTGATGCCGGCGCCGATCTTCTATTCCCACAAGATTCTCAAGCGCCTCGCCGAGGCCCGCCATTCCGGCGAGAGCACCGTGCTCGGCCCGGACGCCAAGAGCCAGGTGACGGTGCGCTACGAGGACGGCAAGCCGGTCGAGGTCACCCAGATCGTCCTGTCGACCCAGCATCTCGACGCCGACCTGTCGTCGCACGACGTGCAGTCGATCGTGGAGCCCTATATCCGCGAGACGCTGCCGGAAGGCTGGATCACGCCGGCGACCGTGTGGCACGTCAACCCGACCGGCAAGTTCGTCATCGGCGGCCCCGACGGCGACTGCGGCCTCACCGGGCGCAAGATCATCGTCGACACCTATGGCGGTGCGGCCCCGCATGGCGGCGGCGCCTTCTCCGGCAAGGACCCGACCAAGGTCGACCGTTCCGCCGCCTATGCCGCGCGCTACCTCGCCAAGAACGTGGTCGCCGCCGGCCTCGCCGATCGCTGCACCATCCAGCTCGCCTATGCCATCGGCGTGTCCGACCCGCTCGCGGTCTATGTCGACCTCTACGGCACCGGCAAGGTGGAGGAAGCCAAGCTCGAGAAGATCCTGCGCGAGGTCATGAACCTTCGCCCGCGCGGCATCCGCGAGCATCTCGGCCTCAACAAGCCGATCTATGCCCGCACCTCGGCATATGGCCATTTCGGCCGCGCGCCGGAAGCCGATGGCGGCTTCTCCTGGGAGCGCACCGACCTCGCCGACACCATCAAGGCCGCGATGGCCTGACCGGCGCCGTTGCGCCGACAGAGCCAGTCGGAGATAAGCGGGGCGGACGGCGACGTCCGCCCTTCTCTTTTGTGTGCCGATGACCGAACCCGCCGACGATAACGCCCGCAGTGCCGCCTTCTATGGAAGGCGCAAGGGCAAGAAGCTGCGCACCGCGCAGGCCGACCATCTCGAACGCGACCTGCCGCGCCTCGCCGTCGATCTCGACACGCTGCCCGGCCGGCCGCTCGCCGACCTGTTCCCCCATCCCGTGCGCGCGGTTCGGCTGGAGATCGGCTTCGGCGGCGGCGAACACCTGATTTCCGAGGCGCAGCGCCATCCGGACATCGGCTTCATCGGCGCCGAGGCCTTCATCAACGGCATCGCCAAGGCGACCGCGATGGTCGCCGATCTCGGGCTTTCCAATGTCCGTCTCCACGGCGACGACGTGGTGCCACTGCTCGATCGGCTCCCCGAGGGCGGGCTCGACCAGGTCGACCTGCTCTATCCCGACCCCTGGCCGAAGCGCCGGCACTGGAAGCGGCGCTTCGTGCGCGCCGACAACATCGCCCGCATCGCCCGCATCCTCGCCTCCGGCGGGCGCTTCCGCTTCGCCACCGACATCGAATCCTACGCCGCCTGGACGCTGCGCCGGCTCACCGCCGATCCGCGCTTCGAATGGACCGCCGCGCGCGCCGACGACTGGCGGCGGCCCTGGGAGGGCTGGCCGGGCACCCGCTACGAGGCCAAGGCCAAGCGCGAGGGCCGCCTGCCGGGATATTACGAGTTCCGGCGCCTCTGATTACCGCCTATGCTCGGGGAACTTCGGTAACGGCGTCCGCGTTGAGGGATGTCCACCGTCAGCCGGTTTCAGGAGATCCCCATGGCTCAGCCGAACGCTCAGGAAGACTTCGCCAAGCTGTCCGCCGACCTCGCCGCGCTGCGGGGCGACGTCGCGAAGCTTGCCGAGACGCTCGCCGCCATCGCCAGGGCGGAAGGCGAGGCCGCCGCCGACGCGGTCTCCAGCCGGGTGCGCGCCGGCAAGGCCCGCGCCGAAGCCACCGCTGCCGGCCTGATGGACGAGGGCCTCGCCGCCTATGAGGATGCCAAGGGCAAGGCGCAGGCGCTCGGCGGCGACGTCGGCGCCGCCATAGAGCGCAACCCCTACGGCGCCGTGCTGGCGGCGCTCGGGGTCGGCTTCATCTTCGGCCTGCTGTCGCGGAGCCGTTGATGCTCCGCCTCCTGCTCGGGCTCGTCGGCGCCGAGCTGCGCTTCGCGGTTCGGCGCGCCACCACGACGGCGATCCTGCTCGCCATCGGCGTGCTTCTCATCAGCGTCTCGCTGTTCGCGCTTCTGGTGGCGGTCTTCATCCTGCTGGCCGAGCGCTACGATCCGGCCACCAGCGCGCTGATCATCTTCGGCTTCACCCTCGTCGTCGGGCTGATCTTCCTCGTCGTCGCGCTGATGCGCACGCGCCGGCGCCCGGCGCCGCTCGGCTACGGCGCCTATCCCGGCCTCGGCGCCGTCCCGCCGGTGACGCCGCCGCCCGGCCCCGCTCCGCCGCCCAAGGCGTCGACGGTGCTCACAATTGCAGCAGGCGCGGCGCTGATCGGCCTTATTCTCGGCCGACGTGTTTGACAATCTCGTGTCCGGGCCCTGTGGGGCCCGGTCCGCATTAGCCTCTCGTTATTGCAGGGGCGGCTAAAAAGGACCAATCTGCCAGAAAGGGGCCGAGGCCGTGCGCCGCCAGGATGCGGTGCCGCGTGGTCTGCCGCAGGAGGTTCTAGCTTTGACGTTCCGACGCTTGTCGCTGCGGCCGGGAGCGGCCATTCTCGCAATGCTCACGGCGCTGGGCGCGGCCTCGCCGGCGCTGGCGGAGGCCCCTCCGTCCGATTTCATCGCCCGCTCCGCGCCGGCCGGCAACTATCTCGCCGCCCGCCTCGCCATCGCTGAGCGCGACACCGGCGCCGCTGCCGCCTATTACCGTGAGCTGGTGCGCATGTTCCCGCGCAATGGCGAACTGATGGAGCGCGCCTTCCTCACTTTGCTCGCCGAAGGCTCGGTCGACGAGGCGGTGGACCTCGCCCAGCGCATCGTGCGCATCGATCCCGAGCATACGCTGGCGCGGCTCGTGCTCGGCGTTCGCGCCATCAAGACCAAGCAGTACGTCACCGCCCGCAGCAATCTGCGCCGGGCCGGCCAGGGCGCCATCGCCGAACTCAACGCCACCCTGCTCAGCGCCTGGAGCCAATTCGGCTCCGGCAACCCCAAGACCGCCGTCGCCATGATCGACGAGCTGCAGGGGCCGGAATGGTATGCGAGCTTCAAGGACTTCCACGCCGGGCTGATCCTCGATGCCGCCGGCATGAAGAAGGAAGCCGGCCCGCGGCTGGACGCGGCGCTCAAGATCGACCCGCGCACCCTGCGCGTGGTGGACGCCTATGCGCGCTGGGCCTCGCGCAGCGGCAACAAGAAGCTGGCGGTCGAGACCTACGAGGCCTTCGACAAGCTGGTGCCGAACGACCCGCTGGTCGCCCGCTCGCTGGAGCAGCTCGAGGCGGGCCGCACCCTGCCGGCTCTGGTGTCGACGCCCGCCGCCGGCGCGGCGGAAGTGCTCTACGGCCTCGGTGCAGCGCTCGGCCGCCAGGGCGGCGAGGACCTCGCCCTGGTCTATCTCCAGCTCGGCCGCTGGCTCGACCCCTCGCACCCGCTGATCGACATCACGCTGGCGGATCTCTTCGAATCGATGAAGCGGCACGATGACGCCATCGCGCTCTATGAGCGCGTGCCGGCCTCCTCGCCCTTCAAGGTGAATGCCGAGGTGCAGCGGGCGCTGAACCTCGACGCCGTCGACAAGTTCGACGAGGCGCGCGCTTCGCTGGAGAAGGTCGTCGCGGCCAATCCGAAGGACATGCGCGCGCTGATGGCGCTCGGCGACGTGCTGCGCTCCAACGAGAAGTACGCCGACGCCGCCGCCGTCTACGACAAGGCGATCGGCCAGCTGAAGACGCCGTCGGCCAATGACTGGATGCTCTTCTACTTCCGCGGCACCTGCTACGAGCGTTCGAAGGAATGGGCGAAGTCGGAAGCCGACCTGAAGAAGGCGCTGGAGCTCAAGCCGGACCAGCCGCATGTACTGAACTATCTCGGCTATAGCTGGATCGATCAGGGAGTGAACCTCGATCAGGGCACGGAGATGATCCGCAAGGCGGTGACGCTGCGCCCGGACGACGGCTTCTTCATCGACAGCCTCGGCTGGGCCTATTACCGCACCGGCCATTACGACGACGCCGTGCGCGAACTGGAGCGCGCGGTCGAATTGAAGCCGAACGAGACGGTGATCAACGACCATCTCGGCGACGCCTACTGGAAGGTCGGCCGCAAGCTGGAGGCGCGGTTCAAGTGGAACCATGCCCGCGACCTGAAGCCGGACGCGGACGAGCTCGCCGACATCGAGCGCAAGATCGCCGTCGGCCTCGACGAAGCCGAGCGCATCAAGGCGAAGGGCGGCGAAGTGCAGAAGACCGAGGTCGTCGCCCCGTCCGAGCCGCAGAAGGCGGCCCAGAAAGGCAATGGCGGCTGACGGCCGACGTTCGGCCGACGGACAAGGAAAAGGGGCGAGCCTCGCGGCGCGCCCCTTTTTTCATTCGGGAATCGTCACGCCACGGCGGGGCGGCCGACGAAGAACAGCGGGCGCGAGCGCAGGGCGAAGGCGCCGTCGCCGATCAGCCAGAGCGCGAAGGACGTCACGATCAGGAAGGCGGGATATTCCCAGCCGCCGCCGGTGGCCGAGAACAGCCAGCCATTGGGGATGTGCACGCTCATGGCGCCGGCCATCACCGGGATCAGCAGCAGCGCGACGTGGCGGGCATAGAAGCCGACGAGGATCAACAGGCCGCCGATAAGCTCGGCGAGGACCACCGGCCAGGCCAGCGCCTCCGGCAGGCCGAGGCTGCCGAGAAAGCCGGCGAAGCCGGGAATGGTGAAGACGACATATTTCAGCAGCGCGTGCGACACCCACATGGCGCCGAGCGCCACGCGGAGCAGGAAGACGCCATAGGGCGCGGTACGGGAATCGATCATGGCTGGTCTCGCGGAAGGTTGGAGTGTCGAAGTCAGGTCGACGCCTGAAGTGACTTCGAGGTACTCCACCGCTCCGCGCAACACGATAGCCACGAATGACGTAGCGTTATTGCGTCAGCGCAATGTCGTCGGATTGACAGGAGGACTGAAAGCGGTCCGCCGGCTCAGTTCGGCATATCGGCTTCGACGGTCTTGGTGTCGGCCGGCGCGTCGAGCGCCTTGGATTCGACCGGCACGGTCTGCGCGCGTGACACCGCCCGCTTGGCCGGCGCGCGGTTCGACCGTTCGGCGAGCCGGGTGCGCCCGCTGCCGCCGCGCTTGAACTCGCACCACAGCCGGTTGGCGCCGGCGAGGTTGCCGCGGAAGCTGGCCTCGCTGGTCTTCTCCACGTCGAAGCAGGGCTGGAACGCCATGCCCTTGAGCTTGGCGCAGACCGCCTGGCCCTTCACGAGGATGGTGCCCGCCGGCAAGGTGACATAGCGCGCCGCGCCCTTGCCGCGCATTTGGATGGTGCCGGCGACCGAGCCGTCCGGCATGATGCGGCCGGAGCCGACCGTGCCCTCGTAGCAGGTGTAGGTGAAGGTCCGGCCCATCACGAAGCGCTGCGCCTGCTGCGCGTTCAGCGTCTCGGCCGCCGCCGGCACCGCCAGAAAGGCGGCGACGAACGCAGCGGCCAGAAGGGCAGGGGTAGAGCGCATTACGGGGTCCATCGCTGGGAACGGGTTACGATGCGCTGCGAAAGCCCTGTCTTGTCAAGGCAGAGCGGCATGCCGGCCCCTCACCGCAAGGCACGCGACTTCCGCACTGTGGCATCGGCGCAACGCCTCCGGCACCACAGCACCATGATGAAGGACGATGGTTAATGTCGCGCAAACGCGCGGGCCGATTCAGGCCCGCGCCGGCTCGCCTCGTTCCACCGGCCGCTCGACGATCGGCAGGTTGATGGCGGCGGAGGCGAAGCTGAGCGCCACCGCCAGCCACCAGACGAAGTCGTAGGAGCCGAGCTGCTCATAGAGCACGCCGCCGAGCCACACGCCGAGGAAGCCGCCGACCTGGTGGCTGAAGAAGGCGAAGCCGTAGAGCATGGCAAGGTAGCGCGTGCCGAACATCAGCATCACCAGCCCGGAGGTCGGCGGCACGGTGGAGAGCCACAGCAGCCCCAGCACGATGCCGAAGCCGATGGAGGTGACGGGCGAGGCCGGCAGCAGCACGAAGGCGGCGATGGCGATGCCGCGGCCGAAATAGATCGCCGACAGCAGATAGCGCCGCGACATGCGACTCGACAGCCAGCCCGAGCTGAGCGAGCCGACCATGTTGGCGAGGCCGATCACCGCCAGCGTCCAGCCACCTATGGTCAGCGACAGGCCGCGGTCGGTGAGATAGGCCGGCAGATGGGTGGTGACGAAGGCGAGCTGGAAGCCGCAGGTGAAGAAGCCGAGCACCAAATAGATGTAGCTGGGGTGGCGGAACGCCTCGCCCAGCGCGCCGCCGATCGACTGCTGGGGCTCATGCGCCTTCACCGTCGGCTTCGGCGTCGCCAGCGCCAGCGCGAAGGGCATGACCAGCAGCATGGCGGCGCCGAACACGATCAGCGTCTGGTGCCAGCCGATGGTGGTGTTCAATCCCGCGGCGAGCGGCGGGAACAGGAACTGGCCGAAGGAGCCCGCAGCCGTGCCGGCGCCGAAGGAGATCGGCCGCCACTTCTCCGGCAGCATCTTGCCGAAGGCGGCGAGCACGATGTTGAAGGAACAGCCCGACAGGCCGAAGCCGATCATGACGCCGGCGGAGAGGTGCAGCATGCCGGGCGTGGCCGAGAAGGCCATCAACACGAGGCCGAGCGCATAGAGCACCGCACCGGCCCACAGCACCCGGACGACGCCGAAGCGGTCGGCGATGGCGCCGGCGAAGGGCGTGCCGACGCCCCAGAGCAGGTTCTGAATGGCGATGGCGAGGCCGAAAGTGTCACGGCCCCAGCCATATTCGCCGGTCATCGGAAGGAGGAAGATGCCGGAGGAAGCGCGCGGCCCGAAGGTCAGCATGGCGATCATGCAGCCGCACAGCACCACGAGCAGCGGGGCGCGGGCGGCAAGGCTGGGGCGCGGAGCGGGGCTCGTGGCGGCAGACATGGACGGACCTCGGGCAATTGGAGCAGGCAGGCGCGGTCGATTAGGAAGCACACGCGGACCGCGGCGCCACCCGATAAGGTGCCCCGGCGGCGGCGGTCACGCCGCGGCGGCATACCGCATCGCTATGTGAAATTAGCCTTCGCGACTGCATGTAGAGAAACAAATTATTTTCAGTATGAGCATCAGGAATACTGATGGAAAGTGCCGCAGCGGAAGATGCAGCGTCGCCCGGCAACCCCTTGGCAGGTGAGGCGTTTGCGCCACAGCAGGGGGCGAATGCAACCCATAACGCCACCGTGAACCTCCCGGTACGGAGCAAATCGGCGCCCCGCGCTTATAGGTGAGGCCTGCTGTCCCTTTCACTGTTGTGCGAACCATGCTCCTCGACCGTCGTCTGTTCCTTCTCGCCGCCCCCGTCGCCCTCGCCGGCTGCGCCAGCAACCCGAATGCGGGTGGCATGCGCGTGCTGCCGGCCTCCATGGACCCGCAATATCTCAGCATGTACGGGGCGATCACCGACGAGCCGTTCCCGGTGCCGGCGGTGGATCTGTCGAAGGTGGATCCGCGCTTCCTGCGCCAGGAGGTGGCCTACCAGACCCGCTACCCGGCCGGCACCATCGTCGTCGATCCGAACGAGCGCCACGCCTATCTGGTGCTCGGCAACGGGCGAGCGCTGCGCTACGGCGTTGGCGTCGGCAAGGAGGAAGGCTTCAACTTCCGCGGCGAGGGCATCATCGCCCGCAAGGCGAGTTGGCCGCGCTGGACGCCGACCCCGAACATGATCGCGCGCGAGCCCGAGCGTTATGGCCCCTATGCCAACGGCATGGCCGGCGGCCTGGACAACCCGCTGGGGCCGCGCGCGCTCTACATCTACAAGGACGGTCAGGACACGCTGTACCGCCTGCACGGCACCACCGAGCCCTGGACCATCGGCACCATGGTGTCCTCGGGCTGCGTGCGCTTCATGAACCAGGACATCATCGACCTGTTCCGCCGCGCGCCGACCGGCACCCGCGTCGTCGTCCTGCCGGCCCGCGGCACGCCGGTGAGCTGAGCTTTCGTCGACTCGCTCCCACGACGACGTCATCCCGGAACGGCCGCGAGGCCGTATCCGGGATCGTCCAAGAAGTCGTTATTACCGGGATGCCTGGATGCCCGTCATGGCCGGGCTTGGCCCGGCCATCCACGATTTCGGTAGGACCCGGCGCACCGGCAGGTCGTGGATCCCCGGGCCGAGCCCGGGGATGACGGTCCTTGCATGGGATTGGCGCATCCCATCTACGTCGCGCTCTCAGGAAGAGATCGTCACGCGATCCCGGCCCTCCGCCTTCGGCTCCGGCCGGGATGACGGCTTGCGTGACGTCCCTACGGCATGGCCACCGTCAGATACGGTCCCGACGGCTTCTCCGAGGGGCCGGTCATCGCCGGCACCTGGTTCGACACCGGCGGTAGGCTCTTCAGATAGGCGGCCAGCGCCGAGGCGTCGGCGTCGGTCAGCGCGCCGTAATGCTTGTAGGGCATGACCGGCGCCAGCACCCGCCCGTCCGGACGCGTGCCGGTGCGGATGGCGGCGATGATCTCCTTCTCGCTCCAACTGCCGAGCCCGGTCGCCTTGTCCGGCGTCAGGTTCGGCGGGAAGAACACGCCGAGGCCGGGGATCTGGAAGCCGACCTCCGAGCCGGCGAAAGGACGGCTGGCGTCCGGCTTGCCGAAGAACACGCCCGGCGTATGGCAGCCGCCGCAATCCATGATGGTGGCGAGATATTCGCCGCGCTTCACGCGGGCGTCCTTCGGCTTGGTGCTCTGCGCCTCAGCCCCCGCCGTCAGGCCAAGCAAAAGCGCGGCCGCCACGGCGACCTTCATCGTCCTATTCATGATAACGCTCCCCAATCAGCGCGGCCCGTTCCGCGCCTTCTCAAATCGACTCCCCGGCCCGGCCGGCTCCCGCAGCCGGCCTGTCGGTCGCTCGCGCGGCGCGCCATGCGCGGCACACCTCATGCGAGCGTCGCATGATGCACGCACGCGCGGCGGCCCGCCAGAGCGGTCATGGCTTCAGCTGATGGGAATCCGGGTTACGCCAGGCTGAGCTCGAAGGGCTCGTTCTCGAAGGCGTCGGCGCCGCGGCCGATGGCGGCGATGGCGGCGACCATGCGGCCGTTCCGGCCGAGCGCCGCGTCGGCGAGCGAGACGATCAGCGCGTTCGGCGTCGCCACCGGCGAGGCGGCGCGCAAGGCCAGGGCGATCTCCGCCTCGTCGCGCTCGGGCGCCAGCGCGCAGGCGGCGATATAGGCCGAGGCGGTGGAGCGGCTGATGCCGGCATAGCAATGCACCACCAGCGGCGCCGAGCGCGGCCAGCGGCGGGCGAAGCCGAGAATGGCGTCGACATGCTCGGCGGCCGGGTGGATCAGCCCCTCCTGCGGGGCGACGATGTCGTTCATGCCGACGAAGAGATGGTTCTCCTCGCTGATCCCGGTCGGCCGCACCACCGGCGTGCCGAGATTGATCACGCTGAGGATATGCGCCGCCCTGGTGCGGACGACGGTCTCTTCGAGGCGGGACAGCGGGCAGACATGGATCATGATGCGTTTCCGGCGGCAGTCGCAGCCGCGGGCTTTCCCGCGGCATCGGCCGGCGCGGCGGCCAGTTCGTGGAAGCGGGCGAGAAAGCGCGCCTTCGCCTCCTCGGCGCTCCAGGGGGTCAGGTACTCCCGCTCCGCCGCCATGTCGAGCGGGAAGGGCGTGCCGAAGAAGCGCCTGGCCTCGGCAAGCTCGAAGCCGGCGAGGCGCGTCGCCTCGAGGAAGGCGCTGGCACGGTCGGCGGATTTCACCAGCTTCACCAGCGTTGCCGGCCAATGCGCCGGCAAGCCGAAGCGCAGGCTCACCGCCATGAGCAGGCGCGCCTCTACGGCCTTGTAGTCGCCGCCCAGCACCGCCTTGAACGGGCTGATCATGTCGCCCACCACATATTCCGGCGCGTCGTGCAGCAGCGTGGCGAGCCGCCAGCGGCGGTCGAGATCGGCGCCGCGCGTGGTCGCCTGGCGGCGGGCGATCAGCTCCACCAGCACCGAATGCTGCGCCACCGAGAAGATGTGCCCGCCCTGGGTCTGGCCGTTCCAGCGCGCGACGCGGGCGAGGCCGTGGGCGATGTCCTCGATCTCGATGTCGAGCGGCGAGGGATTGATGAGGTCGAGCCGGCGCCCGGACAGCATGCGCTGCCACGCGCGGGCGTCCTTCGCACGGAAGGTCATATGGCGACACCGTGCCGGTGACAGGTGACGGCATGGTCGTTCACCATGCCGACCGCCTGCATGAAGGCGTAGACGATGGTCGGGCCGACGAAGTTGAAGCCGCGCGACTTCAGCTCCTTCGACATGGCCTGCGCCACCGGCGAGGTGACGATGGGCGGATCGCCCTCGCGGCGCCTGTTGTCCAGCACCGGGCCGTTGATGTCCCAGAGCAGCTTCGAGAAGCCCGGCCCGCGTTCCATGATGTCGAGATAAGACTGCGCCGAGCGCACGGTCGAGACGATCTTGGAGCGGTTGCGGATGATGCCGGCATCCTGCATCAGCGCCTCGACCTTTTCGGGCGAGTACCGAGCGATGATCTCCGGCTCGAACCCATCGAACGCCGCGCGGAAACCGTCGCGCTTGCGCAATATCGTGATCCAGGCGAGGCCGGCCTGGAAGCCGTCGAGGATCAGCTTCTCGAACAGCGCCCGGTCATCATATTCGGGCACGCCCCATTCGGTGTCGTGATAGGCGACATAGAGCGGATCGGTGCCGCACCAGGCGCAGCGTGTAACGCCGTCGGGATGATGATGCACGTTCACGCCAGGCTCTCCGTGCCGGGGACGGGGAAATTCACCCAGTCCGGCCGCTCGGGCACCAGCGCGGCGCCGTCGGCCTCGATGACATGGCGCGCCGCGCGCGCCTCCTCCAGCCGGTCGAGGCGGACGAGGCCGAGCGCCCGGCCCTCGACGCCCGAGCCGAGCCGGCCGATCGACTTGCCGCCGGCAAGGATCGGCGTGCCCTCGGCGGGCGAGGGGCCGCACAGGGCGAAGGGGATGATGCGGGTGCGCGCCGTGCCCCGGTGCTGCATGCGGCTGACGATCTCCTGGCCGACATAGCAGCCCTTGTCGAAATCGATGCCGCCGAGCTGGTCCATGTCCGCCTCGTGCGGGAAGGCGTCGCCATAGAGGAAGTCCATGCCGCCTTCCGGCACGCCGAGGGCGATGCGGTGGGCGTGCCACTGCGCCTCCGGCACCATGGCGATCTGCGAAGCTTCGCCCGCCGGCAGCAGAAAGCGGCGGCCGAGCTCGGGCAGGCGCGGATCGTCATAGGCGAAGGCATCGACCAGCGGGCTCGACCCGCCCCAGGCGACAGCAACGACGAGGTCGTCGAGCACGCCGATCTCCACCTTGGCCCGCAGCCGGTAGAGCTGCAGGCGCTTGACGAGGTCGGGCACCGCGAGGCGCGGCACGTCGAGCCGGAAGCCGCCCTCGGTGGCGACGACGATCATGTCGGCGACGATCTTGCCCTGCGGGGTGAGCAACGCCGAATAGCGCGCCTCCCCCGGCTCGGGCGTGCGGGCGGTGAGCAGATTGTCGAGGAAATGCGCGGCGTCGGCCCCGGCAATGCGGGCGACGGCGCGCTCCTTGAGGATCGCGATGGGCATCGGGCGCGTTCCGAATATGTGAGCCCGCAATGCGGGCGAGTTGCCCCGAGAGGTAAGCCCTGCGCCGGCTTCGGGCAAGGGAAAACGAAACGAAGCAAGAACATTGCCCGTTGCGCGGAGTTGCGCGTGCGCAGGGGAAACGCGGCGGCGCCCCTCCGGTTGCCCGCTCCCGCCGTCGCACCATCTTAGCAGGCGGCCCCCAGCCTTACGCCTGTCTCAGGGCACAACCTCCAAGGAGAGCTCCATGTCCGGCACCGTCCTCTTCACCGGCACCGCCACCGCCATTGGCGGGCGCAACGGCCACTCGCAGACCAGCGACGGCTCGGTCTCCGTCGACCTCGCCATGCCGAAGAACGGCGTGCTGGAGCCGGGCAAGACCACGCCCGAGCACCTGTTCGCCACCGGCTACGCCGCCTGCTTCGGCTCGGCGGTGGAGGCGGTCGGCCACCAGAAGAAGCTCGATGTCACCGGTGCCGCTGTCACCGTGGCAGTGTCACTGGTGAAGGGCGACGACGGCTTCAGCCTCGCCGCCAAGCTCTCGCTCAAGGCGCCGGCGCTCACCCAGCAGGAGACCAAAGAGGTGCTGGAGGCGGCGCACCAGATGTGCCCCTACTCCAAGGCGACGCGCGGGAATATCCCGGTGGAATTGAGCGTGGGGTGAGGCGGCTCATCGCACGCACTACGTCGTCCCCGGGCTTGGCCCGGGGATCCACGACTTCTTTCCAGTCCAAAGACGTGGATGGCCGGGACAAGCCCGGCCATGACGTCGTTTCAGCGGAACGGATGATCGGAAGAACCGCTCACGCCGAGCGCTTCATCTCCGGCGCGGCGCGGGTGACGAGCTCGTCGAGGCTCGGCAGGGCCTCCATCTCGCCGGTCGGGCTGACGAGGCCGCGGGCGCCTTCGAGCGCACCGGGGACCAGCTCCAGCCCGAGGAAGCGATTGCGGTCGAACGAACCCGGCAGCCACAGGCCCTCGGTCAGCGCGACGTCGAAGCCGAAGCGCGCGTAATAGGGCGCGTCGCCGACCAGCATGATCGCGCCATGGCCGCGCAGCGCCGCCTCGTTGATGGCGGTCGACATCATCGCCCCGCCCAGCCCGCGGTCGCGGAACCAGGGATGCACGGCCAGCGGGCCGAGCAGCAGCGCGGGACGGCCGGGGCCGGCCGCGACGTGCCACAGGCGCAGCGTGGCGATCACGCGCCCGTCCGGGCCGTGCGCGGCGAAGGCGAGGCCCTCGGCCGGCTTGCGGCCTTCGCGCAGGCGCTCGCTCGTCTTGGCGAGCCGGGCGGCGCGGCCGAAGGAAAGGTCGAGCAGCGCCTCGCGCTGGGCGATGTCGGCGTCGGTCTCGAGGGAGATGACCGGGGCGGCAGTGGCGAGCATGACGGCCTCCAAAACCCGGCGTGACCGGGAAAAAGAGGTGAAGGGGAATTGTGAGGGTCCGGGGGGTCGCCCCGCTCAGATCACGTAGGATCGGAGCGGTTCGAAGCCGTTGAACGCCACCGCCGAATAGGTGGTGGTGTAGGCACCGGTGGCCTCGATCAGCACCTTGTCACCGATGGCGAGCGACACCGGCAGCATCACCGGGGTCTTCTCGTACATCACGTCGGCCGAATCGCAGGTCGGGCCGGCGAGCACGCAGGGCTCCATCGCGTCGCCGTCATGCGGCGTCACGAGCGGATAGCGGATCGCCTCCTCCATCGTCTCGGCGAGGCCGCCGAACTTGCCGATGTCGAGATAGACCCAGCGCATGTCGTCATCCGCCGCCTTCTTCGAGATCAGCACCACCTCGGCCTCGATCAGGCCGGCCGCGCCGACCATGCCGCGGCCCGGCTCGATGATGGTCTGCGGGATGGCGTTGCCGAAGTGCCGGGACAGGGCGCGGAAGATCGCCTCGCCATAGGCCTCGGCGGCCGGGACGTCCTGCAGGTACTTGGCCGGGAAGCCGCCGCCGAGATTGACCAGCGACAGCGAGAAGCCGCGCTCCATGCACTCGCGGAAGATCTGCGACGCGGAAGCGAGCGCCGAATCCCAGGCCTCGACGTTCTTCTGCTGCGAGCCGACATGGAAGGAGACGCCATAGGCCTCCAGGCCCAGCCGGTGCGCGTGCTCGAGCACGTCGACCGCCATCTCCGGCACGCAGCCGAACTTGCGCGACAGCGGCCATTCGGCGCCGGCGCCGTCGCACAGGATGCGGCAGAACACCTTGGCGCCGGCGGCGACGCGGGCGATCTTCTCGACCTCGGCCTCGCAGTCGACGGCGAACAGGCGCACGCCGAGCTCGAAGGCGCGCGCGACGTCGCGCTCCTTCTTGATGGTGTTGCCGAAGGAGATGCGGTCGGGCGTGGCGCCGGCCGCGAGCGCCATCAGGATCTCGTTGACCGAGGCGCAGTCGAAGCAGGAGCCGAGCTCGGCGAGCGCGGAGAGGATCGCCGGATCCGGGTTCGCCTTCACCGCGTAGAAGACGCGGGTGTCCGGCAGCGCCCGGGCGAAGGCGGCATAGTTGGAGCGCACCACGTCGAGATCGACGACGACGCAGGGACCATCCTCGCGTCGGTTGCGCAGGAATTCGCGAATACGGTCGGTCATGGCAATTCCCCAAAGACCCGAAGCTTCGACCCGTGGATGTGAACACCCGCCCGCGGCGCGACTGTGCCGCGTCCATGGCGAGAATGCGCATCCGTTCGCCGGCCGCACGGCAATTGCCGAAAGGCCGGATAATGGTGAGCCGTGGCAGCGATGCGATCGCTCAGCGCATGTGGAGAGCGCCAGCGTCCGATCGATGCCTTCGCTTGGTTTGGGAGAACCCGAACCGCACGCCCGGCAAGAAGTAGTGCCTCTTCAGTTTCCCGACCTTTGGAGGGTCGACAGAGACCAAAAAAGCCCGCTACGTCGTTGCTTCAAGTCACGTTCCCCGCTGAGAGCGAGGTGCGCCGGTTTCGCCTCCGGCTACCGATCTTCCCGGCGGTACTCCGGCCTCTTGTCCGGAACTCCGCCGATCGGCACGCGACCACAGGCACGTGCGAAATTGGGCGAGACGCGATGTATGGATTTATGCCGTCATATGCAAGCGGGTTTTGCGAGAATTATCGCATACGCCCGAAATATCCGCGTGCTTAGAGATCAGGCGGTATTGCGAGGATGGACAACCCGCTCTGGCGGCTGTCCTTTTGTCGTCATCCCGGCCGAGCGAAGCGAGAGCCGGGATCGCGTGCCGCCTCTTCCTGGAGGCGATCCCGGATCGGCCTTCGGCCGTCCGGGATGACGTTTAACGAGAGAAGAGGAGCCGATTCGCCCCTCACCCCTCGACGAAGGGCTCGACAGACTTGGCCTTCATCACGAAACGATAGATGCCGTAGAGCGCCAGCAGGCCGAAGGCGCCCTCGAAGGCGAGCTCCCACATCCAGTTGGCATCGAACAGCGCCGCGATCGCCCAGCCGGCCGCCAGCCCCGCGCCGATCAGCTCGGCGCCGAGCAGGATGGCGGCGCTCAGCACCGTGCTGACATGGTCCCAGCGAATGCGTCGGCCCGTGGTCATACGTCTCTTCCGTCTTATTAGGCGGCGCGCAAACTGCTATGCCCGGCCGCGCGGGTCAAGCTGCCCGCCCGTCGGCGGAGATGAAGTTGGTCTACGACAGGGTTCACGAGAGCGCGCGCGCCGGCTCCGGCATGGTCGCGACCCCGCACTGGCAGGCGACGGAGGCCGGCCGCGCCGTGCTGGAGGAAGGCGGCAATGCGGTGGAGGCGGCGCTGGCCGCGGCGGCCGCCATCGCCGTGGTCTATCCGCACATGACACAGATGGGCGGCGACGGCTTCTGGCTGATCCGCGATCCCGCCGGCAAGGTCAGCTATATCGAGGCGGCCGGCTATGCCGGGGCTAGGGCAACCATCCCGTTCTACCGCGACCGCGGCCATGACGTGATCCCGCCGCGCGGCCCGCTCGCCGCGCTCACCGTGCCCGGCCAGGTCGGCGGCTGGATGCTGGCGCAGGAGGCGGCGAAATCCTTCGGCGGGCGCCTGCCGCTGCGCCGTCTGCTGGAGCCGGCCATCCACCATGCCCGCGCGGGCGTCACCGTTACCCGTTCGCAGCACGGCCTCACCGCCGAGAAGCTCGCCGAGCTGAAGGACGTGCCCGGCTTCGCCGCCACCTTCCTGGAGCCGGACGGCAAGGTCCCGGCGGTGGGCGCGGTGCAGCGTTACGGGCGGCTCGCCGACACGCTGGAGCAGCTCGCCGGCGCCGGGCTCGACGATTATTACCGCGGCGATGTCGGCCGCGAGATCGCCGCCGATCTGGAGCGCGCCGGCTGCCCGGTGACACGCGCCGACCTCGAGGCCTATCGCGCCGTCACCCGCGCGCCGCTGCGCGTGAAGCTCGCCAATATGGAGCTGTGGTCCTCGCCGCCGCCCACGCAGGGGCTGGCGACGCTGATGATCCTGTCGCTCTTCGACCGGCTCGGTGTGGCACAGCCCGAGGGCTTCGCCCATGTCCACGGGCTGATCGAGGCGACCAAGCGGGCCTTCCTGGTGCGCGACAGGGTGGTGACTGATTTCGACCATCTCACCCACGACCCCGCCGCCTTCCTCACCCCGGCCGCGCTCGCGCGCGAGGCCGCCGCCATCGATCCGCGCCGGGCCCTGCCCTGGCCGCACAAGGCCGGGCGCGGCGACACGATCTGGCTCGGCGCGGCGGACAGGAACGGCGTCAGCGTCTCCTATATCCAGTCGATCTACTGGGAGTTCGGCTCCGGCCTCTTGCTCCCCGCCACCGGCATTCTCATGCAGAATCGCGGCACCTCCTTCTCGCTCGACCCGCGGGCGAAGAATCCGCTGCAGCCGGGCCGCCGTCCCTTCCACACGCTCAATCCCGGCATGGCGGAGCTGCCGGACGGACGCTTCATCGCCTTCGGCTGCATGGGCGGCGAAGGCCAGCCGCAGACCAATGCGGCGGTGATCAGCCGCTACGGCATGTTCGGCGTGCCGCTGGGCGAGGCCATCGCCCGGCCGCGCTGGGTGCTGGGCCGCACCTGGGGCTCGGACAAGGTCAATCTGCGCCTCGAAGGGGCGCTCGACGGCGCGCTGGCGGAGCAGCTCGCAGACGCCGGTCACGATGTCGAGATCATCCCCGAGCCCTACTCCGACATGATGGGCCATGCCGGCGCGGTGATCCTGCATCCCGGCAAGGCCGGGCTGGAGGGCGCGCACGACCCGCGGGCCGACGGCGGCGCGGCGGGGGTGTGACCTACCCCAGGGGAGGTTCATGGAACGGTCACACCAACATGCGAGACGCGCGGCCATGGAAGTGATTCTCACAAATGTCCGCCTCGTCCTCGAAGACCGCGTCGTCGACGGCACGCTGGTCCATGAAGGCGGGCGCATCCGCGCGCTCGACGAGGGCCGCTCGCATGTCGCGAGCGCCATCGACGGCGAGGGCGCCTATCTCGCGCCCGGCCTGATCGACCTGCATACCGACGCGCTGGAAGGCCATTTCGTGCCGCGGCCGAAGGTGATCTGGCCGGATGCGCGCGCCGCCGCGCTCGCCCATGACGGCCAGATGGCCGCCTCCGGCGTCACCACCGTCTACGACGCCATCTGCGCCGGCGGCTTCGACCAGGCCAAGGCGGACCGGCGCGCGCTCTACGAGGTGATGCTCGACGCGGTGGAGCAGGGCTCCGCGCACGGCCTGTTCCGCGTCGACCACCGCATCCATCTGCGCTGCGAACTCACCGACCGGACGCTGCCGGAGCTGGTGGACGCCGCGATGGGCCGGCCGAACCTCTCGCTTGCGTCGCTGATGGACCACACGCCCGGCACGCGGCAGTGGCGCAATGTCGAGCACCTGAAGGTGTACCTGTCCGGCATCGGCAAGGGCGGCGCCGACATCGACGCCGAGGTCGCCGACCGGATCGAGCGTGCCAAGGGCGCGGTCTCCGGCAATTACGACAAGATGGTCGCGCTGTTCTCCTCCTCCGGCATCGTGCTGGCGAGCCATGACGACACCACGCCCGCCCATGTCGACGAGGCGGTGGCGGCTGGCTGCACTATCTCCGAATTCCCGACCACCATCGAGGCCGCCCGCGCGGCCAAGCGGGCGGGGCTCTCGACGATAGGCGGCGCGCCGAACGTGGTGCGCAGCGGCTCGCATTCGGGCGGCGTCTCCATGCGCGGCCTGGCGCAGGAAGGCCTGCTCGACGCCCTCGCCTCCGACTATGTGCCGGCGAGCCTTTTGCAGGCCGCCATCGCCCTGACCCGCACCGCCGGGCTCTCCATCCCCAAGGCGCTGGCGCTGGTCACTTCGGCGCCCGCCCGCCTCGCCCGGCTCGACGACCGCGGCCGGCTGGCCGAGGGGCTGCGCGCCGACCTTGTCCTGTTCGCCCTCGCCGACGACACGCCGGTGGTGCGCGAGGTCTTCCTCGCCGGCCGGCGAGTGTTCTGATGAGCGTCGCCGAGGCGGTGATCGCGAAGCCGGCCGAGCCGCGCTACGCGATCTATTTCGCCCCGCCGGCGCAGAGCCCGCTCTGGCGCTTCGGCTCCTCTGTGGTCGGCTACGACGCCGAGACCGGCGAGGACTGCCCGCCGCCGGCGCTCAGGCGCTTCGACGTGGCGCGCTGGCGCGAGATCACCGCCGAGCCGCGCCGCTACGGCTTCCACGGCACGCTGAAGGCGCCCTTCCGCCTGGCGCCGGGGCGCAGCGAGGCGGAGCTGCGTGCGGTCTGCGCGCGCTTCGCTAATGACCGCGCGCGCTTCGCCTGCGCCGGCGTGAAGCTCGCCGCCATCGGCCGCTTCCTCGCGCTCAGGCCGGCGGCGCCCAGCGCCGCGCTCGACCGGCTGGCCGCCGGCGCGGTCGCGGCCTTCGACGATTTCCGCGCGCCGATGAGCCCGGCCGAGCACGAGAAGCGCCTGCGCGCCCCGCTCACCCCGCGCCAGCAGGATTATCTCTCGCGCTGGGGCTATCCCTACGTGCTCGACGATTTCCGCTTCCACATGACGCTGACCGGCCCGCTGGACGACGAGGAGCGCGCGCTGGCCGAGGCCGAGCTCGGCGAGCATTTCACCGCCAGCGCCGCCGACGGACCGCTCATCATCTCGGAGATCGCACTCTACCGACAGGACGCCGGCCCGTTCCGGCTGATCGCCCGCTTTCCGTTCGGGAGCTGAAATTGGCGAAGAAGCTGGGGCTCGCGCCCACCCTCCACGACACCGCCGAGGTCACCCGCTCGACGCTCGGCCGCTACACCGAGGTCGGCGCCCGCACCAAGCTGCTGGAGGTCGAGCTCGGCGACTATTCCTATGTCGTGAACGATTCCGACATCGCCTATACGCGGATCGGCAAGTTCACCTCGATCGCCGCCATGACCCGGATCAACCCGGGCAACCACCCGATGGGGCGGGCAAGCCAGGCGCATTTCACCTATCGGGCCAGCGCCTATTTCGACGACGCCGAGGACGAGGCGGAATTCTTCGACTGGCGCCGCTCGCACGATGTGACCATCGGCAACGACGTCTGGATCGGCCATGGCGCCGTCATCCTGCCCGGCCGCAGCATCGGCGACGGCGCGGTGGTGGCGGCGGGCGCGGTGGTCACCAAGGACGTGCCTGCTTATGCCATCGTCGCCGGCGTGCCGGCGCGGGTGGTGAAGGAGCGCTTCCCCGCCGAGATCGGCGCCCGCCTCAAGGCGCTCGGCTGGTGGGACTGGGAGCATTCCCGGCTGCGCGCCGCGCTGGAGGATTTCCGCGCGCTGTCGGTGGAAGACTTCCTCGACAAGCACGGCGGGTAGGCGGCCCTCCCTTTCCGCCGTCATCCCCGGTCTTGGGCCGGGCATCCACGACTTCGTCGCGTGGCAGGCAAGGCGTGGATGGCCGGGCCAAGCCCGGCCATGACGTGGCTCTGCTTCTTGTGATGATGACCTTCGCAAGGGTGCGCCGCGACGTCGCCTTTCGTCCCCTTGCGCGCGCCACACTCGGCCTTTACCCCTGAGCGCACGGATGAAGGAGATGCCGCCATGGCCGCCAACGCGATGGATGTCGACGAGCTGCTCGCGCGCCGCCGGCTGCGGCGCAAGCTCGCCTTCTGGCGCGCCTTCACCCTCCTCGTAATCCTGCTCGGCGGCCTCGGCGCCTTCGCCTGGTGGAACGATGGCGGACTGCTGCCGCGCTCCTCGCCGCATGTCGCGCGCGTCGCCATTGGCGGCCTCATCCGCAACGAGCGCGAGCGGCTGGAGATGCTGGAGGACATCGGCAAGTCCGGCGCCAAGGCCGTGATCCTCTCCATCGACAGCCCCGGCGGCACGGTGGTCGGCTCGGCCGCGCTCTATGACGGGCTGCGCCGGCTCGCCGAGAAGAAGCCGATCGTCGCCGTGGTGGACGGCATCGCCGCCTCCGGCGCCTACATCGCCGCGCTCGGCGCCGACCACATCGTCGCACCGCGCAACGCGCTGGTCGGCTCCATCGGCGTCATCTTCCAGTTCCCGAACTTCGCCGAGCTGATGAAGTCGGTCGGCGTCGCCTATGAGGAGATCAAGTCGACCCCGCTGAAGGCGGCGCCGAACATGTTCGACCCGCCGAGCGAAGAGGCCCGCGCCGCCGTGCGCTCCCTCGTCGAGGACAGCTACGACTGGTTCAAGGGTCTCGTCTCCGAGCGGCGCCTGCTGGACGGCGACAAGCTCGCCAGCGCCTCGGACGGGCGGGTCTTCACCGGCCACCAGGCACTGCCGCTGCGGCTCATCGACGAGATCGGCGACGAGCGCACCGCCCGCGACTGGCTGGCCCGCGAGCGCGGCGTCTCCAAGGACCTTCCCGTCCGCGACTGGCATACGAAGCGCGTGGGCGACGAGTTCGGCTGGCTTCGCGGTACTTCGGTACGCCTTATGTCCCTGATCGGGCTGGGGGATCTGGCAAACCTAACTATCGGCGCCGCAAGCGACCTTGCCATGCAGGCGCGCCTTGACGGTCTTCTGGCCCTCTGGCAGGCTCGCTGACGGCTAGACGGGGCCAAGATTTTCCAAAATATGATGTTTTTGGATTTCCGACGAGCCGAACATAAAAAAGGGGCCGGGGCGTCGATGATCAAGTCCGAGCTTGTCCAGCGGATTGCCGAAGCCAATCCGCATCTTTATCAGCGAGACGTCGAGAACATCGTGAACGCGATACTCGACGAGATCGTCACGGCGCTGGCGCGTGGCGACCGGGTGGAACTGCGTGGTTTCGGTGCCTTCTCCGTGAAGTCGCGCCCCGCCCGCACCGGCCGCAATCCGCGCACCGGCGCGCATGTGGCCGTCGACGGCAAGGCCGTGCCCTATTTCAAGACGGGCAAGGAAATGCGCGAACGCCTGAACAACGGCGTCGATCTGGAATGAGCCCGCCGAGAGGTTATTCGTGCTGCTGCGCCGCCTGCTGCTGATCCTTATCGTCCTGCCGATCTCGGTGGGGCTCGTCATGCTCGCCGTGGCCAACCGCCACAGCGTGCAGCTCGTCGCCGACCCGTTCGGCGCCGATCCCGCCTTCACGCTCGACGCGCCGCTGTTCCTGGTGGTGTTCGGCGCGCTGATCGCCGGCGTGGTGCTGGGCGGCGTCGCCGTCTGGCTGAGCCAGGGCCGCTGGCGCCGTGCCGCCCGCCGCTCGGCCCGCGAGGCGCGCAACGCCACTGCGCAGGTCGAGGCGCTGCGGGCCGCCGCGGCTCCGCCCGCGCCGGCGCGTCCCGGCCTGACCTTCGGGCCGGAGCCAAGGGCGCTCGCCGACCGCCGCGACGCGGCCTGAGGATTTCGGCCGACATGAGTGAGCTGCGCTTCGTCTCGGCCGGCGAGATCGCCGGCCTTTTGACCTTCCCCGCCCTGATCGACGCGCTGGAGGCGGCCTTCCGCCGCCGCATCACCGTGCCGGTGCGCCATCATCACGGCATGCCGCGCCCCGACGGCGAGGCGACGCTGCTGCTCATGCCGGCCTGGACGAGCGAGGGCACCGAGGACGACGTGCTCGGCACCAAGCTGGTCACCGTCTTCCCCGGCAATGGCGCGCGCGGGCTCGACAGCGTGAGCGGGCTATACATCCTCAATTCCGGCGCGACGGGCGAACCGCTGGCGGTGATGGACGGGCGCTCGCTCACCGTCTGGCGCACCGCCGCAGCCTCGGCGCTCGCCGCCCGCTATCTGGCGCGCGCGGATGCGAGCCGGCTGGCGGTGATCGGCGCCGGCGCGCTGGCGCCCTATCTCGCCCGCGCCCATGCGAGCGTCAGGCCGATCCGCTCCATCGCCATCTGGAACCGGACGCTGGCCAAGGCCGAGGCGATGGCGGAGGCGCTTCGGGCCGAAGGCTTCGATGCGCGGGCGGAAGCCGACCGCGGCGCGGCCATCGCCGGCGCCGACATCGTCTCCTCGGCGACGCTCTCGCCGCAGCCCCTCGTCGAAGGGCTGTACCTGAACCCCGGCCAGCATGTGGACCTCGTCGGTGGCTTCACGCCGACCATGCGCGAGGCGGATGACGAGGCGATCCGGCGGGCGCGGGTCTATGTCGACACCCGCGCCGGGGCGGGCAAGGAAGCGGGCGACATCGTCGTCCCGCTGTCGACCGGCGTGCTGGCGCCGGACGCCATCCATGGCGACCTGTTCGAACTGACCGCCGGCACCGCCAAGGGACGCGGCAGCGATCAGGAGATCACGCTGTTCAAGTCGGTCGGCACCGCGATCGAGGACCTCGCCGCCGCCGAGCTGGTGTGGAAGGCGCTGAAGAAATAGGCCTCAATGCCCGGCGCGGCCGGCGGTCTTCTCCCGCGCGGCATCGAGCCGCTCGATGATCGTCTTGGCGATCAGCGTCACCAGCGCCACCGCGGTGAGCAGCGTCGCCACCGCAAAAGCCGCGATGGCGTTGTTGTCCTGGTAGAGCAGCTCGATCTGCAGCGGCAGCGTATTGGTCTGGCCGCGTATGTTGCCGGAGACCACCGACACCGCGCCGAACTCGCCCATGACGCGCGCATTGCAGAGTGCCGCACCGTAGAGCAGGGCGAAGCGCACATTGGGCAGGGTGACGAGGCGCAATATGCGCCAGCCGCCGGCGCCGAGCGTCACCGCCGCCTCTTCCTCCTCCGAGCCCTGCGCGATCATCAAGGGGATCAGCTCGCGCGCCACGAAGGGCGCGGTGACGAACAGGCTCGCCAGGATGATCGCCGGCACGGCGAACATGATCTTGATGTCGTGCGCCTCGAGCCAGGGGCCGAACAGGCCCTGCGCGCCATAGACGAAGAGATAGGCGACGCCGGCGATGATCGGCGAGATCGAGAAGGGCAGCTCCACCAGCGCCACCAGCAAATTGCGGCCGGGGAAGCGGAACTTGGCGATGCACCAGGCCGCCGCGATGCCGAAGCCGACATTGATCGGCACCACGATCAGCGCGGTGAACAGCGTCAGGCCGATGGCGTATTGCGTGTCGGGCGCCGCGAAGGAGGCGGCATAGGCCGCAGCGCCGTGGCGGAACGCCTCGGCGAAGATCGCCACCAGTGGCGCCACCAGCACCAGCAGCGTCACCACCAGCACCGCGCCGAGCAGCACGCTGCGCGCCACCGGGCCGTCGCCGACGCGAATGCGCCGCAGCGGGTGCTTCTTCTCCGGGGGAAGCGGCTCACGCGCCATCGCTCAATCTCCCGTCCCGATCCGGCGCTGCTGCCAGAGCTGGATCATGTTGACCGCGAACAGCATGACGAAGGCGAGGCCCAGCAGCGTCGCGGCGATGGCGGCGGCGGCCGGGTAGTCGTATTCCTCGATGCGGATGAAGGTCAGCAGCGACACCACTTCGGTCTTCAAGGGCAAATTGCCGGCGATGAAGATGATGGCGCCGAACTCGCCAAGCGAGCGGGCGAAGCCCAGCGAGGCGCCGGTGAGGAAGGCGGGGAAGATCGCCGGGAAGATCACCCGCAGGAAGATGCGCGTGTCCGAGGCGCCGAGCGTGGCGGCGGCCTCCTCGACGTCAGAAGCGAGATCCTCCAGCACCGGCTGCACCGTGCGCACCACGAAGGGGATGGAGGTGAAGGCCATAGCGACGGCGATGCCGAGCGGCGCATAGGCGACCTGGATGCCGAGGAGGTCGAGCGGCCCGCCGAACCAGCCATTCTTCACGAACAGCGCCGAGAGGGCGAGGCCGGCCACCGCCGTCGGCAGGGCGAAGGGCACATCAACGAGGGCGTCGAGCAGCCTCTTGCCGGGAAACTCGTAGCGCACCAGCACCCAGGCCAGCGCAAGGCCGTAGACCGCGTTGAAGGCCGTGGCGAGCGCCGCGGTCGACAGCGTGACGCGGAAGGCCGAGAGCGTGCGCGCGCCGCTCATTATGGCGAGATAGCGCTCCCAGCCGACATCGACCGCCTGCCACACCAGCGCGCCGAGCGGCAGCAGCACGATCAGGCTGAGATAGAACAGGGTGATGCCGAGCGAGAGCGAAAAGCCCGGTATGACGCGGTTCAACAGACGGGCTCCTCATAAAGGCCATGGCCGGGCTCGTCCCGGCCATGGCGCAATATGCTCGATATGTCCAGCCGCTAACGACGGTTCGTCCATTCTGACCGTCATGGCCGGGCTTGGCCCGGCCATCTACGCCTTCTGCTGAAGCTAAGTCGTGGATGCCCGGCCCAAGGCCGGGCATGACGTCGATCCCGAGGAACGGCCGGGATGACGATCAGGCGCGGGGCCGGGATGTCGGCTTCCGTCAGCCTCACGGCGCGACGAAGAGCTCCTCCAGCTTGCCGCCCGAGGCGAAGTGCGTCTTCTGCACCTTGTCCCAGCCGCCGAACACGTCCTCGACCTTGACCAGCTTCACCGGGGCGAACTTGGCCTTGAACTCCTCGGCGACCTTCGGGTCGACCACGCGGTTGTTGAACTGCGCGGCGATCTTCTGGCCTTCCGGCGAGTAGAGCCAGGTCAGGTAGTCGGTCGCCACCTGCCGCGAGCCGCGCTTGTCGACCACCTTGTCGACCACGGCCACGGGGAACTCGGCCAGCAGGCTGGTCGGCGGCACCACGACCTCGAAACCCTTGTCCTTGTAAGCGTCCTTCACGCCGATGACCTCGGCTTCGAAGGTGATCAGCACGTCGCCCTGCTCGCGCTCGACGAAGGTGGTGGTGGAGCCGCGCCCGCCGGTGTCGAACACCACGACGTTGGACAGCAGCTTCTTGGCGAATGCGTCGGCCTTGGCCTCGTCGCCCTTGAACTTGTCGAGCGCGTAGGCATAGGCCGCGAGATAGGTGTAGCGGGCGTTGCCCGAGGTCTTCGGGTTCGGGAAGACGAGCTTGACGTCGTCACGGACGAGGTCGTCCCAGTCCTTCACGCCCTTCGGGTTGCCCTTGCGCACCAGGAAGGCGGGGAAGGAGTACCAGGGCGACGCCGCGTTCGGCAGGCGGGTCTGCCAGTCCTTGGCGACGAAGCCCTTGTCGACGAGGAAGGTGATGTCGGTGATCTGGTTGAAGGTCACCACGTCGGCCTCGAGGCCCTCGACGATGGAGCGCGCCTGCTTGGAGGTGCCGGCATGGCTCTGGTTGACCTTGAGGTCCTTGCCGGTCTTGGCCTTGTAGGCGGGCTCGAACTGCTTGTTCACCGCGTCGAACAGCTCGCGCGCAATATCGTAGGAGGCGTTGAGGATGGCGTTCGGCGTATCCTGCGCGCGCGCCGGAGCGGAGGCGAGGACGAGCGGCGCCAGCGCGACGGCCAGGGTCGTCGTGAGGATGAGGCGGCGCGAGAGGCGCAAAGAACGCGACATGTGGGCAGTCTCCACGATGCGGCCCGACTCCAGCGCGGCCGCTATATGCATTAATATGACGTGAAATAGATAATTTCACAGATGATCGTGAGTAGCATGTCGATTGTCGTCGCGGAAGGGGTAAATTGAGGGGCGGGCGGCATTGCGATCCCCCGTCCATGCCGCGCTTCCTGCCATCCGATCGTCATGGCCGGGCTTGGCCCGGCCATCCACGCCTTGCCCGGCGTGGTGAGGCCGTATCGTGGATGCCCGGGTCAAGCCCGGGCATGACGCCGCGAGGGGTGGCCACCACCAAAATCTCGCCTCCGCCGCATGTTCCGTGCTAGGTGGCTCTCTTCGAGGAGGCGGCCTTGTCGCTTGAGATCAAAATCTGCGGGCTCAGCACCGCCGAGACGCTGGATACGGCGCTCGGCGCGGGTGCCGACATGGTGGGAATGGTGTTCTTCCCGCCGAGCCCGCGCCATGTCGATCTGTCGACCGCCGGCGCGCTCGCCGCCAAAGCGCGCGGCCGGGCACGGATCGTCGCGCTCACCGTCGACGCCGACGACGTCGCGCTCGCCGACATCGTCGCCGCCATCCATCCCGACATGCTCCAGCTCCACGGCAAGGAAAGCCCTGAGCGCGTCGCCGCCATCCGCGCACGCTTCGAGCTGCCGGTGATGAAGGCGGTCGGCATCGCCACCGCCGCCGACCTCGCCGCGCTCACCGCCTATGAGCGCGTGGCCGACCGGCTGCTGCTCGACGCCAAGCCGCCGAAGGACGCCGTGCTGCCCGGCGGCAATGGCGTGCCCTTCGACTGGGACCTGCTCGCCGGCCTCGACCTGTCCATCCCCTATATGCTGTCGGGCGGCCTCGACCCGGAGAATGTCCGCGAGGCGGTGCAGCGCCTGCACCCCTTCGGCGTCGACGTCTCCTCCGGCGTCGAGCGCGCGCCCGGCGTCAAGGACATTGCCCGCATCGTCGCCTTCATCCGCGAGGCGCGGGCGGCCGATCCATCCAACCCTTCGACCGGCGGCAAGCCGGCGCAGCCCTCATCTGCCAGAGAGACGAGCCTGTCGTGAACGTTCCCAATTCCTTCCGTACCGGCCCCGATGAGAGCGGGCATTTCGGCATATTCGGCGGTCGTTTCGTTGCCGAAACACTCATGCCGCTCATCCTCGACCTAGAGAAGGCCTATAACGAGGCCAAGGCCGACCCGGCCTACAAGGCGGAGATGGATGCCGGGCTGAAGCACTATGTCGGCCGGCCGAGCCCGCTCTATTACGCCGAGCGCCTGACCGAGCACCTGCGTGCGAAGTCCGAGCCCGGCAAGGGCGCGAAGATCTATTTCAAGCGCGAGGAGCTGAACCACACCGGCTCGCACAAGGTGAACAACGTCCTCGGCCAGATCCTGCTCGCCCGCCGCATGGGCAAGAAGCGGATCATCGCCGAGACCGGCGCCGGCCAGCACGGCGTCGCCACCGCCACGCTCTGCGCGCGCTACGGCCTCGAATGCGTCGTCTATATGGGCGCGGTCGACGTCTCGCGTCAGGCGCCCAACGTCTTCCGCATGAAGATGCTCGGCGCCACCGTGGTCCCCGTGCAGTCCGGTTCGAAGACGCTCAAGGACGCAATGAACGAGGCGCTGCGCGACTGGGTGACCAATGTCGACAGCACCTTCTACTGCATCGGCACCGTCGCCGGCCCGCACCCTTATCCAGGAATGGTCCGGGATTTCCAAAGCGTCATCGGCAACGAGACCCGCGAGCAGATGCTGGAGGCCGAGGGCCGGCTGCCGGACAGCCTCATTGCCTGCATCGGCGGCGGCTCCAACGCCATGGGCCTGTTCCATCCCTTCCTCGACGATCCCAGCGTGAAGATCTTCGGCGTCGAGGCTGCCGGCCACGGCATCCCGACGGGCGAGCATGCCGCCTCGCTCACCGGCGGCCGGCCGGGCGTCCTGCACGGCAACCGTACCTATCTGCTGATGGACGATGACGGGCAGATCGCCGAGGCGCACTCCATCTCCGCCGGCCTCGACTATCCCGGCATCGGCCCGGAGCATTCGTGGCTGCACGATATCGGCCGCGCCACCTACATCTCGGCGACCGACGAGGAGGCGCTCGCCGCCTTCCAGCTCGTCGCCAAGCTCGAGGGCATCATCCCGGCGCTGGAGCCGGCCCATGCCCTCGCCAAGGTGGCCGATCTCGCCCCGACCTTCCCGCAGGACCATCTGATGGTCGTCAATCTCTCCGGCCGCGGCGACAAGGACATCCCGCAGGTGGCGGACATTCTGGGGACCCGCCTATGACCACCCGCCTCGATGTGCGCTTCGCTTCCTGCGCGAGCGAAGGCCGCGCCGCGCTCGTGACCTTCGTCACCGCCGGCGATCCCGACTACGACACTTCGCTGGCGCTGCTGAAGGCGCTCCCCGAGGCCGGCGCCGACGTCATCGAGCTCGGCGTGCCCTTCACCGATCCGATGGCCGACGGCCCGGCGATCCAGGCCGCGGGTCTGCGCGCGCTGAAAGCCGGCCAGACGCTGCGGAAGACGCTCGCCATGGTCAGCGCCTTCCGCGAGACCAATGACGGCACGCCGATCGTGCTGATGGGCTACTACAACCCGATCTACATCTACGGCGTCGACCGCTTCCTCAAGGACGCCAAGGAAGCGGGCGTCGACGGGCTCATCGTCGTCGACCTGCCGCCGGAAGAGGACAACGAGCTCTGCCTGCCGGCGCTGCTGGCCGGGCTCGACTTCATCCGCCTGGCCACGCCGACGACGGACGACAAGCGCCTGCCGGCGGTGCTCGCGAACACGGCGGGCTTCGTCTACTACGTCTCCATCACCGGCATCACCGGCGCGGCGACGCCGAAGCCGGACGTCGTCGCCCAGGCGGTGGCCCGCATCAAGCGCCACACCGCCCTGCCGGTCGCGGTCGGCTTCGGCGTGAAGACGCCGGAGCACGCCGCCGCCATCGCCGCCGGCGCGGATGGCGTGGTGGTCGGCTCGGCGCTGATCGACGCGCTGCGCGCGACGCTCGATGCGGACGACAAGGCGACGCCCGCCACCATCCCCGCCGTCACCCGCCTCGTCGGCGCGCTCGCCGAAGCCGTGCACGGGGTGCGTCGGCAGGCCGCCGAGTAGCGGAGGCGCGGTGCGCGCTTTCCGCGCGCTTGCCTTTTCATCGCCGCCCTCGGCGATTAGATGAAGGCCGGCCGCGGCGAGCGGCCGTCCGACACCACCGTCCGGAGCCATACCATTGAACTGGATCTCGAACGTCGTCCGCCCGAAGCTCAACTCCTTCCTGAACCGCAGGGAGGTGCCGGAGAATCTCTGGGTGAAGTGTCCCGAGACCGGGCAGCTGGTGTTCCACAAGGACCTGGAGGCGAACCTCTTCGTCATCCCCGGTTCCGGCTACCACATGCGCATGGAGCCGACCGCGCGGCTGCGCTCCATGTTCGACGGCGGCAAATGGTACGACGTGGCGCTGCCGCAGGTCCCGGCCGACCCGCTGAAGTTCCGCGACGAGAAGCGCTACGTCGACCGCCTCAAGGACGCCCGCGCCAAGACCGGCGCGCAGGACGCGGTGAAGGTCGGCTACGGCAAGCTTGAGGGCCTGCCGGTCACCATCGCCGTGCAGGATTTCGGCTTCATGGGCGGTTCGCTCGGCATGGCCGCCGGCGAGGCCATCGTCACCGGGCTGGAGACCGCCGCCTCGCGCGGCACGCCCTTCATCATGTTCGCCTCCTCCGGCGGCGCGCGCATGCAGGAAGGCATCCTCTCGCTGATGCAGATGCCGCGCACCACCTGCGCCATCCAGGAACTGCGCGAGGCGCGCCTGCCCTACATCGTCGTGCTGGTGAACCCGACCACCGGCGGCGTCACCGCCTCCTACGCCATGCTGGGCGACATCCAGATCGCCGAGCCGGGCGCACTGATCGGCTTCGCCGGCCCGCGCGTCATCGAGCAGACCATCCGCGAGAAGCTGCCCGAGGGCTTCCAGCGCGCCGAATATCTGCGCGACCACGGCATGATCGACCTCGTCGTGCACCGCCACGAGATGCGCCCGACGCTGGCCCGGCTGTGCCGGCTGCTGATGCGCGCGCCGGCCGCCAACGGCGCGGCGAAGGCCTCGCTGAACGGTTCCGGCGCCGAGACCCCGGCCGTGCCGGCGGACGCCCCGGCGCTGCCGCCGCCCGCGCCGGCCGGCGTCTGAGGCCCGCCATGGCCGCCCTGCCCGCCGCCGGTTCCACCCCCGAGGGGCGCCGGCCGGTTGAGGACATATTCGACCGCCTGCTGGCGCTGCACCCCAAGCTGATCGACCTGTCGCTCGACCGCATGTGGCGGGTGCTGGAGCGGCTCGGCCATCCCGAGCGCCGGCTGCCGCCGGTGATCCACGTTGCCGGCACCAACGGCAAGGGCTCGACCGTCGCCTTCATGCGCGCCGTGCTGGAGGCCGCCGGCAAGCGCGTGCACGTCTACACCTCGCCGCATCTGGTGCGCTTCAACGAGCGCATCCGCCTCGCCGGCACGCTGGTCGACGACTCGACGCTGACCGACGCGCTGGCGCGCGCCGAGGCCGCCAATGACGGCGAGCCGATCACCTTCTTCGAGATCACCACCGCCGCGGCGTTGCTGCTGTTCTCGGAAGTGCCCGCCGACATATTGCTGCTGGAGGTCGGCTTAGGCGGCCGGCTCGACGCCACCAATGTCGTCGACAAGCCGCTCATCAGCGTCATCACGCCGGTCTCGATCGACCATGTCGATTTCCTCGGCGAGACGGTCAGCGCCATCGCGCGGGAGAAGGCCGGCATATTGAAGCGCGGCGTGCCCGCCGTGCTCGGGCGCCAGCCGCGCGAGGCGCTCGCCGCCATAGAGCGACAGGCGGCGCGTCTCGGCGTGCCCTTGCACATCATGGGCGAGCAGTATCAGGCGCATGAGGAAGGCGGCCGGCTCGTCGTCGCCGACGAAGCCGGCCTTCTCGACCTGCCGCGCCCGCGCCTCGTCGGCCCGCACCAGATCGGCAATGCCGGGCTCGCGGTGGAGGCACTGCGGGTGGCCGATCTCGGCCTGCCGTCCCATGCCTTCGAGGAAGGCATGCGCGCGGCGCAATGGCCGGCGCGGCTGCAGCGGCTCGGCCCCGGCCCTTTGACCCAGCGCGCGCCGGAAGGCGTCGACATCTGGCTCGACGGCGGCCACAACGCCGCCGGCGGGCAGGCGCTGGCCGCCGCGCTCGCCGATCTGGAGGATCGCGTGCCGCGCCCGCTGGTGCTGATCGTCGGCATGCTCGGAACGAAGGATTCCGGCGCCTTCCTGGCGCCCTTCGCCGGGCTGGCACGCGAATTGATCGCGGTGCCTGTGCCGGGCGAGCACAAGGCGCAACCGCCCGACGCCCTGGCCGCCGCCGCCCGCATCCACGGCATGGACGCCTCGACGGCGCCGAGCGTGGCCGAGGCGCTGGACGGGCTGCGCAACTTCCCCGTCGGCCCGCCGCCGCGCGTGCTGATCGCCGGCTCGCTCTACCTCGCCGGTGCCGTGCTGGCGGAGAATGGCAGCCTGCCGGAATAGGCGCGCGGCCAAATAAGCGCCGGCGAAGCGAACGCCATCATGGCCGGGCTTGTCCCGGTCATCCACGACTTCGGACTTGCTGCACGGGAACAAGACGTGGATGCCCGGGACAAGCCCGGGCATGACGTCGATCGGCGGCGGGCGTCGCGGCGACGCCAGACCATTTCGCGCTCAGCGCGGGGCGAGCACCATGGTCATCTGCCGGCCTTCCAGCGAAGGCTCGGACTCGACCTTGGCGATGGTCGCCAGCTCTTCCTTGACCTTGTTCAGCAGCTTGTAGCCAAGCTCCTGATGCGCCATCTCGCGGCCACGGAAGCGCAGGGTGACCTTCACCTTGTCGCCCTCGTCGAAGAAGCGGTGGATCGCCTTCATCTTCACGTCGTAGTCGTGCGTGTCGATGCCGGGACGCAGCTTGATTTCCTTGATCTCGACGACGTGCTGCTTCTTGCGCGCCTCGTTGGCCTTCTTCTGGTTCTGGTACTTGAAGCGGCCGTAATCGAGGATCTTGCAGACCGGCGGGACCGAATTGGGAGCGATCTCGACCAGGTCGAGGCCCGCGTCCTGCGCCATGACAATGGCCTCGCGCGTCGCGATGACGCCGAGGTTCTGCCCATCCTGGTCGATGAGCTGCACTTCGCGGATGCGGATGTCTTCGTTGACGCGCGGGCCTTCCTTCTCCGGCGCGACGGGTCTCATGGGGCGACGAATGGCGGTTCTCTCCTCTGCCATTTCAGAAGTTTCGTTTCACCGCGCCTCGGAAGGGTGCCGGCCGGCTCGTCTTGCGCGCGCGTGAAACGGTCGCAGAAGATCGTGACAAACCCGTCAGAAGTCAACGGCGTGACAGTGCGGAACGCGTGCATTTCCTGAATCGGTTGCACATCCGCGACGCTGGCGGCCTTCGCGCTGTTCGCGCGCGACGCCCACCTGTAAAGCCAAGATGGCGTGGCGGGCGCGAATCGCAAGCCGTCCCGGCCGTCGAGGAAGAGGTAAGCCGAGCATGACCGACGCCACCGAAACCCCGCCCCGCTTCATCACCGTCGGCGCGGATTCCCGCCGCATCGCGGTGCGGGTCACGCCCGGCCGTTCGACGCCCGAGCATCCCGGCGTGGTCTGGTGCGGCGGCTTCCTCTCCGACATGCGCGGCACCAAGGCGGAGGAACTGGCAAACTGGGGGGCGCGCACCGGCCGGCAGGTGGTGCGCTTCGATTATTCCGGCCATGGGGAATCGGAAGGCGCGTTCATCGACGGCACCATTTCGCGTTGGCTGGAGGACGCGCTCGCCGTGTTCGACCGCGAGACGGCCGGGCCGCAGATCGTCGTTGGCTCCTCCATGGGCGGCTGGATCGCGCTGCTGCTCGCCCGCGTGCTGGCCGCGCGCGGTGAGACGAACCGCCTCGCCGCCCTCGTATTGATCGCCCCCGCCCCGGACTTCACCGAGGAGCTGATGTGGAAGGCGATGCCGGAGAAGGTGCGCGCCGAGATCACCGGCAAGGGCGTCTGGTACCGGGAATCGCAGTACGGCCCGCCCCAGCCCATCACCCGCGGCCTGATCGAGGATGGACGCAGCAACCTCGTGCTCGGCGCGCCCTTCGCGGTCGGCTGCCGGGTGCGCATCCTGCAGGGCGTCGCCGACCCGGACGTGCCGTGGCAGCACGCGCTGCGCCTCACCACCTGCCTCGCCGAGGACGACGTGGTGCTGACCCTGGTGAAGGACGGCGACCATCGCCTGTCGCGCCCGGAGGACATCGAGCGGATCCTCAAGGCGGTGGAAGAGGTGGCGTGACGTATCCCCATAGCCGTCATCCCGGCCGAAGGCGAAGGCGCAGAGCCGGGATCGCTCTCCGTTCTGCCTGCGATCCCGGATCGGCCTGACGGCCGTCCGGGATGACGGCCTTCAGCCTGGCCCGCGCAAAATAACGATCTCGCTCGCGTCGTAGCGCCGGCGCTCCAGTTCCTCGAAGCCCTCAGGCGCGGCGAAGGCGGCCTCGACGGCCTCCTCGACGATGACCAGCGCGCCCGGCGCCAGCCATTTGCCGTCGCGCGCGCTCACGAGCGCCTTCTCGGCGAGGCCGCGGCCATAGGGCGGGTCGCAGAAGACGAGGTCGAAGGAATCGCTCGCCAGCGCCTCGCCGAGCTTGGTGGCGTCGCGGCGGAAGATGCGGGTGATGCCGCCGACGCCGAGCGCCTCGACATTGGCGCGGATGGTTCCGCGCGGCTCGGCCGCCTCTTCCACGAAAACGGCGAACTTCGCCCCGCGCGAAAGCGCCTCCAGCCCCAGCGCGCCGGTGCCGGCGAAGAGGTCGAGCACCCGCGCGCCGTCCGCCGCGTCGTCATAGGCATGGGCGAGCACGTTGAACAGCGCCTCGCGCAGCCGGTCGGAGGTCGGCCGCGTGGCGTTGGAAGACGGGCTCTTGAGCGCCCGCCCCCGGAAGCGGCCGCCGACGATGCGCATGACTTGCGTCAGCTACGCGGCGTGCGCGGCGGACGCCCGCCAGGCTTGCCACCCGGTTTTCCGCCGCCAGGTTTGCCGCCACCCGGACGTCCACCCGGCTTGCCGCCGAAGGGACGGCCGCCCGAGGGTTTGCCGCCGGGCCGCTTGTCGAAGGATTTTCCCGCCGGACGCTCGCCGCGCGGCGCGCGATCCTCGCGCTGCCCGAAGGAACGCTCGCCTTCCGGCCGGGTCGTGCGCCCACGGAACGGACGCGCCGGGCGATCACCCTCGCTGCGGGCCGGACGGTCCTCGCGGGAGCGGAAGGGCCGCTCGCCCTCCGGTCGCTCCCGACGCGGCGGACGCTCGCTGCGGTCTCCTTCGGGACGCGGGCCGCGCGGACGGAACGAACGTTCCCCCTCGGGCCGCTCGCGACGCGGGGGACGCTCATCGCCTTCCGGGCGCGGCGCACGCGGGCGGAAGGAGCGCTCGCCCTCAGGGCGGGGGCCACGCTCGCGGAACGGGCGATCTCCCTCCGGGCGAGGACCACGCTCGCGGAAGGGACGATCCCCTTCGGCGCGCGGCGTGCGCTCGCGGAACGGACGCTCGCCGCGCGGGGCGCGGTCGCCCTCGGGACGCGGCGCGCGTTCGCGGAACGGCCGCGCGGGACGCTCGCCCTCGCCACGCTCTTCGAAGCGGTCCGGTCGGCCGCGATGCTGCTCGGATTTCACCCGCCCGCTATAGGGCCGGTCGCTGCCCTCGCCGCGGAAGGTACGCCCGCCCTCGGGACGCTCGCGGCGGGGCGGACGCTCGTCGCCGGCGCCTTCGGGCCTCGGGCCGCGCGGACGGAAGGGGCGGTCGCCATCCGGCCGGGGACCGCGTTCGCGGAACGGACGATCTCCCTCGGGGCGCGGGCCACGCTCGCGGAAGGGGCGATCGCCGCGCGGGGCGCGGTCGGCCCGCTCCGGGCGATCATTACGGTTGCGGAACGGGCGTTCTCCCGCCTCGCTCTCATCACGCGGGGCGCGGTCCTCACGCGGGCGCGACGGGCGCGGCCCGCCGATCTGCCGGTCGCGGCTCGGCGTGCGCGCGGGGCGGGCGCGCATGGGGCGCTCCTCCTCGCCGCCGGGCGCCTCCTCGAAGGGTCGGGACGGACGCTTGCGGAAGGTGCGCTCGCCGCCTTCGGAACGGCCGCGGGGCGCTCGAGGCGCACGCGCGGCTTCTCGCTCGGCCTCGCGGCGTTCCACCTCACGCTGCGGACGGCGACGTCCCTCCGGCTCCGGCTCGGCCTCGGTCGAGCGCACGCGCTGCACCAGCACCTGGCGGCCCTTGCGGTCGGCGACGACGCCGGCGGTCACGCTGCGCCCCTCGCCCGGCTCGACGTCGATCGGCCGGCGGCGATGCCGGTCCTCGGCGCCTTCCGCCGCGGCGTAGCGGGCCTTGGCGCCACGCGGCTTGCCGGCCTTGGGCGCCTCGTCCTCGTCGTTGTGGTTGAACAGCGGACCCTCGAAGTCGGCCCCGGCCGCGGCGGAAAGCGCCTCGCCGAGCTGGTCGGCCAGCACGCGGGTGCGCACTTCCTCCACCTCGCCCTGCGGAATCTCGCCGAGCTGGAACGGGCCGTAGGAGACGCGGATCAGCCGGTTCACCTCGAGCCCGAGGCTGCCCAGCACGTTGCGCACCTCGCGGTTCTTGCCCTCGCGCAGCGCCAAGGTGAGCCAGCTATTGGCGCCCTGCACGCGGTCGAGCTTCGCCTCGATCGGGCCGTAATGCACGCCGTCGACGGTGACGCCCTCCATCAGCGCGTCGAGCTTGTCCTGGGTGATGTCGCCCTTGGCGCGCACGCGGTAGCGGCGCAGCCAGCCGGTCTCCGGCAGCTCCAGCACGCGCGAGAGCCCGCCATCATTGGTGAGCAGAATCAGCCCCTCGGTGTTGAGGTCGAGCCGGCCGACCGAGACCAGGCGCGGCAGGCCGGCGGGCAGGATCTCGAACAGGGTCGGGCGCCCTTCCGGGTCGTAGTTGGTCGTCACCACGCCCTTGGGCTTGTGGTACATGAACAGCCGCGTGCGCTCCTTGGCCGGCAGCGGGTTGCCGTCCACCGTGATGGCGTCCTCAGGCGTCACGGTACGCGCCGGGCTCTCCAGCACCTCGCCGTTCACCGCCACGCGCCCGGCGAGGATCCATTCCTCGATCTCACGGCGCGAGCCGAGCCCGGCGCGGGCGATCACCTTGGCGACGCGCTCGGCCTCGCGCGGCGCGGCCGGCTCCAATGCGCGCGGGGCGCGCGGCACGCGGTTGTGATCCTTGCGGGACGGCGGGTTTTTCGGCATGGGATTCAATCCAGTCTCAAGGCCGCGGGTGCTAGCACGTCCGGCGAGACGGTGCGAGCTTTTGCGAGCCGCGGGCGCGCTTTTGGGCAGGTGGGGACGTTGACGACGAACAATTCAGGCAACGGCGGCTCCGCGGCGGCGAATTCGGGTGCCGCGCGGGCACGCACCGACTTCATGCTGCTGGCACTGGCCGAGGCGGCCAAGGCCGGCGCGCGCGGCGAGGTGCCGGTCGGGGCGGTGCTGGTGCGGGGCGGCACCGCGCTCGCCGCCGAGGGCAACCGCATGCGCGAGCTCGCCGATCCCACCGCCCATGCGGAGATGATGGTGATCCGCGCCGCCGCCTCGGTGCTCGGCAGCGACCGGCTCGCCGAATGCGACCTCTACGTCACGCTGGAACCCTGCACCATGTGCGCCGGCGCCATTTCCTTCGCCCGGCTGCGGCGCATCTATTACGGCGCGCCGGACCCGAAGGGCGGGGCGGTGGAGAACGGCGTGCGCTTCTTCTCGCAGGCGACCTGCCACCACCGGCCGGAAGCCTATGGCGGCCTCGGCGAGCGCGAATCGGCGGAATTGCTGCGCGAATTCTTCGCCGAGCGGCGCTGGCCGGGGAAGCTCTAGCCCAGCACCGCTTCCAGCCGACGCTTCACCTCGTCCTTGACCGGCTCGGCGGCTTTCAGGATCGCGGTGGCGCGGAAGAAGTCGAGCACGCGGAAATCATGCACGTTCGGCCGGATCAGGATGTCCGGCGCGCCGGCCTTCAGCTTCTCGCCGACGATGGCGCTCGCCATGATCTGCAGCGTCGCGAACATGGCCTCGAAGGGCGCGGGCACGCCGCGCGTCTCCGCGCCGTGGCCGCCGGTGATGTCGACGGCGATCACGATGTCGGCCTTGGAGCGCAGGAGGTCGAAGGGCAGCGGGTTCACCGCGCCGCCGTCGAACAGCGTATGGCCGTCATGCTGCACGGCGCGGAACAGGCCGGGAATGGCGAGCGAGGCCGCCACCGCCGGGCGGATCGGCCCACCGGCGAAGGTGCGCTCGCAGCGTTCCCAATAGTCGGTCGCCACCACCTGCAGCGGGATCTGCAGATCCTCGAAATTCTGCGGCACGACGCCGGGGATGAAGCCGTCGATCACGCGCTCGGCGTCGACCAGCACCGGGTTGCCGAGGCCGCCGAACAGGTCGGTGATGCGCCCGACACGCGCGGCCAGCAGGCGCTTCATCACCTCGCCGCGGTTGCGCAGCGTGTGGGTAACGAGATGGCGGATGTCGCGGGCCGGCATGCCGGCGGCATAGGCGCTGGCGAACAGCGCGCCGATGGAAGCGCCGGCCATGGCGGTGGGGCGCAGGCCGAGCTCGTCCAGCGCCTCCAGCACGAGGATGTGCGACAGGCCGCGTGCGCCGCCCGAGCCGAGCGCAACCGCCAGGGAGGGGCGCCCCTCGGGCGCCGTCTCCGGCCCGGGCGAGACGATGACCGGCTCAGGCCGCTGCGGCGCGCGGACGCGATGGCCCGCCTCGTGCTCATGCGGCGCGTGGGGTTCCGAAGGCGAACGGCGATGCCGGGAAATGGTGGAAGAATCGTCCATGGCCACGCCCCATGCCACGGGAGCGCGGCATTTGTTTGAACATGGGGATCGGCCGCCCGCACCGCCAGAGCGGCGGCGCTATTCGCCGAGCGCGCGCCAGGCGATGTCGGTGCGGTGGAAGCCCTCCGGCCAGTCGATGCGGCCGATGGCGTCGTAGGCCCGCTCGCGGGCCTCGGCGACATTGGCGCCGATGGCGGTGACGGCGAGCACCCGCCCGCCATTGGCGACGATGTCCTCGCCCACGCGGCGCGTGCCCGCATGGAACACCTTCACGCCCGGCACGGTCTCCGCCTCCACGAGCCCGCCGATGCGCGAGCCCTTCTCGTAGGGACCGGGATAGCCGTTCGCCGCCATCACCACGGTGATGGCCGCCTCCGGCTTCATTCCGATGTCGTGGTCCTCGAGCCGGCCGGTGGCGACGGCGTGCAGCAGCGGCAGCAGGTCGCCCTCCAGTCGCATCGTCAGCACCTGGCATTCGGGATCGCCGAAGCGGACATTGTACTCGATCAGCTTCGGTCCCTGCGCGGTGATCATCAGCCCGGCGAACAGCACGCCGCGATAGGGGCTGGCGGCGTCGGCGAGCGCCCGGGCGGTCGGCCGGATGATCTCGTGCAGCGTGCGCCGCTCCATCTCGGCGCTGAAGATGGGCGCCGGGGAATAGGCGCCCATGCCGCCGGTGTTCGGGCCCTTGTCGCCGTCATAGGCGCGCTTGTGGTCCTGCGCCGAGCCGAAGGGCAGCACGGTCTCGCCGTCGACCAGGCAGAAGAACGAAACCTCCTCGCCATCGAGGAATTCCTCGATGAGGATCTCGGTGCGAAAGCCGCCGTCTTCGCCGCTCATGGCGAACACCTCGTCGACGCCGGCGAGCGCCTCCTCCAGCGTCATCGCGACGATGACGCCCTTGCCGGCCATCAGCCCGTCGGCCTTGAGCACGATCGGCGCGCCATGCTTGCGCACGAAGGCGCGAGCCTCTTCGGCCTGCGTGAACCGGCCGAAAGCGGCGGTGGGGATGTCGTGCGCCTTGCACAGCTCCTTGGTGAAGAGCTTGGAGCCTTCGAGCTGCGCCGCCACGCGGCGCGGGCCGAACACCGGGAAGCCCTCGGCGATCAGCCGGTCGGCGATGCCGTCCACCAGCGGCGCCTCGGGGCCGACCACCACGAGGTCGATCTTCTCCGCCGCGCAGACGGCGACGATGGCGTCATGATCGGTGAGCGGGATGGTCTCGAAGCAGGTGGCGTGCTCCGCGATGCCCGGATTGCCCGGCAGGGCGAAGAAGCGGCCCATGAGCGGGCTCTGCGCCAGCTTCCAGGCGAGCGCATGCTCGCGGCCACCCGAGCCGAGCAGGAGAACGTTCATGCGCCAAGCCCCTTGATGCGCCACCTCGTGCGTTCCGCCTAAACGTTCGGGCGGCGGCGGGCAAGGGTCAGCGCCGCCTATTCATAGGCCAGTGCGACCACCGGATCGAGCCCGGCCGCCTTGCGGGCCGGCAGGTAGCCGAAGACGAGGCCGGTGAGGAAGGCGCAGGCGAAGGCGATCAGCGGCGGGTGCAGCGAGAGCACGATGGAGGCGCCGAGCCATTCCAGCCCCAGCGCCGCCGCGAGCCCGAGCCCGACGCCGACCGCACCGCCGACCGAGCAGACAACCAGCGCCTCGGTGTTGAATTGCAGCATGATGTTGCTCATGCGCGCGCCGGTGGCCATGCGGATGCCGATCTCGCGCGTGCGCTCGGTGACGCTCACCAGCATGATGTTCATCACGCCGATGCCGGCGACCAGCAGCGAAATGGCGGCGACGCAGCCGAGCACGAGGGTGAGCGTGTTCTGGGTCTCCACCGCGGTCTCGAGGAACTGGGCGGTGTTGCGCACCTGGAAGTCCTCGGCCTGGTGGCGCTCGGCGATGATGCGGGTGATGGCGCTCTCCACCCGCGGAATGTCGGCAGCCTCCTGCACCTTCACCGTCACCGAATTGAGGAACTGCCGGCCGAACACCCGCACGAAGCCGGTGGAGAGCGGCACCAAGGCGACGTCGTCCTGGTCCTGGCCGAAGGCATTGGCGCCCCGGGCGCTGAGCACGCCGATCACCTGATAGGGCACGTTCTTCACCAGAACGTGCCGGCCGAGGGGATCGTCCTCGCCGAACAGATTGCGCACCACGGTCTGGCCGAGCACCACGACCGGCGCATAGGCGCGCACATCGGCGGGCGAGAACATCACGCCCTCGGCCATTGCCCAGTCGCGGGCGGTGAGATAGTCGGCGCTGGTGCCGGTGACGGTGGTGAAATAGTCCTCCGAACCGAAGCGCATGGTGAAGCGGCTGGACCGCTCCGGCGCCACCGCGTTGATGCCGGGAATGGCGCGCAGCGCCTCGGCATCCTCGGGCAGCAGCGTGGCGTTGTCGCCGGAGGAGCGTATGCCGGCGGCGCCGGGTCGCACGATCAGCAGGTTGGTGCCGATCTGCGAGATGCGCTCCAGCACGCTCGCCTTACCGCCGTCGCCCACCGCCAGCATGGTGATGACCGAGCCGACGCCGATAACGATGCCGAGCAGGGTCAGCGCAGTGCGGAAGATGTTGGCGACCATCGAGGCGAAGGCCATGCGCACGGCCTCCGCCAGATCGGGGAGGAAGCGCGCCAGCCCGCTGCGCCGGGCGGGGCCGGTGGCGGGCAGCGGCGTGCGGTCGGGCTCTCCCTCGTGCCGCTCGTCGGAGACGATGTGGCCGTCCTGGAACCGCACGATGCGCCGCGCATGCGCCGCCACGTCCGGATCGTGGGTGATGAGGATGACGGTGTGGCCGTCGGCGTTCAGCTCCTTCAGCAGCGCCAGCACGTCCTCGCCCGAGCGGGTGTCGAGCGCGCCGGTCGGCTCGTCGGCGAGGATCACCGGCGCCGCGTTCATCAGCGCGCGGGCGATGGAGACGCGCTGCTGCTGGCCGCCGGAAAGCTGGCTCGGGCGATGCTCGCTACGCTCGCCGAGGCCGAGCCGGTCGAGCAGCAGATGCGCCCGCTCGATCCGCTCCTCCTGCGGCGCGCCGGCATAGATGGCGGGGATCTCGACATTCTCCGCCGCGGTGAGGCTCGGCAGCAGATTGTAGCGCTGGAACACGAAGCCGAAAGTCGAACAGCGCAATTCGGCCAGCGAATCGGCATCGAGATCCTCGACGTCGACGCCGTCGACGAGGTAGCGCCCGGACGAGGGCCGGTCGAGGCAGCCGACGATGTTCATCAGCGTCGACTTGCCCGAGCCGGACTGGCCCATGATGGCGATGAACTCGCCGGGATGGATGGCGAGCGAGACGCGATCCAATGCCCGCACCACCGTCTCGCCGTTCGGGTAGATGCGGCTGACGTCGATCAGCTCGACGATAGGACGCGACACGCCATGCGCCGCGGTCTCATGCGCGCTTGTGGCCGGACTGTCGATGCGGGGCTGGACCTCGCTCATCGCCGCTCCTCAGCCGAGGCGCGGCGGCATGGGTGGGCGCTGCGGCCCGGCCGGGCGCGGGGTGGCCGGGGCGCCCGAGCCGACGATGACGGTGTCGCCGGGCTGAAGCCCCTCGGTGACCTGCGTCATGCTGCGGTTGGACAGGCCGGTCTTGATCATCCGCTCCTGCGGCCCCTGCGCAGTGAGCACCCGCACGCTCTGGGCGCCGCCACGCGCCGTGCGCACGGCGGCGGTCGGCACCAGCGGCACGCTTTTGGCCTCGCCAAGGCGGAAGAACACCTGCGCCGTCATGTCGGTCATCAGCATCAGATCAGCGTTCGGCACGTCGATCAGCACGTTGTAGAGCACCACGTCGTTGACGATGGTCGGCGTCGGCTCGATCTGCCGCACCGTGCCCTGCCAGCGCCGGTCGGGCAGGCCGAGGGTGGAAAAATAGGCCGGCGTGCCAACGGTGATCTTCGGGATGTCGCCCTCGGCCACCTGCGCGGTGACGGTCATGGTCTGCAGGTCGGCGATGCGCAGGATGATGGGCGCCGACTGGTTGGCATTGAGCGTCGAGCCCTCGCGGGCGGTGATCGACACCACCGTACCGTCCATCGGCGCGTAGATCTTGGTGTAGCCGAGATTGGCGAGGTCGCCCTCGAGCGTCGCCTGGGTCTGGGCGATCTGCGCCTTCAGCGCGTCGATCTTGGCTTCGCTGATGCGCTCGGTCGCTTCCGCCGCGTCGGCCGCGTCCTTGCTGCCGGACTGGTTCTTCAGGAGCTGCTGGGCGCGCTCGTTGCGCAGCTTGTCGAGGGTGAGCTGGGCTTCGGCCTGGGCCAGCTGGGCGCGAAGATTGTCGAGGCTGGCGCGGTCGCCGGCGACGCGGGTCTGGTAGACGGTGGGATCGATCTCGGCGAGCAGGTCGCCCTTCTTCACCAGCGCGCCGACATCGGGATGGATGGTGCGCAATTGCCCGGAGACCTGCGTGCCGACGTCGACATAGTTCTTCGGCTGCATCTTGGCGATGGCGGTGACCGTGGTCTCGATATCGCCGAGTTCGACCTTGGCGGTCTGCATCACCGGCGCCGCAGGCTCGGTGGTGCCGCCGTAATAGTAGTAGCCGCCCGCGGCGAGGAGCGCGACGAAGGCGAGCGCCCAGGGCCAGCGGCGGGCGCGCCGGCGGCGTGCCGTCTTTCCGCTCGTCCAGCCGCTTTCCGACTTCTGCAACATGGCGCCGTCACCCTCGTTCATCAAAAGGGGTAAGGCCCAAGTCCCGGCGGACAAAGTGAATTCGCGGTAATGATAGGGTTTGCCGGCCAGATTGGAGGCGTTCCAGGCCGATCATCCGCCACGACCTGAGAAGGCCCTCATCCTGAGGTGCCCGGCCATCGGCCGGGCCTCGAAGGATGGTCGTCCGGGCGCGCTCAAGCGAACATCCTTCGAGGCTCGCTCCGCTCGCACCTCAGGATGAGGTCGCTTTCGACGAAGGGCACTGCCCTACGAATCGCTCGGCCGGTACTCGCCGGTCGCCGGGTCGCGGCGCAGGGTGCGGCGGGACAGCGGCGCCTCCGGCTCCTCGCTGCGCCGCGCGGCGTCGAGCTCGGCATTCACGCGGCGGGATTCCCGGGCCAGCAGCTTGACCAGGGCGGCGGCGCCGAAGGCGCCGAGGGCGAGCACGATAACGGGGGGCATGGCGTGTTGTCCGGGTGTCGCGGGCGCCGGGCTATAGCCCGAAGCGCGCCCATGATGCGCGCTCCTCTGCGGCGGAAATGAGTGCTTCGGCGGCGCCCGCGCCGACCTCGCCACCGAATCCGTCGCCGAGCTTCATCACGCCCGGCGAGCGGCGGCCGAACAGGCCGCCCCTCGATTCGATCAGCGGGGTGCGGACCTTGTCGCCGTAGCGGGCGCGCAGGAAAGAGCGCATGTCGCCGATGGAATCGACGAGGCCGAGGCCCTGCGCCTGCGGCGCCGCCCAGAACTCGCCGGAGAACAGGGTGGAATCCTCCGCGCTCAGCACGTCGCCGCGCCGCTGCTTCACCAGGTCGACGAAGGCGGCGTGGATCTCCTGCTGGAGCGCTTTCAGCCGCTCGATGTCCTCTTCCTTCTCCGGCTGGAACGGATCGAGCATCACCTTGCGCTCGCCGGCGGTGTAGACGCGCCGGTCGATGCCCAGCTTCTCCAGCGCCCGCGGGAAGCCGAAGCCGGCGCTGACCACGCCGATCGAGCCGACGATGGAGAACACGTCGGCGACGATCTCGTCCGCCGCGCAGGCGAGCATGTAGCCGCCCGAGGCCGCCACATCCTCGACGAAGGCGATGACCGGCAGCTCTTTCTCTTCCGCCAGCGCGCGGATGCGCTTGTAGACGAGGTGCGACTGCGCCGGCGCGCCGCCGGGCGAGTTGATGATGAGCGCCACCGCCTTCGCACCCTTCACCGCGAAGGCGCGCTCCAGCGCCTTGGCGGTGTTGGCGAAGGTGACGCCGGGCCTGAACGGGGTCGCCATGCCGATGGCACCGCTGAGCCGCACCACCGGCACGACCGGCGTGTCGCCGCGGAACTTCGCGGGGAGGAGAGGATCGAGGCGGCGGCGGAGATCGGCGAGGAAGGATGAGTTGGCCATGGGGAAAGAGATAGGATGCGGATCGTTGCCGCTCAAGGCGCTTCGATCCCCTCTCCCCGCCGCAGCACCCTCTCGGCCTCGGTGCTGGGGCGGCCGTCGCGGTCGGCGAGCACGAAGCCGGGCAGCAGCGCCGGGGGCGTGCGCCTTCCCTTCACCGCACCGACGAGCACGCGGATCGCCGGTGCGTCCGGCGTCGCGTACACCGGACGGATCGTCACGGCACCGAAACGGCCCTTCATTCCCGCCAGTATCGCCTCCATCGCTTCCGGCCGGTGGATCAAGGCGAGCCGCCCGCCGGGTGCCAGGAGCCGCTCGGCGGCGCGCAGCCAGATGTCGAGGTCGCCATCCGCCACGCTGTGGGCCAGCGCCTTGGCCGCATGCGGCGAGGTGCGGTGGCGCGCCGGATCGTTGAAGGGCGGGTTCATAAGCACGAGGTCGGCCGCGCGGGCAGCGGGCAATGTCGGACCGGAGGGGCGGCCGAGAGCGGCGACATCCGCCGTAACCACCGCGATTCGCGCGGAAATGTCCGGCTGCTGGCGCGCCGCATTGCGCGCGGCGAGAGCGGCAGCCACCGGGTCGATCTCGACCAGCGTCACCTCGGCCTTCTCGATTCGCACGGCCAAGGCGAGCCCGGCGGCACCTATCCCGGCGCCGAGGTCGACCGCGCGGCGGGCGTCCCCCGGCGCGCTCGCCGCCAGGAGCATGGCGTCGTGGCCGGCGCGGTGGCCGCGCGCGGGCTGGAGCAGGCGCAATTTCCCGCCGAGGAAGATGTCGTCGGTGAGCACCGCGTCCGATGGCGCGTCGCGCGTGCCCGCGTCCATCGGCCTCAATCCGTGACGAGCTGGGCGGCGAGGCCGGCCTCCGCGAGCAGGCGGCGGGCGCGGACAAGCGCGTCGTCCTCCACCAGCAGCCGGCGCGGCAGGAGGCCGATGGAGCCTTCCAGCACGCTCATATGCTGGTCGAGCACGATATGGCCGATGCCGGCGCCGTCGAGCAGCGCCTCGACCGCGGAAATCAGCACGACGTCATTGGTGCGGAGCAGTTCACGCATGCCGCCATCATGGCATTATTCGACGCAAAAGCGGAGGTCGCTGCGATCTGCCGCTTTTCCCCCGTCACCGGATTGGGCTATTGCGAAGGGGCGGGGGCGTGCGGGCGCTCCGGGGGTAGGCGGTGGTGCTTCCGGTGGAGGACGGTACTTGCCGTCGCCGCCGGGCGTTCAATATGGTCTCGCGCCTCGTCAACCGGAAACAGCCCGTGGCCGTCGCTTTGCCTTTCGATCCTGCCGCCGAGGTCGCGGCCGAGCCCTCCATCGAGGGCATCGTTACCCTCGTGCGTGCCGACATGGACCGCGTCAACGCGCTCATCCTGTCGCGTACCGGCTCGGACGTGACGATGATTCCCGAGGTCGCCCAGCACCTCATCTCCTCCGGCGGCAAGCGGCTTCGGCCGATGCTCACCCTCGCCACCGCGGCGCTGTCCGGCTACGAGGGCGACGGCGCGGTGAAGCTCGCGGCGTCCGTGGAGTTCATGCACACGGCGACGCTGCTGCATGACGACGTGGTCGACGACAGCGAGATGCGCCGCGGCAAGCTCGCCGCCCGCATGCTGTGGGGCAACGAGGCGAGCGTGCTGGTCGGCGACTTCCTGCTCGGCCAGGCCTTCCGTATGATGATCGAGGTCGGCTCGATGCGGGCGCTCGACATCCTGTCGACCGCCGCCGTGGTGATCGCCGAGGGCGAGGTCGCCCAGCTCGCCGCCGCCAAGAACATCGCCACCGACGAGGACGCCTATCTCGCCGTCATCCGCGGCAAGACCGCCGAGCTGTTCGCCGCCGCCTGCGAGGTCGGGCCGGTGCTGGCCGGGCGGCCGGAGGCCGAGATGGCCGCGGCGCGCGCCTATGGCATGAATCTCGGCATCGCCTTCCAGCTGGTCGACGACGCGCTGGATTATGGCGGCTCGGGCGCCGATCTCGGCAAGAATGTCGGCGACGATTTCCGCGAGGGTAAGATCACGCTTCCAATCGTGCTGGCGGTGCGCCGGGCGAACGAGGATGAGCGCGGCTTCTGGCGCCGCTGCCTGGAAGAGGGCGAAATCGGCGAGGGCGATCTCGAGCGCGCCTTGGCGCTTCTCACCCGCCATGGCGCGCTGGCCGAGACGGTGGAGCGCGCCCGTTTCTATGGCGAAGAGGCGAAGGCGGCGCTCGTCGCCCTTCCCGCCGGCACGGCCAAGTCCGCGCTGATCGACGTGGTGGATTTCTGCATTTCGCGCGTGCGCTGACGTCTCAGCCGCGCGGCCCGAACACCACGATGGCCGCGCCGAGGACGCAGACCGCGCCGCCCATCATGTCCCAGCGGTCGGGCCGGAAGCCTTCGACCGCCCACAGCCAGATGAGCGAAGCGGCGACATAGACCCCGCCATAGGCGGCGAAGGCGCGGCCCGCCATGGCCGCATCCACTTGCGTCAGCACCGCGCCGAAGGCGATCAGGCTGACCACGCCCGGCGCCAGCCAAAGCGCGCTCGCGCCATTACGCACCACCGCCCAGAAGGCGAAGCAGCCGGCGATCTCGAAGAAGGCCGCGGCGGCGAAGAACAGGGCGGTGCGCATGTCTCTCCTCAGCCGAGAACCGTCGACTTCACCCACCACTGCGGATGGGCGGCCGCGACCATCTTCGCCGCCCGGGCGGCGGCGCGGCAATCGGCGTAGAGCGCGAACATCGTCGCGCCGGAGCCGGACATGCGCACCAGCAGCGCGCCCGGCGTCGCCTCCAGCGCCGCTTCGACCTCGCCGAGTACCGGGGCCAGCGCACGGGCCGGCGGTTCGAGGTCGTTCGGCTCCGTGCGCAGCCAGTCGAGGATCGCTCCGCGCCCCGACGGCGGCGCGACCGCCTCCCCGCGCCGGGTGCCGGGCGGGATGGCGAGCAGACGGAACACCTCGGCGGTCGACACCGGCACGCGCGGATTGACCAGAACGGCGCCGAAGCGCGGCAGCGCGAGCGGCGTGATGTGTTCCCCGCGGCCCTCCATCAGGCAGGCGCGGCCATGAAGGCAGGCCGGCACGTCCGAGCCGGTGGCGAGCGCGGCCTCATGGAGGCGTGGATCGTCTGCCGCCAGCCCGTTCGCCCGCGCCAGCAGGCGCAGCGCCGCCGCTGCATCCGACGAGCCGCCGCCGAGCCCCGCCGCCACAGGCAGGCGCTTGATCAGGTGGAAATGCCCGAGCTTCAGCCCCGGCACGCGGGCCGCCAGTGCGCGGGCGGCGCGCAGCACGAGATTGTCGTCCTCGCCGCCAAGCACGCCGGCGCCCGGACCGTCCAGCGTGAGCGACAGTTCCTCGCCGGGGATCAGGCTCAGCCGGTCGCCGGTGCCGGCGAAGGCGACAATGCTGGAGAGCTGGTGATAGCCATCCTCGCGCCGCCCCAGCACCCGCAAGGTGAGGTTCACCTTGGCCGGCGCGCGCTCGGAGAGGACGTCGGAATCCGTGTGGGGCAACAGGCTCGTGGCGGACATGGCCCGCTTATGCGCCGCCCATGCCCGGGCGACAAGCCGGCGTCATCTTGCGCCCATGCCGCCTTTGGCTATATAAGCGTCACATCCAATTATCTCACAAACGACCTGGTGGTCGGTTGAGAGTGGGTTCCGCCGCCGGGACCCGCTCTTTTTGCATTGCGGCTCGCATCGGCGATCCGGCGAGGACGATGAGCGAACAGGACACACGCGACAGCCAGACCAACGGCGCCCCGGAAGGCAGCACGGATTCGGGCCGCCTCGACGAGCCGCGCCTCGTCACCGAGAGCGGGCCGGCGGCGCGCGTCGCCGGCATTGTCGGCCCGGTGCTGGAAGGTCTCGGCTTCCGCCTCGTCCGGGTGAGGATCTCCGGCGGCAGCCCGCCGACCCTGCAGATCATGGCGGAGCGCCCGGACGGCAGCTTCGGCATCGACGAATGCGAGGCGGCGAGCCGCGCAATCTCGCCGGTGCTCGACGTCGAGGACCCGATCTCCGGCGCCTACAATCTCGAAATGTCCTCGCCCGGCATCGACCGGCCGCTGGCGCGCCTTTCCGATTTCGAGCGCTGGGCCGGCCATGACGTGAAGGTCGAGATGGCCGTGCCGGTGGACGGGCGCAAGCGCTTCCGCGGCATCCTTGTCGGTGCGCAGCGCGAGGAGGCGCTGGTGCGCCTGCCCGACGCGCCGGCCGACAAGCCCGACACCGTCGCCCTGCCCATATCCGACATCGGCGAAGCCCGCCTCGTCATGACCGACGCGCTGATCCGCGAGGCCCTGCGCCGCGACAAGGCGCTGCGCGAGGGCGCGGGCATCGACGAGGACGACATCGACACCGCCGATCTCGGCGACGTGTCCTTCGAGGACGAGGACGCGACCGAGGAAGACAATGAGGGCACCGTCGCCGTGCGCGTCGTGCCACCGAAGAAGATGCCTATCCGGGGCAAGCCCAAGGGCGCTGCCAAACCGACCAAGAAGTCCAACGCCAAACGTAGATCCACCTTCTAAGGAGACGCAGTGATGGCTGTCGTCAGCGCAAACCGGCTCGAACTCCTGCAGATCGCCGACGCGGTCGCGCGCGAGAAATCGATCGACCGGAGCATCGTCATCGCCGCCATGGAGGATGCGATCGCCAAGGCGGCGCGCTCGCGCTACGGCGCCGAGACCGACATCCATGCCGAGATCAGCCCGCGCACCGGCGAGCTGCGCCTTGCCCGCCATCTGCTGGTCGTCGACCAGGTGGATAACCCCGCGGTCGAGATCGACCTCGACGGCGCCCGCCGGCTGAACCCGGCCGCGCAGGTCGGCGATTCCATCGCCGACACGCTGCCGCCCTTCGATTTCGGCCGCATCGCCGCGCAGTCCGCCAAGCAGGTCATCGTGCAGAAGGTACGCGAAGCCGAGCGCGACCGGCAGTACGAGGAATACAAGGACCGCATCGGCGAGATCACCAACGGCGCGGTCAAGCGCGTGGAGTACGGCAACGTGGTCGTCGACCTCGGCCGCGGCGAAGCCTCGCTGCGCCGCGACGAGCTGCTGCCGCGCGAAGTGTTCAAGACCGGCGACCGCATCCGCGCCTATGTCTACGACGTGCGCCGCGAGCAGCGCGGCCCGCAGATCTTCCTCTCGCGCACCCATCCCCAGTTCATGGCGAAGCTGTTCGCGCAGGAAGTGCCGGAGATCTATGACGGCATCGTCGAGATCAAGGCGGTCGCCCGCGACCCCGGCTCGCGCGCCAAGATCGCCGTCACCTCGCGCGATTCCTCCGTCGATCCCGTGGGCGCCTGCGTCGGCATGCGCGGCTCGCGCGTGCAGGCCGTGGTGAACGAGCTGCAGGGCGAGAAGATCGACATCATCCCGTGGTCGCCGGACGTCGCGACCTTCATCGTCAACGCGCTGGCCCCGGCGGAAGTCGTGAAGGTCGTGCTCGACGAGGACCGCGAGCGTATTGAAGTCGTGGTGCCGGATGCCCAACTAAGCTTGGCGATCGGCCGCCGCGGCCAGAATGTGCGCCTCGCTTCCCAGCTCACCGGCTGGGACATCGACATCATGACCGAGGCGGAAGAGAGCGAGCGGCGCCAGAAGGAATTCGCCGAGCGCACCAAGATGTTCGCCGAGGCCCTCGACCTCGACGAGATGATGGGCCAGCTGCTCGCCTCCGAAGGCTTCGCCTCGGTCGAGGAGATCGCCTACGTGCCCGTCAACGAGCTCGCTTCCATCGAGGGCTTCGACGAGGACACGGCGCAGGAACTGCAGAATCGCGCGCTGAACCATCTGGCGCAGATCGAGGCCGATCTTGACGCCCGCCGCAAGGAACTCGGCGTCGAGGACGCGCTGCGCGAGGTGCCGGGCGTGACCTCCGCCATGCTGGTGGCGTTCGGCGAGAACGACATCAAGACGGTGGAGGACCTCGCCGGCTGCGCCACGGACGACCTCACCGGCTGGACCGAGCGCAAGGACGGCGAGACGGTGCGCATCGCCGGCGCGCTGGATGGTTTCGACCTCTCCCGCGAGGACGCCGAGGCACTGATCATGCAGGCCCGCGTCAGGGCCGGCTGGATCACCGAGGAAGAGCTCGCCGCTCCGGCGGAGGAAGCGGAAGAGACCGAGACCGACGAAGGCCAGGCCTGATCGACGGTCGTCGGCGGGAAATGGCAGGGGGCGACGGCGGTGCAGGACGAGGCGGCACTCACGGACGCCGATGAGACCGACGCCGGGCCGAACGAGGCCCGCGACGTTCTCACCCGGCAGTGCATCGCCAGCCGCACGGTGAAGCCGGTCGGCGAGATGCTGCGCTTCGTCGTGGCGCCGGACGGACAGGTGGTGCCGGACATCCATGCCCGGCTCCCCGGCCGCGGCGCCTGGGTCACGGCCCGGCGGGCCGCGCTCGCCGAGGCGATGAAGAAGAAGGCCTTCGGGCGCGCGTTCAAGGGTAAGGGTCGTGCCGATCCGGCATTGCCCGAGCTGGTGGAACGGCTGCTTGAGAAGGACGCGCTGGGCGCCCTCGCCCTCGCCAACAAGGCGGGGCAGGTGGTGGCCGGCAACGCCAAGGTGATCGAGGCGCTGCAGTCCGGCAAGGTCGCGGTGCTGGTGCATGCGAGCGATGCCGCCCCCGACGGGGCGGGAAAGCTCGACGCGCTGGCCCGGCGCATAGCCGAGGCGAGGGGTGGCGAGATCGCCCGCGTCGACGGCATGACAGGCGTGCAATTGGACTTGGCGCTTGGGCGGGCAAATGTGGTACATGCTGCCCTGCTCGCGCATCCGACGAGCGCGGGTTTCCTCGCGCGCATGAGAAGGCTCGACGGCTGGCGTGCCGATTAAGCACGCGAGTGCACGGAAAGTGGCGCATCCCCGCATGCGGCGGGGAGGCACAGGAACGGATACCGAATGACCGATACGAAGAACCCGGGCGAGAAGACGATGGGCGTTGGACAGGGGGCCAAGACCACCCTGACGCTCAAGCGACCTGTCGAGCAGGGCGTCGTCCGCCAGAGCTTCAGCCATGGACGGTCCAAGTCCGTGGTGGTGGAGAAGGTGAAGCGCCGCGTGCTCGGCCCGGGCGACAAGCCCGAGTCCCCGTCGGCCGCGCCCTCCGCACCTCCGGCATCCGCTCCGCAGGCGAGCGCCCCGGCGCCGCGCCCGGCCGCCCAGCCCCCGCGTCCCCCGCAGGGTCCGAGCGCCAGCGCGCAGCCCGGCCGTCCGCCGCTGCGCACCCAGCCGGCGCCCGGCGCCAATCTTTCCAGCCCCCGTCCGGCTCCGCAGGGCTCGCGCCCCGGCGGCGTGGTGCTGCGCACCCTCACCGAGGAGGAGGCCCGCGCCCGCGCCACCGCGCTTCAGGACGCCCGCGTCCGCGAGGCCGAGGAGCGCAAGCGCGCCGAGGAAGAGGCCCGCCGCCGCGCCGAGCGCGAGGCGCGCGAGAAGGTCGAGCGTGAGGCCGCTGAAGCGCGCAAGCGCGAGGAGGACGCCCGCCGCGCCTTCGACGAGGAGGCCAAGCGCAAGTCCGAGCAGGAGGCGCGCAAGCGTTTCGGCGAGGACACGCCGGCCCCGGCCGCTCCGACCGGCGCTGCCGCTTCCGCGCCCCGCGCGGCCCAGCCTTCCGCCCCGGCGCCGCGCCCGGAAGTCGGCGCCCCGCGGGTCGCCACGCCGCGCACCCAGACCATGGATGCCGAGGACGACGATCGCCGTCCCGTCCGCCGCGGTCCCGGCGGCAGTCCGGCCCGTCCGGCCGTTCCGCCCAAGCCGACGCGCGCGCCGGCCGGCGCCGAGAAGAGCCGCGGCCGCCTGACCGTCGTCACCGCGCAGTCGGCCGACGACGAGCGCCAGCGTTCCGTCGCCTCGTTCCGCCGCCGCACCCAGCGCATGAGCGGCCACCGCCATGTCGAGGCCAAGGAAAAGATCGCCCGCGAGGTGACGATCCCGGAGACGATCTCCATCCAGGAGCTCGCCAACCGCATGGCCGAGCGCGCGGTCGACGTCATCCGCATGCTGATGAAGCAGGGCCAGATGGTGAAGATCACCGACGTGATCGACGCCGACACCGCCCAGCTGATCGCCGAGGAACTCGGCCACTCCGTGCGCCGCGTCGCCGAATCCGACGTCGAGGAAGGCCTGTTCGACACGGCCGACACCGCCGAGGACCTGCAGCCGCGTCCGCCGGTCGTGACCATCATGGGCCATGTCGACCACGGCAAGACCTCGCTGCTCGACGCCATCCGCAAGGCCAACGTCGTTTCCGGCGAGGCCGGCGGCATCACCCAGCACATCGGCGCCTATCAGGTGACCTCGCCGCTCGGCGGCAAGATCACCTTCATCGACACGCCCGGTCACGCCGCCTTCACGGCGATGCGCGCCCGCGGCGCCAAGGTGACGGACATCGTGGTGCTGGTGGTGGCGGCGGATGACGGCGTGATGCCGCAGACGGTCGAGGCCATCAATCACGCCCGCGCCGCCAAGGTGCCGCTGATCGTGGCGATCAACAAGATCGACAAGCCCGACGCCAAGCCCGAGCGCGTGCGCACCGAGCTGCTGCAATACGAGGTGCAGGTCGAGAGCCTCGGCGGCGACACGCTCGAGGTCGAGGTGTCGGCCAAGGCGCAGACCAATCTCGATAAGCTGCTGGAGGCCATCAGCCTGCAGGCGGAAGTGCTCGACCTCAAGGCGAACCCCGACCGCGACGCGGAAGGCACCGTCATCGAGGCCAAGCTCGACCGCGGCCGCGGCCCGGTCGCCACCGTCCTGGTGCAGCGTGGCACGCTGCATGTCGGCGACATCGTCGTCGCCGGTGCCGAGATGGGCCGCGTGCGCGCGCTGATCGACGACAAGGGCAGTAATGTCGAAGGTGCCGGCCCGTCCTTCCCGGTCGAGGTGCTCGGCTTCAACGGCACGCCGGAGGCGGGCGACCGCCTCGCCGTCGTCGAGAGCGAAGCCCGTGCCCGCGAGATCACCGATTATCGCCAGCGCCAGAAGCGCGAGAAGGCGGCGGCCCGTTCCGCCACCGTCCGCGGCTCGCTGGAGCAGATGATGAGCCAGGCCAAGACGGCCGGCCGGAAGGAATTCCCGCTCATCATCAAGGGCGACGTGTCGGGCTCGGTCGAGGCCATCATCGCCTCGCTGGAGAAGCTCGGCACCGACGAGGTGCAGGCCCGCATCATCCACTCCGGCGCCGGCGGCGTGAACGAGAGCGACGTGACGCTGGCCGAGACGGCCGGCGCGGTGATCATCGCCTTCAACGTGCGCGCCAACAAGGAAGCCCGCGACGCGGCCGAGCGTGCCGGCATCGAGATCCGCCAGTACAACATCATCTACGACCTGGTGGATGACGTGAAGGCGGCGATGGGCGGCCTGCTCGCCCCGGTCAACCGCGAGACCATGCTCGGCAACGCGCTCATCAAGGAGATCTTCGCGGTCTCCAAGGTCGGCAAGGTCGCCGGCTGCCTGGTCACCGACGGCACGGTGGAGCGCGGCCAGCATGTCCGCCTCATCCGCGACAACGTCGTCATCCACGAGGGCAAGCTCGCCACGCTCAACCGCTTCAAGGATGCGGTCAACGTGGTGCAGTCGGGCCAGGAATGCGGCATGTCCTTCGAGAACTACCAGGACATGCGCGCCGGCGACGTCATCGAGTGCTACCGCGTCGAGGTCGTGCAGCGCACGCTCTGACGTCTTTAACCGCTCCCGCACGCGGGAGCGGATTTCCGCGGGGGTGAGCGGTCCAAACCCGTTCGCCCCGGTCGAGGCTGGCCATCCGTTCCGGCAATCCGGGCGAAGGCCGTGAAGGTTTGTGCATCATGAAGAACAGAGCGAGCTCGGGTTCCGGCCCGAGCCAGCGCCAGCTGCGCGTGGGCGAGCTGGTGCGCCATGCCCTCGCCGAGATACTGGCGCGCGGTGATCTGCCCGATCCCGCGCTGTCCAAGGTGATGATCACCGTGCCCGAGGTGCGGATGAGCCCGGATCTGAAGATCGCCACCTGTTACGTCATGCCACTCGGCGGCAAGGACCACAAGGCGGCGATCGACGCGCTGGCGACCAACGCCAAGCCGCTGCGCGGCGAGATCGCCCGCCGGGTGGAGCTGAAATTCGTCCCCGAGCTGCGCTTCCGCATCGACACCTCCTTCGAGGAGGGCGACCGCATCGACGCGCTGCTGCGCTCGCCGCAGGTGCAGCGCGATCTGGACAAGCACGACGCCGACAACGACAAAGAGGACGAGGAATGAACGCCCCGCTCGACCAGGACGCCCTGCGTTCCGCCGAGGCCGCCGAAGCGCCCGCCCGCAAGCGCCGCCCCAAGCGCGACGTCGACGGCTGGGTGCTGCTCGACAAGCCGGTCGGCATGACCTCGACCCAGGCGGTCGGCGCGGTGAAATGGCTGTTCCAGGCCAAGAAGGCGGGCCATGCCGGCACGCTCGACCCGCTCGCCTCCGGCTGCCTGCCGGTCGCGCTGGGCGAGGCCACCAAGACCGTTCCCTTCGTCATGGACGGGCGCAAGGTCTACCGCTTCACCGTCCGCTGGGGCATCCAGACCGACACCGACGACAGCGAGGGCAAGGCGGTCGAGACCTCCGAGGGGCGCCCTTCGCGTGAAGAAATCCTCGCCGCGCTGCCGGCGTTCCGCGGCGAGATCGAGCAGGTCCCGCCCGCCTATTCGGCGCTGAAGATCAATGGCGAGCGCGCCTATGACCTCGCCCGCGACGGCGTGCAGGTGGAACTCGCCGCCCGCATTGTCATCGTCCACTCGCTCGAGCTGGTCGAGATGCCCGATGCCGACCACGCGGTGTTCGAGACCGAATGCGGCAAGGGCACCTATGTGCGCTCCATCGCCCGCGACCTCGGCCGCGCGCTCGGCACGCGCGGGCATATCTCCGCCCTGCGCCGCACCCGCGTCGGCACCTTCGCCGAGGAGGAACTGGTGCCGCTCGCTGAGCTGCGCGCCACCTCGGAGGCGATGGACGACGCCCCGCCGATGCAGGCGCTGCGCCCGGTGGAGATCGGCCTCGACAGCCTGCCTTCGCTGCGCGTCTCGCCGGCCGATGCCGCCCGGCTCGTCCACGGCCAGCCGATCATCCTGCGCGGGCGCGACGCGCCGATCCTCGAAGGCCCGGTCGCCATCACCGCCGGCGGGCGCCTTGTCGCGCTCGGCGAAGCCGAGGCCGGCGAGATCCACCCCAAGCGCATCTTCCATTCGGGGAAGTGACGAGCACTTCGTGTTCAACGTCCTTATATTTTGTTGAACAACCGTATATGTTCAACGAAATCTCTGGACGTTGAACACTCCATGCGCCGCCGCATATCCCCGATCGCCCATGCCGCCTACCACGATCTCTTACAGTCGCTGAGAGACGAGGCGGTCTCCGAGATTCGGGGTACACCCACGCGGGTCGAGCGCAATGGAAAAGCTTACTGGTACGACACCTATCGCATCGGATCCGACGTCCGGAAGGCCTATATCGGCGAAGACACGCCGGAGCGGAGCGCAAGGATTGCGCGTCTGACTGAGATCGCCTCTGCCGGAGCAGAGCGCAGGTCCAACCGGGCGCGGCTCATCCGTATCCTGCGGGCCGAAGGCTTCCTGGGCGTGGACGCAGCGACGGGCTCCCTTCTCAATGCGCTGCAGAAGGCCGGGGCGTTCCGCCTCGGCGGGACGATCGTCGGCACCCTGGCCTTCCGCCTTTACGAAGGCGAACTCGGCATCCGCTACAGCGTCGAGCAGGCGGCTCAGACCAACGACATCGACATTGCGAGCTTCGAGCGCCTGTCCCTCGCGGTCGAGGACGTCGTTTCCGAGCCGCTCCAGCGCGTGCTCGATGGCTTCGCCTTCGATGCCGTGCCGTCGCTGGACAAGGAGAAAGTCTGGCGCTGGAAACAGAGCCGCAGCGAACTCCTGGTCGAATTCCTGACGCCGTCCTTCGAGGAGGCCGAAGAGTTGAAGCCGTTGGCGGCGCTCGGCGTGTATGCTCAGTCGCTTCACTACCTCAATTATCTGATCGCCGATCCGATCGACGTCGCGGTCACCTACCGCGATGGCGTCCTGGTCCAGATCCCTCGCCCGGAGCGTTTCGCCATCCATAAGCTGATCGTCTCCGATCGGCGGAAAGAGGGTCCGAACGGCGTGAAGGCCTACAAGGATCGACTGCAGGCCGCGTTCCTGATCGATGTGCTCGCGGATGACCGCCCCGACGATCTGGTGGAGGCCTATGACGATGCCGCGTCGCAGGGTCCTCGCTGGCGCGAGCGCCTGGCGGCGGCCCTGAAGCGCATGCCCGAAACCCAGGCTCGGCTCGCCGAGGCCGGCGTGCGGCTCCAGATGTAGGCCGTCGCCCCCTGTGTCGCCTCCTGTACATATGCCGCTAGCCTCGCTGGCGTTTTCGTGTATGTTGCGCGCGCGTTGCGGACCTTCGTCCGCGCGACCCGTTGCCATTTGACCGCGCTGGACGACATCCCGGCCCGGCCGAGCGGCAACTCCCGGCGAGGCGACCAAGGCCGAGGCCCGCGAGGGGCCGGCTACGCCCGCATCCACCGACGTCATGACCTGAAAGGATAACCGATGTCGATCACTGCCGAGCGCAAGCAGGCGCTCATCAAGGAATATGCGACCAAGGCCGGCGACACCGGCTCGGCCGAGGTGCAGGTTGCGATCCTCACCGAGCGTATCGTCAACCTGACCGGCCATTTCAAGGACCACGCCAAGGACAACCACTCCCGGCGCGGCCTGCTCAAGCTGGTCTCCCAGCGCCGCGGCCTCCTCGACTATCTCAAGAAGACCGAGGAATCCCGCTACAAGTCCCTGATCGAGCGGCTGGGCATCCGCCGCTGACCCACGCGAGGCTCGTGCCGGCACGGCGCGGGCCTTTCGTCCATTGAAAGACGGCGCATGCGGATGGTCCGCCGCGCCGAAGACCGCAAGAGCGGCGGGCATGGGGCTCGCCGCCACCGACGAGAAACGGCGCGCCATGGCAGGATCGCCGGATGCTCGGGGCCGATAGGCCGCTCTCTCCAGAGCCCATCGCCGGAGCCTCCCGCCGTCTTGCCCATGGCTCGCGTTTCGGAAAGCCAGAGACAGACATGTTCGATATTCACCGCGAGGAACTCGACTGGGGCGGGCGCACGCTCGTCCTCGAGACCGGCCGCATGGCGCGCCAGGCCGATGGCGCCGTGCTCGCGACCTATGGCGACACCACCGTGCTCGCCACCGCCGTTTCCGCCAAGGCGCCGAAGCCCGGGCAGGACTTCTTCCCGCTCACCGTCAACTACCAGGAAAAGGCCTACGCGGCCGGCCGCATCCCCGGCGGCTACTTCAAGCGCGAAGGCCGTCCGAGCGAGAAGGAGACCCTCGTCTCCCGCCTGATCGACCGCCCGATCCGCCCGCTCTTCGCCGAGGGCTACAAGAACGACACCCAGGTCGTCGTCACCGTGCTCTCGCACGATCTTGAGAACGATCCCGACGTCGTCTCCATGGTCGCCGCTTCCGCCGCGCTCACCCTCTCCGGCGTGCCCTTCATGGGCCCGATCGGCGGCGCCCGCGTCGGCTTCATCGACAATGAGTACGTGCTGAACCCGACTCTCGACGAGGTGAAGGAATCGGCCCTCGACCTCGTGGTCGCCGGCACCGCCGACGCCGTGCTGATGGTCGAATCCGAGGCCAAGGAACTGGCCGAGGAAGTGATGCTCGGCGCGGTCATGTTCGGCCACCGCCACTTCCAGCCGGTGATCGACGCCATCATCCGCCTCGCCGAGAAGGCCGCCAAGGAGCCGCGCGAGTTCGCCGCTCCCGACCATTCGGCGCTCGAGACCGAGCTGCGCGGCCTGATCGAGGCCGACCTGCGCGCCGCCTACAAGATCGCCCGCAAGCAGGACCGCTACGCCGCGGTCGACGCCGCCAAGGCCAAGGCCAAGGCGCACTACGCCGCGCTGGCGGCGGAAGGCCAGGCGGTTCCCGAGGCCCAGACCCTGAGCGAGGTGCTCAAGGAGCTCGAAGCCAAGATCGTCCGCTGGACCATCCTCGACGACGGCGTGCGCATCGACGGCCGCGACACCAAGACCGTCCGTCCGATCGTCTCCGAAGTCGGCGTGCTGCCGCGCGCCCACGGCTCGGCGCTGTTCACCCGCGGCGAGACGCAGGCCCTCGTGGTCGCTACCCTCGGCACCGGCGAGGACGAGCAGTTCATCGACAGCCTGGAAGGCACCTACAAGGAGCGCTTCCTGCTGCACTACAACTTCCCCCCCTTCTCGGTCGGCGAGACCGGCCGCATGGGCTCCCCTGGCCGTCGCGAGATCGGCCACGGCAAGCTCGCCTGGCGCGCCATCCGCCCGATCCTGCCGCCGGCGCATGAGTTCCCCTACACGCTGCGCGCCGTCTCGGAGATCCTGGAGTCGAACGGCTCCTCCTCCATGGCGACCGTCTGCGGCACCTCGCTGGCGCTGATGGACGCCGGCGTGCCGATGCGCCGCCCGGTGGCCGGCATCGCCATGGGCCTCATCCTCGAGGGTGAGAAGTTCGCCGTGCTCTCCGACATCCTCGGCGACGAGGACCATCTCGGCGACATGGACTTCAAGGTGGCCGGCACCGATAAGGGCGTCACCGCCCTGCAGATGGACATCAAGATCGCCGGCATCACCGAGGAGATCATGAAGGTCGCCCTCGCCCAAGCGAAGGATGGCCGCGCGCACATTCTCGGAGAGATGGCCAAGGCGCTGACCGGCGCCCGCGCCGAGCTCGGCGAGCACGCCCCGCGCATCGAGGTGATCCAGATCCCGGTCGACAAGATTCGCGAAGTGATCGGCTCGGGCGGCAAGGTGATCCGCGAGATCGTCGAGAAGACCGGCGCCAAGATCAACATCGAGGACGACGGCACGGTGAAGGTCGCCTCCGCCTCGGGCGAGTCGATCAAGGCCGCGCTGAACTGGATCAAGTCCATCGCTTCCGAGCCGGAAGTCGGCCAGATCTACGAGGGCACGGTGGTCAAGGTCGTCGACTTCGGCGCCTTCGTGAACTTCTTCGGCGCCAAGGACGGCCTCGTGCACGTCTCGCAGCTCGCCAAGGAGCGCGTGGCCAAGCCGTCCGACGTGGTCAAGGAAGGCGACAAGGTGAAGGTCAAGCTGCTCGGCTTCGACGAGCGCGGCAAGACCCGCCTGTCCATGAAGGTCGTCGACCAGGCGACCGGCGAGGACCTCGAAGCCAAGGGCAAGGGCGACGAGCCCGAGGCCGGCGCCGCCGAGTGATCGGCCGCAGCCTTGCAATGTTCCAGCGGGGCGCCTTCGGGCGCCCCGTTTCGTTTGGGGAACCCATTCCCCTGACGCATGGCGGCTGCGACTGACAGCTAATCGACAGCTTCGGTGAACAAGATTAGAGTAATTCTAATCAGGTTGCCGGACACCACCAATGAAACGCTTCGCCGACCTCACCGAGGCGGAAATCCTCGCCCTCGCCATCTCCAACGAGGAGGAGGATGCGCGCATCTACCTCCAGTTCGCCAACCGGGTGAAGGCGGACTATCCCGCGACCGCGCAGATGTTCGAGCGCATGGCGGAGGAGGAGAAGGGCCATCGCCATGCCCTGCACGAACTCTTCAAGCGCAAGTTCGGCGGCGAATTGCCCTATATCACCCGGCAGGACGTGAAGGGCTTCCTCAAGCGCAATCCGATCTGGCTGCTGGAGACGCTGCGCATCGACGCGGTGCGCCAGCAGGCCGAGATGATGGAATACGAGGCGCAGCAGTTCTACATCAAGGCCGCCGAGCGCGCGCGTGATGCCGATACGCGCAAACTGCTGGCCGACCTCGCCGAGGCCGAGAGCGTGCATGAGACGCTGGCGCAGGAGCTCGGCGGGGCGATCGAGACCGGCGGCGCCAAGGAAGCCGAGGACGCCACCGCCCACCGCATCTTCGTGCTGCAGATCGTCCAGCCAGGCCTCGCCGGCCTCATCGACGGTTCCATCTCGACGCTGGCGCCGATCTTCGCCGCCGCGTTCGCTACGCAGGATTCATGGGCTGCCTTCCTGGTCGGCCTTGCCGCCTCCATCGGCGCCGGCATCTCCATGGGCCTCACCGAGGCGCTGTCCGACGATGGCGAGATCACCGGGCGCGGCAGCCCCTGGCCGCGCGGCATCGCCTGCGGCGTGATGACGGTGCTGGGCGGCCTCGGCCACACCTTGCCCTATCTCATCCCAGATTTCTGGACCGCCACGGCGGTGGCCGGCGTCATCGTCGCCTTCGAGCTCGCCGCCATCGCTTATGTCCGCACGCGCTACATGGAGACGCCGTTCACCTCGGCGATCGTGCAGGTGGTGCTGGGCGGCCTGCTGGTGCTGGCCGCCGGCATACTGATCGGCAGTTCCTAAGCGTAGGCGGCCAGCGCCGCCGCGATTGCCGGCCGCTCCCATCCCGCCGCCAGGGCGAAGGTGAGCAGGAGCCGCGCCTTGGGGCCGCCGAGCAGGCCGGCAGGGAGGACGCTGCGGCCGATCAGGTCGATCTCCGAACCCGGATAACCATAGGTGCGCTCGAAGGCCGGGCCGGCCAGCGTTCGGCTCGCCAGCACCACGGGGATGGCGGCGGCGACCTCGCCGACGATCTCCGCCACCGCCGCCGGCACATGGCCGGCGCCCATGCCCTCGATGACGAGGCCGGCACAGCCGAGGCCGGGGACAGCGCGGAGGAGGCGACCGTCATCGCCCATCGTCATCTTGAGGAGCGCGACCGGCGGCAATTCGCCCTCCGGCAGCGGCAGGGACGGCAATGCGAGCGGTGCGACGCGGGTGAAAAGCCGTGCCCGACCCTCCGCCACCAGCCCGAGCGGGCCGGCATTCTCCGAGACGAAGGCGGAGGTCAGCGCCGTATGCGCCTTGCGCACGAAGCGGGCGGCGTGAATCTCGTCGTTCAGCACGACGAGCGTGCCCAGGCCCCGCGCGGCTTCGCTGGCGGCGGCGATGGCGGCGGCGAGAAGGTTCGCCGGACCATCGGCGCCGGCCTGCTGCGGCCCGCGCATGGCGCCGACGACGACCACGGGGCGCGCGTCGCGCACCAGCAGGTCGAGGATGAAAGCGGTCTCCTCGATCGTGTCGGTGCCCTGGATGACGACAGCGCCGTCGAAGTCCTCGGCAAAGGCCGCCCTTATGTCCCCGGCCACCGCGACGATGTTTTCGAGCGTGAGCGAGGAACTCGCCAGGCGGAAGGGCGAGCGCGCCTCGATCTGCGCGACCTCGTCGAGGCC